>PLML01000159.1 GCA_003141525.1 Bacteroidales bacterium
CTAATTTTGGGGAGTATTATAACGTTAATCTTAAAATACTTAAATTAAATGAATCATATTAAAAGGTTTGTGCTTATTTATGTTGGTTTAAGTTGTTTCAGAAATATCCAGGACAGCCAGCAGGGGAAGGTAATTATCGACCAGGAAGCCTTCATAGCCCCAGCATTCGCCACTCCATGTTTTCCAATCTTTAGTCATCTCACTTCCAGGGCAGTTTCCCTCGAATTCGCCTTTCGAATAACTTTCGAGCATTGGAAATAATATTGCTTCTGCTTCTTCGCACATATCTATTTTAAATAAAGCATGAAGTGTAAAATATGCATAACAGCCCGTGGCGCCTCCATTCTCATATATTTGGAAACCGTCCGAACCATCTTCTTTAGCCCCATATCCCCACCGATGATCTCTATCCGTGTAATCTTCTCTTCTAATAGGTATAAGATTTCCGGGAAGTCCCAGTCTAAAGTCTGTGAACCCAACCTCCTTCATTTTATTCAACAACACATTCATCACGCGTTTGGCTTTTTCTTCGTCAATTAACCCATAACAAATTGCCATACTGTTCACGAAAGTGAAATAATAATCGTGCAGTTTGCCGTCTTCGCTTTTCCAACCTGCTAATACACCGGTTTCAGGATTATAGAACCTATCGTAATAGTTACTTTTGAGTTTTGAGGCAAAAGAATCAAAGTATTTGCTATCGCCTGTGTTATTTATACTTGTAGCTACTTCAGAAAGTAACGTGCATGCCCTATATGCAAGGGCATTTGAATAAGCGTCATCATGCCCGAACCCGATAGTGTCCCACCAATTGGATGGTCTCTTAAACTCTTTATCATCTCTGGCGTTCCAGGTATTTGCATTCCCAGAGTACCCGTACTCAATAATTCCATCATCATTTTTATCGGTTCCGATCATTGCACTTGCCCATTCTTTAATTCGGGCATAATTTTTTGTCGCCCAATTGTGGTCTTTGGTTTGAAGAATGTAGTAACACGCTGAGATAATCAATGAAGGCATACTATCAGATGAGGTGAATTTGCTTGCCCAACCATAGTTTTCAGCATATCCTACCTGTCCATAGCCCTTCATCCCTTCTATGTACCTATCCAGCGTATTTCTCACTAAATCCATAGCTGTAAGACCTTCCACCAATTCAGGGGTATACCTGGCCATTTCGCTATACAAATAAAGGGTAAATGTGCAGGCGTCGCTGGAACTGTTATTGGCCAGTGCTCTTATGCGTGGGTTCAATTGAAAAATATTAATGAAATTCTTCCTGAACCCGTCAAAACGTGGATCATTTTTTATTATAACTATCTCAGGACAAATAGCAACAGATTCAAATGTATAGCTTATATCAGGATGTTGAGCATCTGCTGCCGGTAAAGCAATTTTTACATATTGCTGTTCATATTCCCCTTTTGCATCAGGAGATATCGAATTTTCTAAATTTCTACAGGCATCATAAAACATTGTAATCGAGGGGTTGCTACAGTATACCCTAAAAGTTCCCATACCAGGAAAATGTAACACACAGGGAAATTGTATTTGCTTATTTACAGCCATTGTGCCTAATACTGTACAATGGTTTAACTTTTGAGAAAATACAACATTTAAAGGCTCTGGACGTTCTCCTTCTTTCCATTGTGTTTGTATTAATATTTCTTTATCCTTGCCTTTTATTTTCCAAACCGGTATAGAATTTTTGGCAGCATTCTTATAATATGAAATACTATTCCCATTTATCTTGCTGATATACTTAACATTACTTCTATTTGCGTTTTCTAACAAGGGATTTACTTTAAATTGGGACTGGCCTAAACTATCTGTTGAAATATATGTCAACTGCGGCTTTTCCGGTGATAGTTGTATTTTTATGAACTTAGATTCATATACAAAATCTTTATTGCCGCCCGTGGCTAATACATTATCAATATTGCCAACTACCAAAGCAATACCTGCAAAAGAAGATTGTTTTAAAAATGTACGTCGTGAACTCATAATGCTTTATTTTATTTATTATTTAAATCTATTTATTACCATCACCTTGGTGGTTAAATCATTTTCAAATTGACCAGACATTAAGTTATTCAACATTATTTTGTGTTAATCACTATCGAAGCGGCAGGTAATCCTCCCGCTTTCACTGTTAATGTAATAATTCCATTTTGTGTTGTCGATTGAACAATTACCTGGCATTTCCCATGAAATGCTTTCATTTTTGTCGTTTTAAACGGCGATTCTTCCGATTGGTTTGCATTGCTTGCTGCTAGTATTTGACCTTCTCCGGCAATTTCGAAAGTGATTAGGTTTTCAGCATTTGTAAGTATAAGTCCTTTTTTGTCGGTTACGGCGATATTTATTACAGCAATATCACGACCATCAGCTGTAATAGAATTATCAACGGTTGTAACTTGAAGTTTAGCCGGTTCAGTGGTTGTTTCAAGTTGGTAGTTGCACACTTCCTTTCCTTTGTTTTTACCAACTACTTTAAGTATTCCGGGTAAATATGGCACATCCCATTTTAGAATGTAATCGGGGAAATCTATCAACTGTTTTGTTCCAAACGATTTCCCATTCAGAAAAAGCTCTGCTTCTTCACAATTGGTATAACAATTCACTTTTTGAACCGATTGTGCAATCCAATTCCAGTTGGCTTCAACATTTGGCATATTCCATATATCCTGTAAGTTTGTTGCTTGCATATGTGGGTTGCCAACAGCCAGGTACACCATAGGTTTTTCTGCCCACAAACTTTGCCTGAAAAAATACTCGGGTTTTGGGTTCAGGTTGATATCAACCAAGCCATTCGCCCAACCATGATTTGGAAAAGCTTCGGCTTCACCCAAGTAGTCAATTCCAACCCACATAAATTGCCCTACGGTATAATTGTTATCGCGAACTGCAAGCCAATTACCTAATGAATTATCGAAGGTTTCGGTACCCAAAATCATCCGGTTTGGGTGCGTTTTATGGTAGTTCTCATAATATTTTTCGTGATTTTTCTGGTCAACATAGTTAAAACCTGTAACATCAACCAAATCGGTAAAATTATCGTTCAATTTTAGTCGTATATTTCCTTCCAATGCTAATGTGTTAGGTCTTGTTGGGTCTTCTTCCTGACTGATTCTGATTAGCTTTATCAACTTGTTGACGGCATCATCGGTATGAGAATATTGTTCAGGAATTTCGTTTCCAAGACTCCACATAAAAACGCTAGGGTGGTTCCTGTCTCTTCTGATAAAATTACGCAAATCGGTTTCGCACCATTGATCGAAATATTTGTTGTACCCATATTCAACCTTACCACGTGAACTTTCGCTGAAGGTGCGTTCCCAGTTTTCTGACCACTCATCGAATGCATCGTTTAAAACCATGAAGCCAAGACTATCACAAACATCTAAAAATTCGGGCGAGTTAGCACAATGATTACGAATGCCGTTGCAGCCCATTTCTTTCAAAATCTGTAATTTACGAACCCAAATCTTTTTTGGAATGACGCTGCCAAGTGGTCCTGCATCTTGATGAATACATACGCCTTTTACTTTCATAGGCTTATCATTTATCATAAAGCCTTTTATAGGATCAAAAGTAAATTTTCGAATACCGAAAGAAGTAATGTAATCATCAAGAGCTTTAGAATCGGCTTCTAAAACAGAGTAAGCCTTGTAAAGGCGTGGCGTTGTAGTTGACCACAAATTCGGGTTTTTTATTTTGATTTCTTGTTTTACTTCGAGTTTGGTAAAATTTGGGATTGTAACTTCGGTGGTTGTTTGGCCAACAAAGTTATTTTGATCATCGAATATTTTTGTAGTAAGCTTACATATCTTCGAAATGAATTTAAATTTTGATGTATCCATATCGAAAAAGAACCATTTTGTTTCAGGATACGCGCCTACACGAATTCTTGTGGAAATGTTAATGGTAGCAGATTCGTTAGTTACCTCCGGAGTAGTTATGGTTGTACCCCATTGTTCGATATGCAACGGATCGGTTATCGTAAGCCACACATGCCTGTATATGCCCGAGCCTGTGTACCACCTGCTTGCAGGTTGATTTGAATTATCTACCCTAACGGCAATTGTATTATTGCCTGGTTGGATAAAATCTGAAATGTCATAATAAAATGAATTAAAGCCATTTGGATATCTGCCAATGAAATGCTCATTAACCCAAACATCGCTATTCATGAATACACCATCGAACTGAATGATAGCCTTTTTGTTTTTTATTGTTTCAGGAAGAGAAAGAATTTTCCTGTACCAGCCAATTCCTGTAGGCAAATAAGCTGTTGCCCCTCCGCCTGGATTGTTTTTGTTAAATTCACCTTCAATGCTCCAATCGTGTGGCAAATTCAGGGTTCGCCAGCTATTATCGTTATAGCTGATTTTGGAGCCATCAATCACATCTCCTAAATAGAATTTCCATCCAAAATCTATATTTAATTTTTCTCTGTAATTTAGATTAATCTGTGCATTGAGCGACAATGAATAGATGAAAAGGATAAACAAAACTTTTTTCATAGACATAGTTTTATTTTATATGTTGTTTTTCATTCATCACTTATTTCGATTTATTCCCGTCACCATCTACAGCAACAATCTTGTATTTAGCTTTTGGATTGTTGCCTTCGGAGACGTCGAAATAGAAAGAGCCAATGGCTACAAAATCAATTAGTTTATTATCCCGGTAAATTTCATCTCCGGCAACGATTCTGTCATCAACACTTGCTTCCCAATTGAGTTCAGTGCCTTTTTTCTCCCAATATTCAGAAGCTTTTACTGTAAGAACTTTCCCAAATAATTCCACTTCAAAAGTACATTCATAGCAGTTATTCATATTAGCTCAACTTATTTGTATTACCTCTATATTTAAAAGTGCCCCCAGCTTATGGATTTTCGATGCAATATGTCCGGTGCCTATTGCCAAATGGTGTGCGGGGCCGGCTTTACACCATTCGTTTACAAAATTACGGATGCCAATAGGGAATTTATAACGACTATTTGTATTTCCTATTTCCAGAATCGGGCCCTGTATGGATTCTGCTTCTGCAACCAATAATTTAAGCTTACCGTCAAACGTTTGGACTACCGATAAAAGGGTTACTTTCCCGTTCTTCACTTTCATTTCTACCGATATTCCTTTTCCCGACTTACCATGATATTCACGTAACGGTTTTAAAACAGGTTTCCCTTCGGCAATGACTATATGCCCGGGGCCATCATGTCCAAGCAGTATTTCATCTTTTTCATAATCCATTAAATAAAACTCGGTAAACGATCCTCCCGCGCCAAAAGCATCTAAGATTTTCATAGCCTGTACATTTTTCACATCAGCTTCGCCCGCCACCGGAATATGTCTAGCAGTGAGCAACGAACTCCCGACAATAATTGAAGTGATAATATTTTCGTAATCATTTCCTGCCACCCCATCGTAATAATAAGCCATTGAGCCAAGATTGTACTTTGCAACCAGTTTGTCTAATGCAATTGCTGTATGTGCAGCACGCCTAATTTCATCTGCCGGGCAATCGGACATTACATTAAATTGCTTATAAATTTCTGCTATTTTTAAAATTATTTCATCCTCTGAAACAGTATCACGTAACGCTTTTAATTCGCACATTTCCAACATTTGAATATGATTCCCGAAGAAAATGGATTGCTGTGTAAAATCTGAATACACATCTAACATTCCGCAGTAAAAATGTCCCAAAAACCCCATTCGGTTGATACGCATTATATCTTTCACCCTTGAGGCCGCTATCCATTCTGAAATTTCTTTCCAAGCCAATGGATCATCCAAATAGCCGCTAATTTGAAAAAATTGTATCTGAGAACGGTTAAACACGTTGGCAATCTCCGGCACAGAACAAGCCTGGCAGTTGGCAAGCCATTCGCCTGTCATGGCCGTGCGGTCATTTAATGAATTAAACCATGTATAATCAATTGCTTTTGAAGGTTGCAGGTTCAGAACTATTACTGGAACTTTGGTATGCTGAACTACCGGTAAAACTGTTGATGATAAGGCATAGGTCGAAACATAAAGAAAAATTAAAGACACGTCTTCTTTTTTTAATTTCTCAGCAACTTCCCTTGCTTTCAGAGGATTGTCAACTAGGCCGGCATCGATTATTTCGCAACCGAACGATGACATTTTTTCATTGATTTGTGTTTGATAACCACATAATCGTTCATAAAGGCCATTATACTGATGCCAATATGTTTCAAGACCAATTCCAAATAGACCAATTTTAAACATTTGATTTAATTTTTATTAGGATATCTAATTATAGCCAATGATTTTCAAAAAATCTTAGAGCAACATTGATAAATGATTTCTCTATGTTGGTCAGTTAAAGTAATATAGCAATTTTATCCGTTATCAAAAAACTAGTTTTTAAGTCGTTGCACTTGTGCAAATGATTCCGATTGCTTCATCCTAAGTAACACTTTTAAGGGATCATTCAGTAACACCATCAGGTATTGAAGTAACATTCGGATAGTACTTTATCCAGTCGTAAACCGTAACTGCATCCTGCCTGGGAGGATTACCACCCCAGTTGACATTTCCTGTCCAACTATTGATCATGATGTAGCCCGGATTACTAGCTACACCTGGGTCAATAAAACAATAAACAATTTGTCCATCAACAGTCCAGTCAAGACGATTTGGCTGCCATAGGAATCCATAGCGATGGAATCCTGTGGAGGGATTAAAGGGAAGATTTTGATAATGAACTGCACTTCTTTCATCATCCAGATGATAATTCATTGTCACTTGTCCGCTGTCCTGAGAAGTAATCCACAAACCGTCAGTCAGGAACTCAAAGTCCCATTCTGCACTGCCATAATTTTGTCTCTTCCAGAAGAAAGAAGCACAAACACCTCTTTTGTTTACAGGATCCCCAACTTTGGTAACTTTCATCCTTACCTCGTAATAGCCATAACCATAGCATGGACATGACTTTCGTGTCTGTATTTCAGAACCAAGCATTGAGTTGGCCTTCGTTTTAAGGTACACGAACCCAGTGCTGCTTTCCCCACTGTATGTATCTGTGAAAGTAATGTTTGCCGGATCAAGTGTATCACGACCTGTTCCAACCCATATCCCGTTAATTGTCCAAAGACCGTCCTGTGAAGTATTGTTACTCCAGCCAGGAATAAAATCCTGAAACATCTCAGGTTTTACACTACCGCTTGTTTGAGCAGTGACTTTGGCCGTATCTGATACAGATCGAGTATTGTTTTTAGTATCCAATGTAATGGTTGCTGATAAGGGTAATGCAGTTAAGCATACCTGAGCAATAATGAGTACTGCAAGAAAACCCAACTTTTTAGTCATTTGTTTCATAATTTTATTCTTTTCTTATTCTCAATTTCCGCTTACTGGTTGTTGATTTTAGTTCATAATTTTCAGCATAAGTTGTTGCTTTTATAACGTACTCTCCTGGTTCTACAGGAAATTTGCAATCGATCAAATAGGTATCGGACATGAGTTCTGAAATTGCAAAAGGTTTTGAAGCCTGTTCGACGACCTCGCCATTAAATTTCTCTATCCTGAGTTCTAACTTCCCGCTTATTGGCCGATACTCATCGTTGGTAAGCATGATCGGGAACCGTCCGATTGTATCGCCAGGTACTTTAATATCGGCCATCCAAAAGTCGAGGTAAACCCCTAGTGGTTTAAATGCTTCCTTGATATAATTTTCGTAAATTGGGTTGAGTTTCAGCTTGGGTATGTCCTGGAACAGGTCGCAGGTAAACGCTTTCGGGTAATCACTGGTTAAATATGTAAAAAACATAACACCAGCATAATTTCGATAAGCACGGAAATACTCGGTTTCACCAGCAAGCAGGGAACCATATAAATCTTGTCTTTGCTGGTTTGTATAGCCGGGTGCTAAATGTTCATAGGTCTCTTTAGTTAAAACCGTTGGTGATCCGTCCCGATGGAGCCAGAGCCACGCGTACTCGTTTAAAATAGTAGCATGGGCCGAGGGATGGAAACAGTAATTACCTTTCCCTCCTGAATTGTGGACATAAACAGGCATTTGATATATTGAGAATTCTCCGGCTTTTTTATTGTCGTAGCTAAGGTAATTATGGTCCTCCTCAGGATCGTTTTCAGCGGCAGGCCGACTCCAGCCATTTTCCCACGGGCGGTTGGAAAGATCTAATGGGCGCATTTTATTAATGATCGCTTCAAGTTTATCCCACCTGGTTTCATTTTGCATATCCCATATAACTACAGAAGGATGGTTCCAGTTGTCGTGTATCCATTCCCCTACCTGATTTTCTAATTCTGAAACTTTCCAATATTTGTATTCATCAACAGTCCATATAAAAAATTCGTTTTGAATAAGCAACCCTGTTTCGTCAGCAATATCGAGCCACTTATCGGGCACAGGCCCAATGGTAAACCTGAAACTATTCCAGTGCATTTCTTTCGGAATATCGTGAAGCAACCGCCTTACCCATTTTTCGTTCCAGGGATTGTCCTGACAAAGGCTATCTTCAAAAAACCGGTGCAGGCAAATATTCGATCCCCTGAGGAAAATTATTTTATTATTCAGGTATGCACACTTGGTTCTGGTATCAAAATAAAATTCACGCATCCCAAACCGGCTCATGTAGTTATCGCCGCTGGTCGAAACATTCACAGTATAAAGAAAGGGATCATCTATACACCAAAGATGCTCGTTGGGAACCTTAATAGCATAGTTTATAATTTGCGGTTCGTCCTTTTTAACATCAATCGTTGTTGTTCCGGAAGCAACTTCGTTTCCGCTTTTCCATTCTGTTATTTTATAGGTCAGGGTAACCTTACCGTCTTCTTTATAATTAATTACTTTTGTCTGTATTATTACCGTCGAGTCATTAATATTGGGGGCAACCTGCAATGTTTCGATATAAGGATTTTCACATATAATAACTGAAACATCATCGTAAATACCTGGAGTCCATTTTCGTTTTTCCATATCTGTACCGAATGGCACCCATACAGGCAAAGCTTTGGGATGAGCTCCTATGCGCACAACAATCTCATTTTTCCCCGGCTGCTTTACATATTTAGTAATATCAAAATATCCTGCGGTAAAACAGCCATAATGTTCGCCGGCTTTTTTCCCGTTAACCCATACCGCCGTGCCAAATTGTGCCTTATTTATTTTTAGTACAACTACTTCTTTTTTTTCTTTTAGAATAAGCTGTTTCCTGTACCAGAAAAAATTACGTTTTTGGCCAACCAATCCTATTTTGATAGTATCTAAGGATGGATCATTGTGTATGCCAACAATGGGATGTTTGAGTACGGCTAAGGTGGTGAATTTATCCACATTGGGAAAATACGGCTTTGAAAGATTCGTAAGTCCTGGAACGAGTCCCGTATGAGTGTATTTTTGGGGCAAGACATCGGGTTTGATACTTTCTTCAACCTCCCACGAACCATTTAATGAAATAACTGTACGTTGCGCAAAAGAAGGCAGAATCAAAAAAATGAAAATAAAAACTCCAATAATTTTTTTCATGTTAAATGTATTTTGACCGGGGGATACTTATTTATTCATTACCTTAGTTTTATTTTCTTCCTGAAGCCGTCTCTCATATAAAAGCGTATATTCAGAACTATATTCTGGCTTACCTACCATTTCAACAACCAGTTTGAACCGATCCATATTCCATTCAGGTAACCTGATAGGGATTGTGGTCGGGCCGGCAAGATTTGCATTGACAGGCAGGGCTGAATATTCCCATCTCAGCAATTCAGTAGAATCGTTTCCGGCTATAAGTTTTACTATAACCTTTCCACTTGGGGCCTGATAATATAAATCGTTCAGTAACCATATCCTGACAGAAAATTCTTCTCCTTCGTTCCATTTAAATTTTTTAATAGCAGCGCTTGCACAAAATGGACGGCAAGCGTCACGAACAGCATAAAACCCGGGTTTAGGTGAAGCAGGGTAATTGATAACGCTATTGTTCGCAGCAGTATACCAGGGCTCATCGAAGCACCAATTCAAAGCCATTGCGCAGTGAGGTTTTTGTCTGCGGGCCTCTTCATAAATGGCTTTTAAACCTTCGCTCTGTACCCACTGTCCTTCATCCACTAATTCATCAAGGGTTTTTGCCGAGCCGAAATAATCGGTCAACATATCCACCATAAGCCAGGTATTACCTATCCATGCTTTGAAAGCATGATGGCTTTCCCATGAGGTGCCCAGTTTAGGTGGCCAAAGTTCATCCGCTGGAATAATTTTTTTCAAAACATTAATCGAAGAAGGGGAAGAAACTCCAAATTCAGTATAAGCTGTGTAATGAGATCCCTCCATCCGCTGGAAAACTTCTTCCTGATCGTAAGTATCCCGAAATACATAATCTCCATGAGCCATCCCTGATAAGGGTGATGTTGGAATAAAAGGTGTGGAAGGGTCGAGCTGTAAGGTAAGACTGTTCAACAAACGCAAAGGCAATGACTGGTCATCCATACCTGACCAGTTATTGAACAACTCATTTCCACCGCACCATAAAGCCAGAGAAGGATGTTTTTTTAACCGTAACAAGATAGATCTTGCTTCCTGTCCAAGTATTTTCAGGTAGAGCGGATCATCAGGATATTTATTGCAAGCCAGCGGGAATTCCTGCCAGATGAGAATCCCTTTTTCATCGCATAATTCGTAAAAGGACTCCTTATTGACAATTCCTCCACCCCAAACCCTGAGAATATTAAAATTGGCTTCCACGGCAAGGTCAAGGAGCTCGTTATAACGATCTCTGGTTATTGTACCCGGAAAAATTTCAGGGGGTACCCAATTGCTGCCTTTTGCAAAAATTCTCCGGCCATTGATCTCGAACTGGGCAGGGGGATTGCTTCGCGATCTCGGATAGCCCTGAGGCTCATCCCAGGATCCGCTGTTCATAACTAATTTTACCCTCCTGAATCCTACCTTCTGGATAACGGTCTGCATTGTATTTCCTGAATTATCTTTCAGTTCAAAAACAGAAGAATACAGGTACGGGGTACCTTGATCGTTAGGCCACCATAAATTTGGCTTGACAAGTTCAGAATTAAATTCAACCTCAGGGGAAATTATTTTGCCTGAAGAGTTTAGTATTTCCTTGTTATCTTCATCAAGGAGCTTCCATGTATATTGATTCCCATCAAGATTTGCACCCTTAGCGTCAATAGTTAATCTGGCGCTGTCTAATTTTTGGTTTAGCTCATAATTTACCCAAACGCCCTCTATATTTGATGATTGCTCTATTTTGAGAAAAGTTTCGTCCCATATTCCCAGCGGTACCAAACGAGGATGAAAGTCCCACCCATAACTTACGGCCGGTTTTACGACATCCGCTGCCTGTCCTCTGTTGGCGGGGAAAGGATATTTCTTGGGAACTGGGTAAACCACAATTCTGATCTCATTTGTCTTTTTTAGCTTACCTGTTAGATCTAGTTTAACCCAGGTAAACATCCCTTCCTGATAAAAAAGTTTCTCGTTGTTCAGGTAAATTTCAAATTGATAATCAATTCCTTTCGAAATGAAATAAAGGCTTTCGCCGGGTTTTATATCCGGTTTTTTAAAGGTAGTGTGGTAGGTGTAATACTGGTCTTCCATCCACAGGTAATCTTTCCAATTTTCACCATAGTAATACTGTCCGTATTTTTCGGCTTTTGCAATGTCTAACTGCACAGCACCTGGTACTGTAGCCGGTATAAATTTCCGTGGAGAAGTATTCTTATTTTTGGAGTAGCCTAACTCCCATTTCAACGAAATTGTATCCTGTGCACTTAAAATTGACGGAATTGTGCTCAAAATCAATAATAAAAATACTCTTTCCATTTTTATATTTATGAATACTATTAACCTGTTTTGCTGCAATCAATATGTTTTATTTTTTACACCCCATTTCTTGTTTGGCTCCGGGCCCAGTTCAATAATAAGTTCTCCACCTTTAACGATGTCACTATGATATAAAATTGGCATAGTTAAAGCAGTTCCGTTAAGTTTTGCCGTTTGGATATAGATGTTTTTTTCAGAGTTATTAACCGTTTTTATAGTAAAGTATTTTCCCGGATAATATTTGGGATCAAGATGAATAACGATTTTGTCAAATAGTGGACTGCTTATGTCGTAATAAGGTTTTACAGAGCATCCCCCATCCATTTCAAACAACCCCATGGCCATCATAACAAAATAAGAACTTAACTGGCCTTCATCTTCTTCGCCTATCCAACCCGTGTAAGGAGAAGTATTGTAAAGGCTATCCATGACCCAGCGCGTGTATTTTTGTGTCAACCAGGGCTTTTCGGAATAATTAAAAAGGAAAGGCGCTTGCAGATTAGGTTCGTTAGTCAAATCAACATATCCTTTCTCAAAACCCTCTTCTAACCTATCATTAAATTTATCCTTTCCTCCCAATAAGTTTATTAATCCCGGAACATCTTGGGGAACAAAGAAAGTATATATCCAGGCATTTCCTTCCATATATCCCGCACCTCCCCATCCTTGGGAACCAAAAGCAAAGGGTTTGAAAGGTTCAACCCAACTGCCGTCTTTATGTTTTCGCCTAATATATCCTGTTACAGGATCAAAAACATTACGATAATTTTGCGATCGTTTATTAAAGTACATATAATCAGCTTTTTTATTCAACGCCAACGCGAACTGTCCTAAAGTCCAATCATCATAAGCATATTCCATAGTACTGGAAACAGGACCTGATTCATCAGGAATATATCCATATTCCATATATGCTTTCATATGTCGGTTTCCAGCATATCCTCCGCAGGGATATTCTATGCCAGGAGTGGTCAGATCATGTTTAATTGCCTTGAATGCTTTTTCAACGTCAAAAGTCCTGATACCTTTCTGGTAACAACTAATAATGAGTGAATTATGATGTTGAGCATCCATTATTGGCGCATATTTTAAACCTGTAGGGGCTTCTGGTATCCAGCCGCCTTTATCGGATAATTCTAGGAATGCATTTACCCACGAACTAGCATACTTAGGTGTAACTAAAGTCCATAATGGAGCCAAGTCCCATTGACCTCCCCAGAAACCATCCGCGCTATAAACAGCATCTGCATTTTCAGGCAGTTTCTGAACTTTTCCGCACATATCAATATACTGGCCATTAACATCACTAAATATACTTTTAGCCGTGTAAGAACGATACAAATAAGTATAAAATTTCTCTTTATTGTTTTCATTGTTATCAGTAATTTCAATATTGCCCAGCAAGTCGTTCCATGTTTTTCGCTCATTAGCAACTACTGCTTTAAAATCCCATCCGAAAGGCTCCATTTCGGATTTAAGATTTTGATGCGCGTTTTCTAAACTAACGAAAGAGATACCTGTTCTTACAATTACCTTCTCATTTTTTGAAGTTTTAAAATTCATTATAATACCACAGCTACCTTTTTCTTTAAACTCATTAACATTGGTTTGCAACTTGCGTGGCCTTCTCCAGTCTATTCCATAGAGTGAACCAGTTTCTTTATTATCAGTAGTCCATCCGTCAATGGTTTCAAGAGGTTTATTAAGCTGTATCACATAATATACTGTAAAATCATTGATATAAGAATTTGATTGTTTGATATATCCTTCTATTTCCGTGTCGCTTATTTTCTTTGCATACGCTTCTTTAATCTCACAATGTTCTTCCGGGAAAAATCCATAGTTAAAAATAATGTGGGCATCCTGCGATTCAGGGTATGTAAATTGAAGCATTCCGCAACGGTTGGTTGTAGTTAATTCAGCTATAATATTATAATCCAATAATTTAACTGAATAATAGCCGGGGGATGACTTTTCAGTATCTTTATTGAAGCGCGAACGGAAACCTGCAGTCCACATACCTCCAAATGGGCCATCAGGCTCTCCGGGATTAACTTTCAAATAATCCGGGTAATAATCAAGTTTCCCTGTAACAGGCATTAAACTTACTCCGCTAAGGCTCATAGCATGTAAATGGCTAAAGCCTGAAATACTACTAACAGTATATTCATAACCTCCGTTCCAAACAGTATTTTGATTATCAGGACTGAGCTTAACCATACCAAAAGGCATTGTAGGGCCGGGAAATAACATCCAACGCGAATTAGAAGTTCCTGCGAATACATTTACGTAATCAACCGGTTGTTTCGGATTTTGGCTATATACTGCAGTCTGCAAAGCCAACCCAAGACTAATTATTAAAATGTTTTTATTCATAATTTTTTATCATCACCTTGCCTGTTAATTGTTCATGTGACTTTTTCTCCAGTATTTTCTTTACTTTCCTGCTGATATCGATAATTTTTTATCTATTGATGCCTGTAACCCATAGGTTATGTCTTTTACTATACTTTTCTAAAACTTTTTAAATGGTCCCTGAAAATTTATTCAGTTGTATCTTAAACTGGTTCAATAATATAGCGTTTGTGTCCATGTGTTCAGCCGTTTTTGTCAACTGCCAGTTTGTATTTTGGACACTACTTTTTTGAGACACATCATCTTAATTCGATATTTGAAAGTCGTTGGCTGATTCCTGAATAATAGGCGCTATCATTTCTAATGTCTCCTTTACAGTTTCTATTACTGAATTATTTGTGTTTTCTGATCTAATATTGGCAGTGTTTATCCAGTTTTTCTCCCAATTATAAAAATCAACTGGGTTGGGTTGTTTGCCCTGAAGATCATTTTCAAGATAGGTAATAAACATTTGCCAACGGGGAAGGTAAAATCCATCCATCATTCCGGTCCACTCGCGGTACGAGTAATCATGTGTCAAGCTTTCTTTGGATTCGTCTCCCCACAAGGTAATCAAGTCGAGCGCGTTCCTGACAAAAAGCTTTTGTTCTTCCGGTGTAGAAGCCTGTTTCCGCGCATCATCAACCCACGATGCCAGCGAAAATTCACTGCGGCAAGCCATTAACCGGTTTTGTAAATTCATCAATTTAATGAATTGATCACTGATTTGTATGAATGATTTTAAGTCTCTTTGATGATAAGCCTTAACCATAGTATTGTAAGTTATTAGACCAGCATGAGACACTGATAGATGAGTGAAGTCAACTAAATCGTAAAGATAAGTGTCAATATTTTTAAAATCATTGGCACATTTAAATAGCAACTGGCAACCTTTCAGTAAATCTGAAGCCTTATAAAACATTTTTGTGGTTCCCCAAGTCACGACCCTATCTACAGTTAATGATGGCCTGGCACAAAAGACAGGCTGAGAACAACCATCAGATTTATAAATGGTGTTTATAAAAACCTGCCAGGCTTCAGAAGCTGTTTCATTTGGTTTGCCATATCGTATAGCCGGATAATTTGTGATCCACTTTTTCAGGTCCGGAGGTTGTTGGTGCCAGGCAAGTTCAAAAAAATAGTCGAATGTAAGCGGATCAAGGCGATTGCCTTCGGGCATAAGGCCAATACCTTTCAGGTTGTTCTTGTATGGCCCATTTAACTTATTATAAAGATCGACAGTAACTCCTTCAATATTACCATAAGGTACTGTATTGGCACCATAATTATTTACATCACAATAAATGGAATTAAAATCGCTTAGCTCTTTGGTTTTTGCCCATACGGAATTGTTTCCAAGGTTTAGAATTAGGGTTTGGTTTTTGTTTACACCAGCGAGTAACCTTTCACTTGGATTCTCTTGCCAAGCCATCAATACCCAGGTGGAACCCGGGCAAGCTTTTTGCATGGCGGTTTGTATTTTTGCTGCACTTTTAGTTACATCAATACCATTTGTGCTACCCCCTTCATGAAACGGATCTCCACCATAAAAATCAGCTCTACCGAAAAGTTTTTTATATTCATCATAATAGACTCCTGCCATATTATCGAAAAGTAGGTCAAGCGGATTCAGAATGTCAGGTCGTCTGAAACTATGCCAATCGCCTGTACTGTAGATTACTGCATTTGGATATTTTTGTTTTAACTTGTTCGGCACGATACCATAAAAACCCTGAAACAATGGTTGAATGCCAAGTTCGTTCATACGGGCCAATATTTTCTTTTGAAGTTCAACTCTTTTGTCGATGTACTTTTGGGTTACGGGTCCATCATATCCTTCCAGGTTACCCATAAGCCACCAGGCCTGAAAAGCGGGACCAGGTATAAAGTCGAATATCTCACTTTCACTGAAATTAAAACGTCGAAGGGTATTTTGCCAGACAGCTTCGGTACCTACCGTCGATAAAGCGAGATTAACGCCATTGAGAGCCATCCAGTCGAGTTCTTTTTGCCATTGTTCCCAACTCCAAAAGGCCATGGTATAATTAAATGTACAATAATTAAAATAATAACGGTATTGAAAAGGAGAAACCCTGTGTATTTTTTCTTTCACTTCAGGCAAGGATAAAGGTAAACTGGCAGGTTTCCCAGCCTGAGATATATCTACAAAACAATAATATTTTAGATACCAGTTGAATGCATAAGAACAGGCAGTTATTGAAGATCCTCTTAAAACAATCTTGTTATTTTCCGATTCTATTTCAAAAACATCTTTATCATTTTCCTTGGCAATGGAGTCAATTATAAATTTATCGGTCCATGCAGGAACGGTACGTTTAATAAGGCCCTTCATTCCTGGGTAGATATTTTTTAAGATGAAAGTATTATCAGAAAATGATCTATTCATCTGGCTATATGAGGCCATACTATCTCCAATGGCATCATTTTTTTTTACATTGAAGAATGGATAATTTTGGACACACTTACCTATTTCTCCATTGAAAATAAGCAATATGGCTAATGAATATTTTATAAAATAAGTAGCTTTCATCATTTTAGTTTTTTAAATAAATACAAGATACAATGACCAACGTTTTTTTAAAATTTTGTTACTCCCAATCAATACTATAGAATATTAATGAACGAAATTTAAACAGTCACTCAATTTTTTGATGCCGGACCGGGCCGATTACATTGTAAATGCCGCGGTTTAGTCTGACAACTCCTCCTCCTCGTGTCCGAAGTGCATCAAGGGCAATTTGTATGGTTCCCGACTTAAAACCAGGAACATCAGCAGACGGGCCCCAACAGTAATAAGCTGGTCATTACTCCTTATGTCAACCAGTCCAATGTTCTGGGCAAAACAATGAATCTGCCATCAGGCAAAAAAAGTACGCTAAGTATCCCTTTTGAATTAAGGACATCTCTAAAAACTGATTTTATTATTCTCATCGCGACTAAAATAACTCATGTCAGATTGTGTTTTTAATTTATGTGTCATGAAATTTTAATTTAACATTTAAAAAAACAATGTAAAACAATAAAAGTGATGTAAATTATTTATCATCAGGGTGTTAAATAAATATTAACAAAAAAAACATCACTTTCATGATGAAAAATACAAATAATAAATTACACAACCAATTAAAGATAATTAATGTCTAATTTAAAGCAATAACATTACAAAATATTCATGGCTCAATACCGTAATTAATTAAATATATCGCTCCGGCTTTTCGAAGGAGATTCAATACTTAAAATTTTAATATGATCATAGATATTTTTAATCCTGGACAGCACTGATTTTACCTACATAAAAATGATAAAACCTGCCGTTTGATTGAGTTCCTTTTCATCGATTCGGATAGTCAGTATCCCGTTTTTCCAGTCCCATTTCCTTGTAAGAACCAACTCCTGGTTGTTCACTTTTTCAATCTTTTCAGGTGCTGATGGTAGTTTGATACTGATGAAACCTGCATCAAATGGAATTAAAGCCAACTGCCTGGCTTCAAAAATTCCATTACTGGTCTGAGAAACAACTGCCCATCTTCCCTCCCATTCAAATGCATCAAGTTCTTTCAGAGTGTTATCCTTTTTCCCTTTTAATACAATGGCAGTTATTTGATCTTTGCCATCAATATTTTCGGTACGCCCCCAACAATTTAACCTGGGAGGTGATTGCATATTCCCAAGTTGGCTGTTGAGCCAAACAGGTTGCCATTCAATACTTTTCCGATACCATTTATTCACAGCATACCTTCTGTTTATGAATTTTTCAGGAACTTCAGAACCATCATCCATATGGGTCCCAAGCACAGCTCCCGGAGAACCTAATATGAATGTATTCAGGATAACTTCGTCGTCGGCATTCCAGTCATAAGAAGATGAACCACTTATTGCAACCTGTTTGTCAGACAACAATGAGGCCCATATACTCCACTGGTCGTGACCGTCTTTTACATCATACCACAAATCGCCCTGATCATCCAGTGAAACCATATCGAACAGTGTCAGATACAGCGGGTTTATGCCGTAATACATAATGGTTACATCGGGATCGACACTTTTTGCCGCATCTGAAATAAGTTTCATCAATTCGAAAGAATATTTTTCGCCCCTAAATTCAGGATTTCGAGGAACACCCAGGTTCGGGTTAGGCATGCCGTATCCAAAATCAAGTTTGATCAATTTGGGCTTCATCATCTTCATGGTCCGGATTGTTCGTTCGACCAGAAAGTCTCTGGAGCGCTGTGAACTAATGTCGATACAGAAATTACCAGAGTTGAAAGGACTGAAAGTCCAGCTTCCAATACAGGGATTACCATTTTTATCGCAGATAAGATCAGCTCTTGTCAATCCACAGGTCATTGTATCAACAATCCACCCGACACATTCCCAAATACCATTTGACATTTTTTGCTGATGGAGGTATTTCATATCATCCTGAATATTGGGAAATTTCACCGTATCAGGTGTCCCAACTCCTTGCGAAGCCTCCCATGGATCATCAATTACAAAGATTTCGGCCCCGGTTCTTTTGGCGAAATCTCCTATCGGTCGAATGGGATATTCTTGATGGCGCCAGTTACCCCATGTATTCCAGATTGCCTTTTGGTGAATGGAAGAAAGTGTTTCCTTTTTGGGAAAAGAATTGAAATACTGGTGGTAAGCCAACCATGCATTTTTTCCAAAAACAATGCGCAGGGGATTTTTCCAGATTCTATCATTAGTTCCCGCTCCCCACAAATCTTCGCGGTACAAAAAATCGATGCAGCCAAGAAACGAGCGCATCTTCAAAGTCATTGGAGCATTGGGAATATTTCCTGCACCGATAATCATCCACCCATTATCGTCACCCATCGCCACTGACAATATTGGCCGGGGGAAAGCAGCCCCGTAGGGGCTTCCCATGGATAGACCAAAACTGCCCAGAGCAACGTTGGCTTGCCCAAAATCCCAAAAGCGGAAGAAGCTTTGAACCGTTCCTTCCTTGGCACCCGGAATGCAAAAGCCAAAAGCTTCCCAATCGGATGAAAACGGCGGATTCGTGTCGTCCATCAAACTTTGCCTGCCTTTAGGACATGCCGATGTTCCAAAATACAAATCAATGATCTGTGGAATCTTATCGTTCCAGCTTATCCGAAAATCTGTTATCGAAATACCCCAGCTTTCTTTTCTTACCGACATGCTGCCTGTTCCATAATCGCCAAACTGAAGTTTTAATTTCGTCAGATTCCCTTCTGTCGTCTCGTTTAATACCACAGCCTTTATATACTTTTTTTGCATGTTTGAATTCTGAAGCCAGAAAGCAGGCAACAAACTTCCCTTCCAGATGGTCTTGGGTGGATTTATCTGAGACATCTGTGCTTTATCAGTTGCTAAATTCCATTCAAACT
Source organism: Bacteroidales bacterium (assembly GCA_003141525.1). GTDB lineage: Bacteria > Bacteroidota > Bacteroidia > Bacteroidales > VadinHA17 > LD21. Next base: position 19,633 of record PLML01000159.1, read on the forward strand.
GATAATTTCCGTCCGTATATTTCCACGTTTTTACCAACTCATCATTTCCACTGAATGCTGAATTCATTGTAGCGAAAAAGAAAATGCAAAATGTCAGGGCTTTCATAATTTTTTTCATAGGGGGTCCAGAAATTCATTTTTAAACTATTGATTCAAGAAAAATAGCAGAACCAGTTAACCGATTTTTTTTAAAATCGAAGTCAATTTACTATATTTTTTTAATTAACGAATCTGAAAATTTACTTTTTTAGCAATTTTTATTTTGCTATCTATCAGTTATTTAAATTTATAAGATATTCAAGTTAACAACTTGCTCGTAGCGGAACAATTTGATTTTTTGTGATTGCTTGCTTTTTCTTCTTTTGTAAATGGTTTGTTGCGATATCCTTTTTCATGTATTTGATTCTTTATTTTATATTTGCTAATTACTTTTTTTTGATCTTCTTTCGTCCAATGCCCATAACGGAGGCGGTATGAAACGCTGAGAATTTCAGAGTTTTGAACCTATCATCCGTTAAGAATCATGCCAGCGAGTGATTAACTTGGCAAACCACTTAAACCACAATATTTTATAACGCGTGTTGTAACCAGTTTATATTACTCATCAGACATTTTAAAAATTAAAAAATTTATAGAAGCAGGTTGAAAGGTTAATTCAAATTCTTTTTTGGAATTTATTTCACTTTTAATTTGCGTTTCTTTTACGATGTCTTTTTTGAATGTATTAGTTGCATCTAGTGATGGTGCGCTATAAATTATTTGGTTTTCTAATTTAAATTTCCTAATATTTTTCAAATTAATAAAATTGATGGTTGTTTTTACATGTTTATTTTCAGAAAGATTTAAAACGGCAATTACAATTTCTTTTTTATCGTCAGAAATGCTTGCTGTAGCATCAATTATTTTCAGTTTATTTTCTATTTCGGGTGAATTAACTACAATTGGTAAATTGTTTTTTTGACTGTATTGTCTGTAAGCTTGAAGCGGAGTGTAAACTGTTTGACGGAAAGAACCAGCTTCAGTAGAGATAATAGGTGCCAAAACATTTACTGTTTGAGCCCATGTAGCCAAACCAATAATATCGGCATTTCTTTGAAACAAATTCAGGAATTTACCAACAGCCAGTGCGTGCGACCAGTTATAAGGATATTCCAAATTATAGGTTCCCGTGCCCTTCCCCGATTTAATGTCCCAAATACCCCATTCATCAATGGCAATTTTTAAAGGTTCACTGCGTGGAGGAAATCTATAAAAGAAGGGAAAATCTTTAACCTTCGATGGAACTTTATTTATGATAGCTTTCATAGAATCGAGCCTTATATTAAATTGCTCAACACTCTGTAGGAGTGTTGTATATTTTGAATCCCCAGGCATTGAATAAAAATGTACCGAAAGGAAATCACAAACCTGATGCATTTGCGAAACTACCTCCCGACTCCATGCTAAATCATCACAATTTCCAACCAATGTTATCTTAATGCCAGGATCCTGAAGTTTCATTAGCTTTATGATCTGCCAGCTATCTTCAATATATTTATTTACATTTTGATCCTTTCCGGCATCTGGTTTGGCATATTCTTCATTTCCAATTCCCCAATATTTTACGTTGAAGGGTTCTATGTAACCGTGCGAACGCCTCAAGTTTGACCAATACGTATCCCCGGTTCCGTTGCAATACTCCACCCAATCTGAAGCATCGTTTGGCGAATCTGTTGACATATTTACAACCAAAAAAGGTTCGGCGCCAATTTCACGACAATATTGTACAAATTCAGCTGTACCAAAATGATTATCCATAATTCCACCCCATATCAGGTTTTTACGTTTGGGACGATCAGTTTTTTTCCCAATACCATCTTTCCAATGGTATATTTTTACTACTGTTCCGCCAGGAAATCGAAGTAGTGGGGTTTTTAATTCCTGAACACTCCTAAGTACATCTTTTCTAAAACCTTGCTCATTGGATAAAGTCGAATTCTCATCATAAATTCCACCATCGATACAACGCCCCAGAAATTCAATGAATTGACCATAGACTAATGGGGAAATCTTTTCGCTTTCCTGATTTAGATCAATCGAAATTTTTGCATCTCTTATTTCCTGACAATATATATTCAATACAATAAATTGAATAAAAAAAAATAATAGGCACTTCTTCATTTTTTATTTGTCAAATTGTTTCCAAAGTTGTTATCAGAAAACTTTTGTTCACGTTATTTTTGCTAATATAATTGAAAAAAGGGTTCATTATTACAAAAAAAATATAAGTTTACTTTCAAGATTATTTATTTATTCTTTCTGTTTTTGTTTGTTGTCAACTACAAATTTGAAAAGAATCCTTTTTTATATTATATTGTAAATAAAGTAGTTATTGACATATTAAGATAAATCTATTAAAAATCAATTAATTAAACAACTCTCTTATCTCGAACTAAGGTTAACATTTTTGAATCCACTTAAAATTTTAACACTTTACAAAATACTGTATCTTACGAAGCTTACTAATATTTAATAATTATTCATAAATCCCATAATGATGAAGAAATTTTTTCTTCCACTCTCCTTCTTTGTAAGCATAATATTTTTTTCGTGTTCATCTGATAATATAAAAAATGAAACCGTATTGAAGCGCAATCTTCCAATAGACGGCGATTGGAAATTTCTACGCGACAGTGTGGCAGGAGCAGAAAATCCCGCCTTTGATGACTCTTGCTGGCGAAGCATTGATCTTCCTCATGACTGGAGCATTGAGAATTTTGCTGATAACGATAATGAAGATCATATCGGTCCTTTTACCAGAACCAGCGAAGGAGGCCTAGCCACAGGTTACGTTAAGGGAGGTACTGCATGGTACAGAAAACATTTCATGGCCGATAATACCTATAGTAAGAAACAGGTTACCCTTTGCTTCGATGGTGTTTATATGATTGCCAGCGTGTGGGTAAACGGTAAAAAGGCAGGTGATCATTTATACGGTTATACTCCATTTTCATATGATATTACAGATTACCTTTTCCCGGGAAAGGATAATTTAATTGCTGTTGAGGTAAATAACCCGGGGAAAAACAGTCGCTGGTACAGCGGATCAGGGATCTACCGTCATGTCTGGCTTACAGTTACCAACCCTTTGAGAGTGGCCGAAAACGGTCTTTTTGTTACTACAGATTTAACTTCAAAGGATTTAGCAAATGTTCATATTTCAATACAGCTGAAAAACAGCGGTCCTGAAAACAAAGAGGCCACTCTGGTTACTTTTATCAGTGATTCAGATGCCCGGGTAATTGATAAGAATGAGGTACCTATAAAGATCGGATCAAACGGAGCACTTTCGGTAGAGCAGACGCTGAAAATTTCTCAACCATCTCTATGGTCCATCAATGATCCTCATCTTTACAGTGCAATATCAGAAGTGGTACTGAAAGGAAAGGTAATTGATAGTTATTCGGTAACATTTGGAGTTAGAACACTGAGCTTCAGTGCAGATAAAGGCTTTTTGCTTAATGGTAGTCCTGTTTTACTTAAAGGAGGATGCATTCATCACGACAATGGTCTCCTGGGTTCTGCGACATACGACCGTGCAGAAGAACGCCGGGTTGAATTATTGAAAGCCAATGGGTTCAATGCCATCCGTACCAGCCATAATCCTCCGTCAAAGCAATTCCTCGATGCATGTGACCGACTTGGCATGATGGTAATAGATGAAGCCTTAGATATGTGGGAACATCCGAAAAATCCACAGGACTACAGTAATTATTTCAGGCGAAACTGGAAAAGTGATCTTCAATCCATGATACTGCGCGACCGTAACCACCCGAGTGTAATTATATGGAGCATCGGCAATGAGATCTATGAAAGGGCCGACACGTCGGGTCAACGCATAGCACACCAGCTGGTTAAAGTGGTTAAAGAGCTTGACAACACAAGACCCATCACAGCAGCAGTTTGTCTCTTCTGGGAACATCCGGAAATGGATTGGTCGGCTTCTGAAGCGGCTTTTACCAGCCTTGACGTTGCCGGTTATAATTACCAGTGGAGAGAATACATAAACGATCATAAAAAATTCCCCGAACGAATTATGGCAGGCACTGAGTCTTTTCCAATGGAAGCATTTGAAAACTGGCAGCAGGTGGAAAAAGATCTATGGGTAATAGGCGATTTTGTATGGACAGGAATGGATTATCTTGGAGAGTCTGGGATCGGGCATACGTATTACGACAAAAAAGATGCCGCGTTCAGTATGCCGTGGCCCTCCTGGTATAACGCGTGGTGCGGAGATATCGATATCACCGGTCAGAAAAAAGCTCAGTCCTATTTCAGAGATGTAGTATGGAACAGGAGTAAACTGGAGATGGCTGTACACGCTCCCATTCCCTCAGGTAAAAAAGAAGGTATATCTCGCTGGGGATGGCCCGATGAGTATCAGAGCTGGACCTGGCCCGGAGAGGAAGGAAATATGTTGCAGATATCCGTTTATTCGCGATGTCAGGTAGTCCGTCTTGAGTTAAATGGCAAGATCATTGGTCAGAAGCCAATCTCTGACAAAACCCGATTTACTGCAAAGTTTGATGTACCATATGAAGCAGGAGAATTAAAAGCGATCGGCTTAATAGATGGAAAAGAAGTTGCATCCAGGATATTCAAAACAGCAGGTAAACCAGCAACACTGATCTTAATACCCGACAGGAACCAGATCAATGCTGACCGTAGCGACCTGGTATATGTTTCAGTTGAAGTAAGGGACAAAGACGGGAATCTTGTTCCTGATGCAAACGTACTCGTTAAATTTACTGTGTCAGGTGATGGCGAATTACTGGCTTCAGGAAACGCTGCACCGAACGACATGCAAAGCTTTCGCAAACCTGAATGTAAAACCTTTAACGGTAAATGCCTTGCTATTATCAGACCGTTTACAAAATCAGGTTCAATACTCGTGACTACTGAGTCAGAAGGACTTCCTGCTGCTACAGTCGAGATTACAACGCAGTAAATTTAATTGACAAAACTTATAATTAGTACTAAACACCTGTACTATGAAACAATTAATTTATTCCAGCTTTCTTTATTCTATTTCACTTGTTCTTCTTACTCCAATAACCTTTGGACAACCATCGACCAAGGCAAAAGCAGGGCCGGAAAGCAGCCCTAGAAGGTGCTAGTTTCCTAGTCACTCCTGAAGGCTCATTATCAGGTTATACTAGTACATTTGACCAGAAAGAACTAAATATTGCTTAGAAAGAAATAAAAATCGTAGCGGCAACAATAAAGGTAGGATTAATGTCAGGCATCTGCTACAAAGAACTAAGAAATGGAAAGGAATTCTGCTTTAACCAGGTTAGAGTATATACACCTGAAGGAAATTTCGAAGGGACATATTCCAAAATATTCCGTTGCAGTAATCTGTATCTACCTGGAACAGGAGAAATGGTTGAATTATGTTTGTTGTTTATTCTCTTGTGAAACTTTCAACCATATATATTCGTTTCCCTTCTGCTAATAAATAAATAAATATCTGGCTATCAAAGAATTAAATTACAAAAGTCTCCTTTAATAAGCAAAAAGTTATCAATAATTTAAATAATGTGAGTATGAACAACTAATTTTTGAATGCTCTTTACAGATGATTCTTAAAGAAGAAAACTTAACTATTCAAGTTTTAAATATTATTGTTATTAAAATTGGTTATTCTTAAGTTCACCTCGAAAAACTATTTTACCATTTCTTTTTTTAAGAGAACAGACCCATCATTTGTGCTGCAGTTTCGTAATACAGCATTTGTTCCATCGCGCAACATGATTGCAGAAAGGCCTTTTGAAACAGGAGCAGGATTTACATCAATACTTTCCAGAGGGATATTTTCAATAACACTATTCTCCATACCATAAATCAATATTCCTGTTTCACTGGTTGCCGTAACCCACCCTGATGCAAGCAGAACTTGATGATAGCACACAATTTGTAACAGTGACATTCTCAGCATAACCGGTTTTATTTCCAAAAGAAGGAACCTTCCAGACCGGATCGTTTGGAGAGGGCTGATCGCTGAACCCGGTAAAACAAATAGTATCATCGCCGGCAACTATATTACAGTCAGATATCCGGATATTGCGCGAATTGGTAAAATGAATGCCATCGTTGTCAGGTAATTACACAATTAAGTCGAACAAAATACTATACCTTTATAATAGTTCCTTTCTTATACATCCAATACAAGATAACATAAATGATTGCCAGTGCTGGCATTGATTAAACTAGGCATAGAATAATCTTGCAAAGCCTGATAAAAAATTAAACAGACAACTTCTTAAATTGATCTTATATTTCTGAGTTGCAAAAAAACATTAACTGAATATCGGGTTTGATTAATAAAATCACAAATATTTAGATGAACCTAATTTTTGATGTGGATTTTAAAAATACATATTATGGACTAAAGTCCACAATCATCTCATTATAAATTACATCTGACTTAAGTTCGAGGTAATTCAACGAACTTAAGAATAGGGCTTTAGCCCTTAATTCTTTTTTATTTATGATTCCTGACACTCATTAAAAATATTATAGGATGAACAGAACAAAAACCGCAAAGGTAAAAGCTGATAGAGAGCCGAAAGATCGGAACTGGGCTATAACAGATCAGGTAGTTTCGCTGGAAGAGATTCAGACTGGCATCAAGAGTGCTGAAAAAGGGCCGGACGGTTCAGGTAGCAATGAATGACTTTGAGCAATGGCTGAAATCTTGGCAAAAGAGATTGTCCTGACCACATTGGCGCAAGCCGATATCAAAACAGTCTTTGAGTACGGGGCTGTAACGTTCGGTTTCATTACTGTGAAAGCATTCGTTGCAGAGGTATACATAAGCATATGGAGCTTAGATTATCAATACAATATGTACTTAGAATGTAGGTTCTTACTGACCAAGAGTAAAATGTACCGCAATGTCATTTAAGGCAATTACCTCATTATCTATCGTATCACTCCCAAATGAGTTGAAGTACTAAGGGTTCTTAACTTCGGGTGTCCATAAGGAAGATCCGTACAGCTAGAGTAGCTAAAGTTTAGAAAGGTCGCTTTTTAGAGCAACTTTTCGCATGAAGGTAAATTCCCTCAATGTTCTCATGAATCGTCTTTAAACTCCCCTCATATTGCTTTAAGTATAGATTTTTCTGTTTAGTAAAAATATTATTTCAAACAATGCTGAAATTTTGTAAGTATTTCGCATCCATATTCCGTAACTACTACCATATGTTCAAGTCGAATCCCGTAATCTTTTTTATAGATTGCCGGCTCAAGTGCAATAACCATATTCGATGCAAGTTCCATATCATTATATGGAACAATTCGTGGTTCTTCGTGATACATTATTCCAACTCCATGACCTCCATGATGGGGAAAGTTTCCAATATGACTGCGCATCAAACGGTCTATTTCCATAGCTTTAACTCCCGGACGTATTGCATTAATTGCAATATCAAGCGCTTTCTTAACTTCTGAAAATGTTTTTCTTTGTCCACTGGTTGGTTCTTCAACTACTACGGTATTGCACGAATCACCCCAATAGCCATTCAAACAAGGGGTTAAATCAGAAAGTATCAAATCTCCCGATATAATTTTCTTTCCGGAAGGATTTCCGCCTCCTTCTGCTGTGCGTGAGCCACAAACCATATCTGCCATCATGGGAACACGTTTCCCTGTAGCGGTATCCATATCGCCCCGAACCAGTGTAAATAATTCAAGCTCTGTCATTCCGGGTTTAGCATATTTTAACACTGCTTCCTGACCAATATCGCATAAATGAGTTGCTGCCCGAATAAGATCAAGTTCATCGCTATCCTTTATCAATCTAAGATGTTCTAAATCCCTGGATATATTAACAAGTTTAATTTCCGGAAATTTAAAAGTCAGTGATTCAGCAAGAGAAAAGGGTAATGAATCAGACTCTATGCCAATTCGGGCCGTCCCTATACCACTTTGTTTAATAAGTTCATGTATTTTGACAAGAAACCGGGATAAATAATCCAATGGTTTATCATAGACATAGCTGGAGTACCGATTCACTGCAATACGGACGTCAAGAGCAGCAAGTTGATCTGTTTCATTATCAGCAATAACCAGACCCGCAATTTGCGAAGGAACAACAAACAAGGCTGCCGGAAGAAAGTGAAAGGGCGATGGCCCGATCTCAAAATTGTAAAAATATCCACACAAAAATCTGACTGATATTGGAGATGTAATTAAAAAAGCATCAATACCTTTTACTTCAGATATTTTGTTAAGCCTTTCAATTCTATATGCCATTAATTAAATCAGTTTAGGTTTACTCCATATTTTCTTATCACTTCAGGGTTTAATTCTATACCTAGACCAGGCGTTGAAGGAACCTCAACGAATCCGTCTTTTTGTACGAAAGGTTTGACAAGTAATTCCTTTCTTATAGCTGATTCGGTAACAGAAAATTCCAGAAATGGGATATCTGGAATAGCTGCGATCAAGTGAATACTGGCTGCCAAAAGTATACCCGTTTTAAAGGCATGGGGAACCATTTGAATATTATTATCAGCCGCCATCGCAGCTATTTTCTTTGCCTCGGTAAGCCCGCCACAGCGAGAAATATCAGGTTGAATAACATCAACACGGGATTCATTTATCAATCTTGCAAAAGCCAGCCTGCCACTTTCTTCTTCCCCTGTAGCTATGCGAAGTGTAGTCGATTCTGTAAGTCTTTTGTACCCTGCATAATCCTCAGCTGGGAGAGGTTCTTCCAGCCAGTAGATGTTTATTTGCTCCAAAGCCTTTGCAACATACATTGCCTGCTTCAGTTTATACCGTTTACCAATATCAATCATAATTTCCATATGATCTCCTGCAGTTTTTCTGGCCATTTCAATGAGCTGCAGGTCAAAATTGATATCATATCCGAGAGGTCCCCATCCGAATTTTATTGCAGTGAATCCTAAAGAAGCATATTTCTCCACCATACGTCTGACTTCATCCGGGTTACCTGGCATCAGCGCACTTGCATATGGCCTTACTCTGTCAGAATAACTCCCACCCAACAGTTTATGTACCGGTTTTCCTGTAGCTTTTCCCATGATATCCCAAATGGCCATATCAATACCGCTCATTACATGAATTACAGGGCCACTACGTCCATAGTAGTACGTTTTCTTCCACATGTCGTTCCAAATCTGTTCATAATCAAACGGATCGGACCCCATAACAACTTCTCTTAAACCATAACAAGTTCCATGTGACATATATGCGTCAACTATAGCTTTTCCAACGATTGGAGCAGTATCAACTTCACCATAACCTGTAATCCCTTCATCAGTTTCAACTATAATGATTAAATCGTCCTGAGTGCCATCTGCTGCCGTAGAAATCTCGGGCAGTTTTAGCATGATAGCTTTAACATTTGTAATCTTCATTCCTATTAATTAAATTTATATTATAATACTATGAGTTAATCTTCCTCTTATTAAAAGTAATTTTTTTTGAAAATTCCACAAGGGTTTTTTCGTATATGGTTACCATAAGCGTGCTTATGAAAATAATAACTCCACCGATAATCATCAAAGCAGAGATCTTTTCATTCAAAAGGGCTATCCCAAATAATGCTATGAAGAATGGTAATAAATAGTTGCCCAGGATTGCCTGTGTCACATCCAATCTTTTTAAAACATAAAAAAACAGTAATGCGGGAATTCCATATACAAAGAGACTTAGTTCGAGTATTCCGAATAGAGCTATTTTACCTGAGTGCAAAAAAAACTGAATAGGATGAAAAGGTTCGACCCATATCAGTAAAGGGATACTGGCAATACTTCCAATAATGGAACAATAAACAAGTATTTCCAACTCTGTAAACTTTTTATCTACTAACAGTTTGCAATATGTATTGTAATATGCACAACATAAGCAGGCAAACAGAAAAATCATGTTTCCTAAAAAGTATTGCCCATGGAAAAGATTGGATCCCGATATATCTGATATTGAAGTCATAAGAACTCCAGCAATAGCAAGTACAAAACTCACGATACGGATTAAATTTAATTTTTCTTTAAGCAAAAAGGAAGCTAAAATACCAACAAATACAGGAATCGCTAAGGTTATAATACCTGCATTAGCAACTATAGTTAACTTAGAACCCAACGTATAAGCATATTGCATTATAAAAATCCCAATTAATCCTGGTAAAATAAAATATTTAATATCCTTCCACCTCCAGCGGAATTTTACATTTCTTTTTTTATTTTCAACCCAAAGTATAGGAAGAAAAATAATGGTGCTTATAATCATTGGTATAAATGCAACTGTGATCGCACCTAAACGATCGCCGATAAACCGTATTACAGGAACCTGGGTTGCCCACAAAAAAATGATGATGATGATTAATCCCCAATCAATAGTTTTTTGCGATTTAAACATATTTCTGATTAATAAATGATATAAACAACTTAATTTAAATCAGTCATTTGGGAGGTAATCCGGAGCCAAAACCACCGTCAACCACAACAGATGCCCCTGTCATAAATGATGCATCATCACCGGCCAGAAAAACAGCCACACGGGCCACTTCTTCAGGTTTCCCGATGCGCCATAAAGCATGTAATTTACCTGCATCTATCCTAGCCTGTGCAGGATCGAATTGTTCCTGAAAATATCCTTCTGCGAGTCCGGCATCGATATATCCCGGACAAATGCAGTTTACCCTTACTCCTTCGTGACCATGATCAATTGCCATTGCTTTAGTCAATCCTATTATGGCGGCTTTTGTAGTGCAATAACCTGCACACATCGGTTCAACAAAAAAACCGTTAACCGAGGACATATTCACAATATTGCCTCTGGTAATACGCAGATATGGAAGGAAGTATTTGGAACACAAAAATAATCCGCCGACGTTAATCGACATTTGAAGGTTCCATTCTTCAAAAGTAATATCTTCGACTGTTTTGTTTATCTGGATAGCAGCATTATTGATCAGTACATCAACCTTTTTAAAGGATTTGATAGTAAAATCCACAAGTTGTTTTACTGATTCTGGTTTTGAAACATCTGTTTTAAAAGCTATTGCTTTCCCATTGGTTTCCGTAATTTGCGTGACAGTTTCATCGGCTCCTTTCATATTAATATCTGCGACAATAATAACAGCTCCTTCTTTTGCTGCTTCTTTTGCACATGCCCGGCCAATACCCGAGCCAGCCCCGGTTACAACAATAATACGATCTTTCAGTTTCATATATCTTTCATTTAAAGCGCTTTGTATTTATTATAAACCTCACGTAATGATTTTCCAGCGAGCAGTTCCTTACGGGAAAGGTTTTCCCGGTTCACCTTTTCATTAGCTTTTTTAAACACCTCCTTTTCCACGGCTTTTGGTACCACAACAATACCATCGAAATCGGCATATACAATATCTCCGGGATTGACAAGTACTTCGCCGCAACGAACCGGAACATCATAAGCATTCACTATGGCACGGCCCTTGGAATCCAATGGTCTTATACCTGAATAATAAACCGGAAACCCCATTTTCATGATTTTCACACAATCGCGTATCTGGCTGTCACAAACACATCCTGAGGCTCCATTACGTTTAGCTATCGTGCTCATAAGTTCCCCCCAGGGAGCATTAGTGCCACCATAATCTGTAGAATGAACGGCGACATCATTTGCTTTCAGGGAATCCATGGCTTCGATCTCCAGACCATACGGATTAGCCTCTTGTATGTAATCAGTTTCCATCCACCGGAAAGTTCTTGCACGTCCAATGAAACCGCAATTTTCCGGATCGTGAAGAAGCGGCCTTAACCGCTGGTGCATAGCCTGATTACGAAACCCCAGCTCATCGAGGATATCACAGACTGCGGCGACATAAAGGTTTTGTTTAATGAAATCGAATAATTCATTATCGTTTTGAAGTTCTTTTATTTGCATTACTAATCGTATTTAACTGAAATATTATATGTAATACCCGGAGTAACAGTCACCACGGCATATTCAGATCCTTTTATTTTCCACCTTGCAAACTTCCTGATTTGTCCTTCAATTTCAATACTCTTGATTTTCAGATTGTCATGAACAACAGGCAGTAAAAATGTAAGTCCTGATGAATGCTTAAGGTTTGATGAAAGGTTAAATGTCAGCAGATGATCTGCCCATCTAAATCCTGAAAAGGAAGCTTCATCTTTCATTTTCAGAAAATTAAGAAGTTTTAGTTCTGTCCAGACCGGGATGTTATTTTGTCTGGAGTAGGTTAACATCTTCATTAAAGGCGATTTGGAAAAGTAATACTCATCGTTATGAGACTTCACACTTATAAATGAATACACTTCATTTTGCAGGCTCCTATCCATCAAGCCTTTAAAGCAGTTGAAAAATCCTTCAGGATCATGACTTTCGTTATATTCCTGATCGTATATTGCATTCAATTGTTGATAGACATTTATTGTTTTCCCTCTGCTGTCGGCAAATTTCATTACCAGTCCGCTTCCTGTAAAATTGCCCTGGTTTGTTCCCAGTGGTCCGAGATAATGTTCTCCCTGATTAGATTTCATATCATAATGGGCATAATTTATGTCCAGTTCGATTCCGTTCTTTTCTTCGAGATTTGCCTCTGCTCCAAATTCCTGTTTACCGTCAGCATTCTTTCCGCACCATACAAACCAGTGATTGACATTGGTACGCATAGGCAGTCCATAATTAGAGGCTATTTCACTTTTCCTTACTCTAAGCGCACTGTCCATCCTGTTCCATGTTGGATCTGCTGCTTCTTTTGTATCATCAGGATGTCCTGCTATTTCAAATCCTTTAGCGGTCCATTTATCAACCCAGGCTTTAGATACCTTATCAACTCCTAAAATATAAAGTGACATTTTCCCACCTAATGAATCAACATCCCGGAATTGTGGCTCAAAATCTCTTTCGCTTTTATACTCTCCATCATTTGTAAGTGTTACCAGACATTTCAAAGTATCAGGAAAATACCAGAAACGTGGCATTGGCATTTTATCTTCAATGAGGTTTTCAATGCAATGCGACAATAGCGCTATTTGCACATCGGCCTGATTTATCTTGCTGTTTGAAGTATCGACCCAGCCATCAGTAAACAGATCCATGCTCCTCAGGCCAAGAATACCGTCCTTTTCCATACCTGCGAAAATGGGATTTCCCTGCCTGGTCAGGACAATACTCCGGGGCAGGTTGTAAAGGAAAGCAACCGTTTGCCCTTTCTCGTAATTATTGCTGACAACAGCCGGATATCTTTCCTCTGAATTCTTACAAACCAACAGGTCAGCCAGAGACATGGCTCCGTTAAGAGTATAATAATCAGCTTCCCCATGAAATTGCAATAGAGCGGAAGGTAAATCTTTACCTTGTTCCTGAGTAGTATCGATGTGGATATAACCCGATGAAATAGTTTTACCTGCAGGCTTGACGCCGAATAGTTCTGCAAAACGGAGATCGGTATGTATAGCGATCAGTTTTCCACCGTTTTTTACATATTCCTTTACCATATTGAGTCCGGTACTACTGATATTTGCCTCAGTCATGATTATCAGGTTAAATTCTTCAAGATATGCTGTTGTAACATTTTCGTCGGTAAGGGAATCGACTACAAACTCATTAAATCCCTCTGTTTTAAGAATTTCTGCGATATAGTTGCCAAAATCAGAATCTGTCGATAATACTAGGACAGGCAGAACAGCCTTTTTAGGAGTGCAACTTATCAAACCAAAAAGTATGATTAAGAATACAGTGTTTGTGAGATACTTTTTCAATTTTTCAGATTTAAATGATATTTCAGTTTGTATTCTATGCATCACTACCGTTTTATTTTGTCAGCATCCATGGCTATCTCTTCATAAATAGCCCGTGCCTGAAGATATCTGTTCTGAACAGCATCCAGATCATGTGTAAAAAATTTGTTCCATGGTCCACCTGGAGAAGTGTTAGCTATGGTCTTGTTGATCCAGGTTATGAAATATCTGGCATCCTCAGCACTTGCCCTTACAGGAGCTTTGCCCAGAGTAATGTATACAGGAGCGGTATGTGACCTGTGGCCGGTATCATCCATTCTGCGGGCGCATATCCAACTGCTCTCCTGTATTGGCACTCTTGCTTTAAGAATTATAGGTTCTCCAGGTTTGGACGTGCCTTTCTGTGTTGCAATCACTTTGCCGTTCAGAACAAGTTCTATTCTGCCAGTCTGTTCCGATATTGATGTCCATTTGACTTCAACACCAACCGTTGCTTTGTCTTTTAATTTAATCTCATCACCCGGCGTTGCAGTTCCATTTATTTTAAGGTCCAGAAATTCCTGGTGTCCGTTTGTTGTCACTACCGTTCTGCCATTCTTAATACCTTCTATCCATTGTGTATATGTGAAGGGCTTATTTTTTACCTGAACATAGGTTAATAAAGAGCCAAAAGGCTCACTGTTATTACATGGAAAATCTGTTCCTGCCGCCCATCCAAGCCTGAATCCGCAATTCAACAACCTGTAATAAGCACTGACCGATGCATCATTTAACCATACATCTTCTGCCAGGAAATCAATTGTACCCAGGGCTGCTTCTACCGGAAAATCAATTGGGGTACAGCAATCAAGTGTAGCAGGTATGGAATCTTTAAGATATTGCATGTGGCAGAAACCCATAATGGCGTTTTGTTTTTTACCCCATTCCAGGATTTTATAAGGTGATTCATCCCATATCGTATTAGCTTCTTTTAGTCCCAGTAATACCAGATGTCCTCCAAGGGCTTTGTTCTCAAAAGTGGTACCGGCGGGGTCAAAATGCCACTCAGCATCATAATGGACTATTCTGCCTGGGATGGATTGAACAGCATCGGTCCCGTTTACTTTGGGCAGGTCAGTTTTACTGTCTTTCACTTCACCGTCTCCCATATCAGCCAGGACTGATATAACAGCAAGGTCATTAGGTTCCATCATTTTCGTGAATTCACTTTCTGCCAGTATTGTGGTTCCTTCTCCACAATTACGGTGGACGTGCATATCACCGGCATACCAGTCATCAGGTTCGGGCTTACTACCTGAAACATCAACATGGGAAGAATCTGCAAAACCGATCAGGGTAAAAATACAGTTTGGCGGAAGAATCACATTCATAATATTATTCTTCAGAATTATGTTACCACCTTTATGAAAGTTCAGTACAGGGCTTGTACAAACCATCTCCAAACTATTTATAGCCGGCAGATTGTCAAGCATTCCATTGATGTTTATAGTATCCCTTCCTTTATTGTGACCTACAATAACCAATTGCCCATCCGGATTAATAAAAGAACTAACAACCAGATTGCTGTCGTTAACTGTTGAGCCAACTCGTATTGCTCCGGGTTTTACAAACCTGAAGAGCTGGGCAAATTCATAGAATTGCTTCCTTGGTGTCCAGCTTCTTTTTGACGGTATATATTCGAGCATTGGCTTGCCCTCTTCAGGTAGCCAAAAGACCCAGTCATTAGGAGGAGTATCGCCATAGCCATTCCGCCTGGCATGCTGGTAAACGCAGTCAAATCCATCCCAAAAAATATAAGCTTTGGCATTATCATCGAGCAGGCCAAGCATATTCCCTATACCGGCTGTTTCGGTTACCCAGAATGATTTGTTTGGATTCTCCGGCTTACTGATAATGTTTCTATAACTTTTTGCATTGTTGCCGTATACATGTACGCCCCAGCAGGCGAGCTTGCCCATCAGATATGAGTCCTTGACCATTTCGTCAAGACACAATGCGAATAAATGATCACCCGCTGCGTCAGGAGCTATGAAACGGATGTCGCTCATGCCAATGGCATCGAGCTTTTTTGCCAGTTTTTTAATTACCCTGACAAACTGGACAGCGTCAGGCATATTCGGACCTTCAACTATTCCATCAGGATGACTAGCACCTTTGCTTCCAGATATTACATCTGTTTCATTCATAGGTGAGACCAATGTGAATTGAACCTTAGCAGTATGTCGTGCATAATAGAGCAGTGCTGCTATTGACTCGACGAATTCGTCTTCCATTGCAGGGCTGATGGTGTAATCGGTACCACCCATCCAACTTCTTTTTGGGTTTTTTGCAGCCAGGGGGGCAGCAGCCGGTGGTGCGCCCATAAAACTGATAATTAGTCCGTCTGTTATTCCCTTTTGATTCAGATATCGTAGAGTATTCCATACGCCCTGAAATCTTGCGTTTGAAAATACGCGGTTGTAATAAGTCCAGTTAAAAGTGTCAGGGTCGTTATTATCATTGACCTCTTCCCAATCGATCTCTTCGATTACGGCACGGAATATGGTGACACCTAGTGAATCAATAAGCCGGTCAATAGCCGATTGCACAACCGTAGCATCACCATACTTACCGTCATACCACCATGCAGTGTTTATATTTATGCCGAAACCATCCATTTGCTGGAACTTCTGAGTACCATCGATTTGTAAGTGTACTGAAGATTTGTTTACAATATTCTGAGAATAGGATTGCTTGTAAAAAAATAATTGAATTACCAGTAATGTCAGGAATAACGGATATCTTTTCATGATTTTATTAAATTATAAAGAGTTTTTAATGAATATGCTATTGGGAGGTTTTATGATCTTCTGTTCCCACAAAAGCAGGAATGCCCCTAATATAGCAAGGACAATGCCCGTAATTGGAACCAGATAAATTCTCTCTTTTAAGGAAAATAAGCGCCAAAACGACGGTGAATACCTGTTGCAGCGTACCACCAATTGAACTTACCTTTGAGGCCTTGCCTTTAGCACGGTAAGCTGAATAAATAGCCAGAACGCCCAAACCATCAAGGAACCCTGCCGCTGATCCGAACCATAATGTTTTTTGTGGAAAATTAAAATCGATCAGACCAAAGACAATAAAGCAAACCGAAACCAAAACAGAAGATATTACAAAACTTAAATAGGACCAACCGGTTGATAGATATCTGGAAATTACTTTTTGTAAAGCGCTGAATAATCCGAATAAGAGTAACGATAAAAATGCAAAAAGAAACCATACTTTCAATCCAGTCGTTTGAAAAATATGTAGCGGGTCATTGAATATCTGAGATTGGCCTGACAGAAGAAGGATAGCAGGCATAATAATCAAGATCCCTAAATAATTGATCCAGTTCAGCTTTTCCTTAAAAATCAAAAGTGCTATGATAATTGTTACCATTGGGTAAAGATTAGTAAAAGGTATCACCATAGCAGCCTGTCCTCCCATTTTAAATGACTGGTAAATGGATACATTGCCAAGCACGACAAGTATGCTTGCGCCTATCCCTCCGGAAATAGCTTTTATGCTCACTTCCTCTATTTTGCAGCTTCGAATAACTAAAGGCAAAGTAAATAAAGCACCTATTGTAAACATGAGATGAGTTATAAAAGGACTGACATCAATGGAAATAAACTTAGTTAATACACCCCATATTCCCCAACAAAACGCTGCAAGAATTGTATATACAAGCCAAATCCTTTCTTTTAAATACTTAATCATTATATCTTATTTAAAAAACCCCATCTGATCCTGCTTCCTTCTATCATGGAATTTGAGCACCTGGGGGAAAATATCAATTATTTCTTGTTTGCATATTCCAGAGCCAGTTTCAGGATCTTATTTACTATTTCCTGCAAGGGTAAAGACACAAAAGGCAGGAATCATTTTAGAGAAAGTCTGATGGCTAACTGTTACATCGGGACCCCTTTTAAAATTATGTGAAGCATCCGTAAAATAGTACTTTAATGTCGATACTCCTGCAAGATTCTTTAAGATGCCCTCAATTGTCTGATTACTTCCACTATCGTTTTTCCCGGTTATTACAATATCCCTATTTACCGGATTATAGAATGCAGAAACCGTCATATTCTGAAGGTTCGTGGAAATATCAATCCTTTGGAAACCTGGTTTGACAAAATTATACAGCTGTTTAAATACATAGAAATGGGGCCGTTTTGTATACACATCCGGACGAAGTGTGTCATTTATCGCAAAGATTCCCCACATACTCCAGGTCAGATACCGGTTGGGATGATGATAACGGCTATCATAGCCTTCCCAGAGCTGAATTCCATTGACACCAACATTCAGATGCTGAAGTATATCTTTATATGCCAGACCTGCATATTTAATAAACCCATAATCCGGATTATATATTCCACCATCACATTTAAATCCATTGCATACTTCGTTTGCTTCTGTCATTATCACTCCTTTGTCTGGGTAAGTGGAATTCTTTATTGAATCCAGAAGGCCCTGACTCGTTGAAGTACTATTTCCATATTGGTGCCCACCAAAGAATTTTAGTTTTGACATGGTGGTACTGTTTGATATCATAGCATGAAAACTTGAGGGCCAACCGCCACAATCATCTGGTCCGATAAGTGTGACATTGGTAATGCCGTCGCTGATAAGATGGGTTGCGATATTACTAAAAATGGCACCTAGTTGATTTGGAGACATAACAGGAGCTTCACTTCCCCCACAGGTCGTCTCATTTATTGGTGACAGCATACTGAATTGAATGGCTGGACTCCGGCGTTTTTGCCCATAATAAACCATTGAAGCCATCATTTCTGCATATTCCGCCTCTGCTCCTTGATTAAGCTTTGTTCCACCCATCCATCCTGAAGCTGCACCATCGGGACTAAGGGTAATGTCGCTGATACCTTTGCTGTTTAAATACTCTATCGTATTCCAAACACATGTAAATCGTGGAGCGCTATAGATGGAATCGTAGTAAGTCCAGTTGTATGAATTGGGATCGTTGTTATCATTGACTACTTCCCAATCGCAATCATCAAACATGAGTCGAAAGCTAGTGCATCCCATTCCAGTGATCAGGCTGTCTATAACTTCTTTAACTGCTGCGGGATTCACGTTCCATGATTGAGGATTGATATTTACCCCAAGACCGTGAATGGTTTGGTATTTCTTAGCACCATCGATTGTAATATTTTGAGCAGTCACTGCATTCTCAAACGCGAATAGTACTATACAAACTGCAAATAAAAAATTTCTCATGTTGTCTCCTTTCTTAATAAATTTAATTACTGGATTATACTTGGTTTTTTAATGTAGATATTGAAATCGTAACCTTAAAGCCAGCTTTGTGTCTGATGGTTACGGCATAATCTCCATTTCCGAGGTTTTTCAGAGTATAACCCTCTTTATCTAAATTAGTAAGTAATGGTAATTTGGATCCGTTTACTGTGATAACTGTCGGTTTAAAAGCCAAACGTAAGTATTCTGGTCCGATATTATTTGTTGCAGTGTACCTTACCTGATTAGTTGCGTATGATACATTTTTGAGAATGCTTTCTGAATAAAGTATATGATTTTCTGCCGGTGGAGCCCACTCGGGAACAGCTGCAAAAACCTGGTAAAACATTCTGGGACATTCACCATAACAGTCTGACCACCAGTTTAAAATACCTTTGCTCACAGGACTTTCAAAAGCCATTCCAATGGAATCGTTGCAATAGGTAACCCAGTTCAATGAATGATAAGCCTTTTCCTTGTACGATTCATCTCCCGAAACCGCATACCATCTTGCGCATTCAGCTGCGTACCGTGCTGTTTGATAATCCATTTTATAGTTAAAGCTATCCTGCTCACCAACAATGTTGGCTCCCCACATAGTCGAAGGTTCTCCAGGTGATGTACGAAAAATAAAATATTCCTCGGTCCATTTGATCAACTTAGGGATATCTGATTTCCAGTCCGGGTCGAGATCATGGTAATCAAAAAGGCACAAAGTAGTATTGCTGGCACTCATGTTGCTTTTATAAGTATTGCTTTTTACATCAGTATCCGTATGACCGTCAGTCCAATATCCGGTTTTCATGGGATATTGAAGTATGAAATCTCTGGCTTTATCTCGGGCATCTCTATAAGCTTTCACATTCCCAATATTTGCTTTTATTAAATTGTCCAAAAGAATATAACAGCCTGTCCAGTTGGCTCCATAAGGTGCGGTTATCCTACCATCATCCATAATAACCCTATAGGGCCATACTGACTGGTCCTTATTTCCTATCCGGGCATTTTTTGCCAAAACATTGGCAACATCAAGGGCAGCAGAAAGATACTTTTTTTCACCTGTGTAAAGATACATTCTGTAGTAAGTCAAACCCATATCACCAGCATGGTCCACCTGTATTTCATTCAATACCAGCCTACCTTGATTTGTAAATCCACGAAATAAAGTGTCTCCAGCATTAGTAGTTGTATAAGGGAAATTTGGCCAGGCAAATTTCGGAGAACTAGTCCCATGTAACAAGGTGTAATCAACAAAATCTCTGATTATCTTCATCACAACCGTATCTCCCGTGTAGGCATAATAAAGACGTGCGGATTCAAACCAATTTGGAATTTTTTCGCCAATATCATTCATCCAGGTATCCGGTTCTAATACTCCATTACTATCTTTATAAGCACAATAGAAGTAATACTGCGGATAATTTGATCTGGGAGAAGGACCTTGACTATTGGGCACCCGCGTCTTAATAAAGTTCCAGCGCTGGTGAAGAAATTGATCAAAAGCTTTGGACTGAGGTGTTATCCAGGAAATAATTTTCGAATCTTTGTCTAATACGACTTTATGGGTATTATCCTGAAATCTGATTTTACTTAACGAATCTGCAAGATCCCTTTCCTTATTTGTAATTGTTTGTCCAAAATCAAATGTTGTGATGAAAATTGCAAGAACAATAAAGATTATTTTCTTCATAAAAACTAATTTTTAAGTTTTATTTGTAATATGTCATAAGTTCGTTTACACTTTTTAAAGAAAAAAATTAGCACCATCGACTGTAATATTTTGAGCAGACACAGCATTCTCAAACGCGAAAAGTACTATACAAGCTGCAAATAATAAATTTCTCATGTTATCTCCTTTCTTAATAAATTTAATTACTGGATTATAGTTGGTTTTTTAATGCAGATATTGGAATAGCAACCTTAAAGATCTGTCTGGCGAGTCCATCCGTTGGCATCTACACTGATTTCGGCTATTATATCTTCTTTGCCGGTATTGGTAATATCAGCCTTCAGGTAATTGTATTTCGATAGTTTCCACGATTTCGATTTGTCATGAAAAATCACATAAGGAGCTTGATTTACACCTCCGCATGAGAATTGCAGTGCATTACCATCTACCGATTTTCTTAGACCGCATGGCCCATCGGTCATCCAAATGGAAGGTATTTTCAACCTTTCAATTGGCTTTGTTATCCAAAGACCTTTTCCTGAAGATAACATTGCTTTTTCTTCAAGTGTCATCTGTTTAAGCAACACCTGAACTTTTTTGTCAAGGCCATCGGAGTTTGAAGGCGTTTGAGCGTTACATAAAATGGCAACAATGAGAAACGTGAATACCAGTAATGTTTTCACCCGTACAAAATTGCTTTTTATAGGTCGGGTGCAGCTCGCATGTTGTTTTTGGCCATGCAAGTTCACGCTTTTAGAAAAAGAAGCCCGGTTCATAAAATTTATCATAATTTATTGTTGTTTTAAATTGTTTCAGAAAGATATAGAACTGCCAGTAAGCGAAGATAATTATCAATTAAAAAACTTTCATAGCGCCAACACTTGCCACTTCATGTTTTCCAATCCTTGCCTATCCCGCTTCCCTGGCAGTTCCCTTCAAATTCCTTCACGGTAAAGAATATTTCGGTATCGTATTATTTACTTTTTTGTATAGTTGAATATCGTCTTTGATAAAGCCCTTTTGCCATTTCTCTCGACGCGTTTATCATATCGGCATGGGGAACATCACAAATACTAATGAAACCACAGTTGAAATTTTCGCCATCCCCGCGTCCTAGAGTAGGCTGATCATAATATTGAAAAAAATGTGAGCCAACAACGAAGGGATTGTCAATACAACTTCCCAGGTAATATTCGAATTTCCACGTGCGCATCTGCATGCTTTCGTTAAAATCTTCCGCGTTGGAAAAGAACGCGGCTTTGTTTATAGGGGTATGGTGCCATTCACTGCAAATAACAGGCTTATCAAAATCGCCGGGGTGTAAATCTGCTACCGTGCTGCTATATTTATTAAAACTTACCACATCACAATATTGTGCGGCAATATTTACTACCCAGTTGTTCCTGAAATCCCAGGCATTGAGGTTTTTTTCTGAAGGATACCAATGAAAATCGAAACGGCAACCTAAGTAAAGCTTATTGGGGGCCAATTTTTTTAAAGCACCGCTTACCTTCATAAAATATTCGTTTACCATCAATACAGTGAACTCTTTGGTATCTCCGTTTCTTATGTTGAGCTGCTTTTTGTTGTTCATGAAATCATCCCAGGAAGCGAATTGGGTATTCCATTTGGCGTTGAGGGCGCTAACATTTTTATATTTCTTTTTCAAAAAATCAAGCATAACAATTTTGGCCGGCTGATCGGCAGAGGATGCCATTGTCCAGTTTGCCACATCGGTAGTATCGCCCCACGTGGTTTCGTTATCTGCAAAATAGCCAATGCAATACGGATCAGTTATTGATTTTTCTAAAGACTTAACATTTCTTGTAAGCGATGCAATAAAGCTGGTATCAAAAGGGTCGGAATATTTAGCCCAGTGGCCCTCGCTTCCTTCAATTTTCCTGGCCTTGATAGAAAGGATAGGGGCATAAGAGACAGTACTTTTCATATAAATATCGCGAGAAGACCATGCGCCCATAGTATTAAACCCCCAGCTACCGAGCCGTCTTGGGGCAAGACCTGATACCGTTTCTTTCCAGTTATCGCCATATTTGAGTTGCATATTCCATCCTAATACATCGAATGAACGCGAACGTCTGTCTTTGTAATAACCAAAAGGGGCTGAACGCATATTTCCGTAAAACTGTTTGTACTTATTTGAATCGGGAAGGTCTGTAAAATAAAACTCGCGATCGGTTATAGGTGTGTAATCCCCCATTCTAACACAAGTTATGCCATTCGACCAGAATAACCTGCCATCCGGATCGACTAACCACCATTTTCCGTTTACCTTTTCAGTGCGAAAACTGCCTGTTGCCTTTAACATCGGGCCTTTGAGCCAGCCGCCATATTTGTCCCATTCAGCAGGAGCCGGGTGGCTTTTTAGATCGGCCTCTTCAGTTTTGACCGATTGTTTTAATTCATCTAAATTGTGTATCTTTTCACGCCAGTCGGCATGGGTATATTGGTCATATTCGTCAACCAGGGGGAAGAAACCTTTTTCAATCTCTTTTTCGGTTGGAAACTTCACATTTCCCTCGCCCCGTATATTTGCAATGCGAATGGTAGCTGGCAATGATGGGCAGATTATCACGAATGAAATTTTACGCATCGAGTCGGTACTATTAAAACCTAGTGAAGTAGGGTCAGTTTTTATGATTCCATCGGGAAGGTTGTACATTCCTATTATCTTTTTTAGATAGTATTCCGGAACGCTGTCACGAGGAATGACAACACATATTGTTTTTGTTTTTCCGGCAGGGA
>PLML01000136.1 GCA_003141525.1 Bacteroidales bacterium
AAGCTGCAAGTGAAAGAGCAACTGCTATCAATACCGAACTAAAAGAAGCTATTGCAAAAGTACATGGGAAAGGAAAACCTGCACCAGCCGCTAAACCAGCCGCTAAACCAGCCGCTAAACCAGCCGCTAAACCAGCCGCTAAACCAGCCGCTAAGCCAGTTAAAAAATAATTAATAAGTTTTAACTTATTTATATAAAATCCCCGGGAAATTCCCGGGGATTTTTTTAAAATCGTCACAGGTTTACATGAGAAAGATTTGGAGAGATGTGCTGATTTTTTCTGCTATTGCAGTTTCTATTCCATTAGTAATCTTATTATTAATCCGTTTTACCCCGCAACCACCAACTGGGGAAATGGAATATGCCAGGGAAATTCTTTCTAAAGCAGGAACAAATAAAGCAGATACATATTCTAAAAAGCTCTTTACCGAGGCAAAGATCTTCTATGATTCTGCTATGGTAATCTGGCAGAAAGAAAACAAAAGATTTATTTATTTCAGACATTATGATAAGGTTATAATGTTTGCTGAACTTTCAGCTAAAAAGGCCAGTCAGGCTACTGATAATTCTATAAGCAGCTCATCGAACCTTAAAATAAAACTGAAACAAAAAATTGAGTCTCTTAATGATCTTGTAACTCAGATTGATGCGCGTTTCACTACTTATCCATTAACCTCAGAAATCCATGACCGTATATCAAAAGGGAAGCTTTTGCTAAATGAGGCAGAGATAGTTTATAATAAAGGTCAGTATCTCCAGGCAAACAGAAAAATTACTGATTCCGAGTATCTTTTAACTGAATCATACGAAAATGCATCTGCGAACCTGAAAAACTATTTTAAATCATTTTCAGTCTGGGAAAAATGGGTTGACAGGACTTTAAATGAATCCAAAAAAAATCGTGATTATTCAATAATTATCGATAAATTTTCGCGAAAATGTTTTATTTATCTTAGCGGTTCCAGGAAATACGAATTTGAGGCCGAATTAGGAAGAAACTGGGTAGGAGAGAAGAGAGTAAGAGGCGATTTGGCTACCCCGGAAGGGATGTACAAGATTACCCAAAAGTTCGATGGAAGTAAAACAAAGTACTATAAAGCGTTGTTACTCGACTATCCGAATGAAAAAGATAAAGAAAAATTCAAATCTGAGATTGAACATGGATCTCTTCCTGCATCTGCAAAAATAGGAGGAATGATTGAAATCCACGGTAATGGGGGAAAAGGGATTGACTGGACCGAAGGGTGTATCGCTCTCACTGACAAAGAAATGGATGTTGTATTTAAGATAGCAAAAATTGGTACTCCCGTCACAATCATAGGATCAATGGTTGATCTGAAAGATGTAGTGGGAAAGCAAATTAACTGATATGGAAAACAAGAAGATAACTGGTGATGGGGCACACGCTGAAATTGAAAAAAACACAACTGGAGCTGATTCAGTTAATAACGATAATATTAACCTGTCGGATAGCATATTATCACAAAAACCAGGGACCAGAAAACCACTTTATATTGTTTTTCGTTCGTTTTTTATAATCATTTGTTCAATTCTGGCAGCTCTTTCTTTGATTCTTATTATGCTATATGTTGTTCCCGTTCTGAAGGAATTTTCACCTCGACAGAAAACAGAAATCACCAATAATCAGGAGCTAAAGAAAGATCCTTTATTTAAAAAGCAGATAAATGCCCTGACGAAAGATGTCCAGCGTCTGTCATTGAAATTTAACGCCTATACCTCCGGACAATCATATATTGTCATTAATACTATCGAAAACAGATTCTCGCTTTATACTAATAAAAAACTTATAAGAGAGGGATTTTGCAGTTCAGGCAGTTATACCATGCTTCAGACATCAGGTAATAAAAAGTGGATATTCAAAACACCCAAAGGAAAATACTGGATACATGGAAAAACGACCAATCCTGTCTGGAAACGGCCCGACTGGTCATTCGTGGAGGAGGGTTCACCGATACCTTCTAAGGATGATTTTTCAAGATATGAATATGGGGTTTTAGGTGATTATGCACTGGCACTGGGAGACGGATATATGATACATGGTACTATTTACAAGCGTTTTCTTGGTATGCCTGTGACACACGGTTGTGTAAGACTGAATGATGAAGATCTGAAAGTAATCTTCAATACACTTAATATTGGTTCAAAAGTTTACATTTTCTGATTTTATGGAAAGAAATTATATGGAAACTGAAACTACCGATAAAAAACCTCGCGGAAAAATGACTTTCATAGTAACTATCAGTATTATAACTGTCTTCATAATCTATTATTCTGTAATGTCAATGATCAGTCCTGTTCGGAAACTCGAAGAGATAAAAAATGAATTCGGGGCTAAAACTGCTGAGAAAAATGATGTTGACCAGCGAATATTGATGGATTCAACATATCTTAAGTTATTGAAAGAAAAAGCCTTTCTTCAGTCGAGAATTGCAATGGCGCAGACAGATTCTATTTATCTCACTCTTGATTTGGCAGACAGTACCGCTAATATTGAAATAAGCGGGGTTGTCGTTCATAAATCAAAGATGAAAAGTCTGAAAACCAGCAAGATTCTCATGGCAGGCAATGAAAATGTCATACTGTCGATGCTCGCGACTCCATTTACCATATCTCATGCATTTGCTACTATAAAGAAGGAGCCGGTAATGATCAAAATGGCGCCAAAAGATACTTCGGAATATAAACCTGATATTATGCCTGATACATCTATTACGGAACCGGTTAATTATATACTTGAAATGAACGGCGGAATCAGAATCTATATCTATCAGGAGGAAACTGTGAAATTCAGTGACAGGATAAGTCATCTAAGCTTCGATCTCAACGATCGGCTCAGAGATACATGGAATGCATTAAAAAGTGTAGCTGTTTTGAAAGTCCCTGAATATCATCCATTTATAAAAATAAGGCTGCCACGCACCGAAGCAAAGATCATTTATAGGGCTATTCCCAAAAATGGCCAGATAGCGGTTTTCAGTTAATAAATCAGGCAGTATCTCAGTCGCTGATATCGGATATTGCTTTATCTTTATGAAACTAATATTCTAATTTCTGAAATTATGAAGAAAACCTCTGTTTTATCATTTTTGATTCTTGGATTTTTAGTTTTTAGTTTTTTGCTTATGAGTTTTCCGGTAAAAGCCCAGGACACTTCAAAAGCTTCAGGTACACTTCCCGACGAAGTAAATAAAATTGTTACTGCCTCCTGTACTCCATGTCATACAAGCCAGGGTGGATTAATGTCAAAGGCTAAACTGAATTTTACAGAGTGGACAAATTATCCACCTAAGAAGCAGAAGGAGAAGGCGGCAAAAATTTATTTTGAACTTAATAAGGGTGCTATGCCGCCAAAAGCTGCCAGAGAAAAACGACCCGAACTTATTCCAACAAATGAACAGTTATCCATAATAAAGAAATGGTCCGAATCTTTTACTGCTGACACTATATAACAATTACTTTTCAGTTGCTTTCGTACTAATCGTAGAAGACATGGGAAGATTCACCGGTGTTATCGGGATCATTGTTATTCTCGGACTTGCATTTCTCTGGTCTAACAACAGGAAAAAAATCAATTACCGTCTTGTTATTACCGGTCTCATTTTACAGGTTGCTCTGGCAGTCTTTATTCTTAAAGTTCCAATCGGACAGGAGATTTTTTTCTGGCTGGGCAAGGCTATTAATAAGCTTCTTGACTTCTCTAAAGCAGGTGGCCTTTTCGTTTTTGGTGATCTCACAAAGGTGACCCAGATACTTCCTGAGGGTATTGTAAAAAGCGGTATTTTTCTCTTCATCTTATTACCTACTATAATTTTCGTCTGTGTGCTTGTCGCGATAGCATATCATATAGGCCTGATGCAAAGAATCATAGCTGTAATCGCACGTTTTGTTCATTGGGCAATGAGAGTAAGCGGGAGCGAAGCATTATCGAATGTTGCCAGTGCTTTTGTAGGTCAGGTGGAAGCCCAGATTATGATACGACCTTATCTTTCAGGAATGACAATGTCGGAACTCCTTGCTTCAATGACAGGAAGTATGGCATGTATTGCTGGCGGAGTAATGGCAGTCTATATTTCCATGGGTGTGCCGGCTTCGTACCTTCTTGCCGCAAGTCTTATGGCAGCTCCTGGCGCGCTGGTTATTGCGAAAATTGTCTTTCCTGAGACGGAAGAATCAGAAACAAAGGGAGTGGTAAAACTTGAGGTAAAAAAAGAGCACTCAAACATAATGGATGCTATTTCCCACGGAGCGAGTGATGGTATGAAAATTTCCATTAACGTGATTGCAATGCTCATTGGTGTCATTGCCCTGATTGCTCTTATAGATGCACTCCTTGGATATTTCGGACATTTTCTTTCATGGACAGGATTGTCGCTTAATGCTTTGGGACTGAATGTAGATAATCTTCGTCTGAAAGATGTTGTTGGTGCATTTTTCAGCCTTTTTGCAGTAGTGATGGGGGTTCCTCCATCTGAATCAATGCATGTTGGTTCATTAATGGGAACAAAAATGGTAATTAACGAATTTGTTGCTTATTCCGACCTGACACCAATGATAAAACAAGGACTACTAAGCGCAAAATCAGTAATAATTGCAAGTTTTGCTCTTTGCGGATTTGCAAATTTCAGCTCAATAGCCATTCAGCTTGGGGGAATCGGAGTCCTGGTTCCAAACCGTAAAGCTGACCTTGCGAAACTGGGATTTAAGGCGATGCTTTGCGGTACTATGGCTTCTTATATCTCGGCTTCCCTGGCCGGGATTCTGCTGTAACTTCCTATTAAACCACAAAGGGCTTTAGAAAACGCAAAGAATGCTTGGGGGGATGGGTTAAGAAACCCCAGGGATTGCCTTCGGCGATCCCTTTAGTGGCACCCTGCAAAAACAAATTACGCCCATACTCGTTTCACTCGTATGGCCTTTTTATTTAACATATTGCCTCACTCAGGTAAGCCTGATTCGGCAATCTGTTAAATAAAAATCCCCCGGCTTCACCGAGGGAGTAATTTGTTTTTGCGGAGAGAGGGGGATTCGAACCCCCGGTTCGCCGGAAGGCGAACAACGGTTTTCGAGACCGCCGCATTCGACCACTCTGCCATCTCTCCAATATATTTAGCCGTATTCGACTATAGCTTTTATCCCGCATCAGCGGGGCCATCTCTCCTTTTCTTTAATAAAGGATTCCAAAAATAGTAAATATTTATCTTCTTATCCTGCTTCAGGAATAATAAGGCGTCCATTCAGGTGTACATTCTGTAAAGTAATCAGTTAAATTCGTTAAGTTTCCTTTGATTACATATTTGAATAACCTTATTTTGTAATCAGATCATTAAAAATGAAATAACCAATATGTTTCTAACCATGAAAAAATCTTTTAAAATGTTATTGATATGCGGTTTTGTTGGTCTAGCAATAGCAGGTTGTAAAAACAAACCTGCAGTTGAACTTGATAAAACCAATCCATTCCTTTCCGCATATAATACTCCTTTTGATGTTCCTCCATTTGAAAAAATAATGGCGAAACATTATATGACTGCTTTTGAAAAAGGAATGGCTGACGGCAGAACAGAAATTGAAAACATTGCTAACAGTAAAAGCGAACCGACATTTCAGAATACGATTGAAGAATTGGATAAGTCAGGAGAGATCCTTAACAAAGTCTCTTACGTGTTTTTCTCTCTTACCTCAGCGAATACAAATGATTCGCTACAAAAAATCGAAGTGAAAGTCTCTCCTTTACTTTCTGGATATCGCGATGAAATCCTTCTTGATTCTGCACTTTTCATAAGAATAAAATACCTGTATGATAAAAAAGAAAAATTATCACTTACCTTCGAACAGGAATTTCTACTTAAAAACCTTTATAAAAATTTTGTACGTAACGGTGCCCTGCTTAAGGGTTCAGATAAGGATACTCTTAAAAAGCTTAATGAAAAGTTATCAGTACTGTCTGTGAAATTCAGTCAGAATGTTCTGGCAGAAACAAATAAATTCAGATTGGTTATTGATAATACATCTGATTTAAAAGGATTGCCTCAGAATGTCATCAAGGGTGCAGCTGAACGTGCTAAAAAAGATAGTCTTGAGGGGAAATGGGTATTTACAACCCAGAAACCAAGCATGCTTCCCTTCCTGACTTACGATGAAAATCGTGCTTTACGTAAAAAGTTGTACGATGCCTATCTTACACGTGGGAATCATGGTGATAAGCTTGACAACAAAAAAGTGCTTGCAGATCTGGTCGCTCTTCGCGCAAAAAAGGCTAAGCTTCTCGGATTTAAGTCGCACGCTGATCTGAATCTTGACAATAGAATGGCTAAAACTCCTGCAAATGTCTACACACTACTTGATCAGCTCTGGACACCCGCATTAAAAGTTGCCGGAGAAGAACTTATGGAAATGCAAAAAATTGCTGATATGGAAGGAGCAAAATACAAAATTGAACCTGCAGACTGGTGGTACTTTGCTGAGAAATTACGTAAAGAAAAATATAACCTGGATGATAATGAACTCAGGCCTTATTTCAAACTTGACAATGTCAGAGAAGGAGCGTTCTCAGTTGCAAACAGGCTATATGGCATCACATTTTCTCCGATAACCCGAATCCCGCTTCCGCATCCCGATGCAAAAGCATATGAGGTTAAGGAAGCTGACGGGAAACCTCTTGGAGTTCTGTATATGGATTTTTTCACCAGGGCAAGCAAAGTCCAGGGTGCATGGTGTGGAGAATACCGTGATCATAAATGGCTCGATGGGAAGGAAATCAACCCTGTTGTAACAATTGTCTGTAACTTCACCAATCCTTCAAATGACACTCCTTCGTTACTTAGTCTTGATGATGTCCGAACTCTTTTCCATGAATTCGGACATGGTCTTCAGGGCCTCTTCTCCATAAATAAATATAGTACAACAAACACGGCACAGGATATTGTTGAGCTTCCTTCTCAGATAATGGAACATTGGGCAACAGAACCTGATGTATTAAAGATGTATGCAAAAAATTATAAAACAGGTGAAATTATACCTGATCCTTTAATAGCTAAAATTCGAAACAGCAGGTTTTTTAATACCGGGTTTGATAATGTTGAACTTCTTGCTGCTTCACTTCTCGATATGGATTATCATACTCTTGAAGCTCCTGTAAATGTTGATGTAGAGCAGTTCGAAAAGGACCATCTCCAGAAGAGAGGCCTCATTAAAGAGATCGAACCACGCTACAGAAGTACTTATTTTCTGCACATTGCAAGTGATGGGTACGATGCCGGCTATTACTGCTATACATGGGCAGCTGTACTTGATAATGATGCATTTGAAGCCTTCAAGGAAAAGGGAATTTTTGACAAAGCAACAGCTGAATCGTTCCGTAAAAATATCCTGGCTCCAATGGGAATAACAGATGCCGAACAAAGCTTCATCAATTTCAGAGGCCGGAAACCCGTGATTGAACCATTACTTAAAAACAGAGGACTAATGAACTAAAATGCGCTGGTGATCTCTTCGAGACTTACACCCAGAACTTTACGCGCTACTTTGTCAAGGTCCTGAACATCACCTTTTAAATGCAGAGTATATTGAATATGACGGAGACTTTCTCCCGGCTTAAGATCCGCTGCCGGTGAGGAGGTCTCCAGTTCATAAAAAGGACCCATCTGGGAACCATCTTCAAGAGGTCCGTCATTGTAAGAATTGAGAGCATCTCCCGAAAAAGGATTCTCCTGGATCTGCCATGATGAGTTAACATAATCTTTTCTCCCATCCGGCAATCTGCAAATCAAAAGCGTCAGAATCTTATTATCTGAATCATAACTTCCCATTACACCCGTTGCTCTCAGAGGAGGAATACCAATTTTACCACGACTTTTTCCGTCTGCTTTAAAAAAGATATGATTGCCCGAAACCTTCAGCCGGTCACTCCCGATCCTGCCAAAGTAAGAATCATTAACTTTGGGACCAATAACCGTGTCATCTCCTGGTTTAACAGGAATGACAATTATAATAGCAGGGGAGGGATTGAACATTCCAAGCATCCAGATCGACAAAAGACCAGTCTCCTTTTTCCACGCTTTGTCTCCCTTGTTAATTAATTTATTATCAGAACGATATGCTACATTTTTAAGACTTTTTGTATCAATAGAAAGAAGCTTGTTTAACTCTTTCTCGGACAGTAGAGTAACCTCTCGCTCAATACGGAATTTTAAAGATGTACCGCTGTAATTCTCAGCTACAATATCATTCCCAAACAGGGCCGATGAATCAGTTGATGAGATGAGTTGGAATGGAGTAGTATCAAGGAAGGCTGGAGTTTGCCAGTTGTCATAAACGAATGATTTCCCTTTGCTGAAGAAAATAGAGAACTGCCCGCCCTCGGGTCCAAGCCATAAACGCTCCTCTCCTCCAAAGGCATTAATATGAGGAAGAATTTTACCGGAAGCAATCATCGCCCGGTTGATCCATCCGAAGCTAAAGCCGGAATCTCCGTCTGCTGTACTTGTCATTACCCTGCCCTGCCAGGCAGGAATAAGGGTAATAGCTGAACTGCTGTTTCTCAATTCAATAATATTTACGTGTTTCTTCAGGAAATCCCTGTTAAATCCGTACTGTTTTGCGATGTCAATAGCCATATCCTTTTGGTTTTTATTATTTTTTTTCGATTGATTAATCCCATT
The DNA here is from genome assembly GCA_003141525.1 of Bacteroidales bacterium. Lineage (GTDB taxonomy): Bacteria > Bacteroidota > Bacteroidia > Bacteroidales > VadinHA17 > LD21. The sequence goes on from PLML01000136.1 coordinate 8,682, forward strand.
GCATGATACCATTATAATGGAAACGATTAGAAAAATTTTTATTGGTTTCATTTTTTGTTTTTAAGTCATTACTTGTAAACCAGAATTTGTAAGATTATCAGAGTATAAAGTCATGATACCTGATAATAGTAGCTAAGATATTGATAATAGCTCTATTTTTGCAAATATCCGGTGAATATGGTAAAGAAGAGTTTATGTGGGTCAACTGCTGAAGAAATATTTGATCTTATCGGATCTTCGGGATTCTCTTTTGCGCATGCAGTTTCCATCTCAAATAGCATATATAAAAAAAGGATATCCGATATTTCAAAATTTGAACAAATTCCCCGTCAACTCAAAGAAAAGCTTTTAAAGATTTCATATAGTGGGATTTACTCACCTCTTAGCTCTGAAGTTTCAGAAGACAAATCAGTAAAGTACTTGTTCCGGTCTGAGACAGGGAAAGAATTTGAAACGGTTTATATTCCGGATAATAGGAGAAATACGGTTTGTGTTTCGACTCAATCGGGTTGCAGAATGGGATGTTCGTTTTGTGTCACTGGCAGGTATGGTTATAAAGGTAATCTAACGGCTGGTGAAATGGTTAACCAGATTATTGGTATTACTCAGGCGGAAAGAATCACGCATATTGTTTTTATGGGTATGGGTGAGCCGATGGATAATCTTGAAGAGGTTCTGAAGGCTTGCAATATAATTACAGCAGAATGGGGTCTTGCTCTCAGTTCAAGGAATGTAACTGTATCAACAGTAGGAATAATGCCAGGAGTTCTTAAGTTTCTTCAAAGATCTGATTGCAATCTTACATTGAGCATTTATTCTCCGTTCAGTGAGGAAAGAAAAAAATTTATCCCGGCTGAAAATCATTACCCGGTTCAGAATATAATTGAGGTGATGAAAACTTTCCCGGTTAAAAAGAAAAGAAGATTAAGCCTTGCGTATGTCATGATAAAAGATTTAAATGATACGGAAGGACATCTTGAGAAACTTAAGTATATCCTTAAAGGTTCATCAATAAGGGTTAATTTGCTGCCTTATAATCCCGGACTGAACGATCAAAACTGCTCATCTTCGCCCGAAAAGATGCATTTTTTTAAACATAATCTTATAGTTTCCGGGATTTCTGCTTCAATCCGTAAATCACGCGGGGCAGATATTTCTGCAGCATGTGGGCTTCTTGCTATTCGTTAATCAGCTGAAACATACATTCGTCCTGGTAACCGTCAGATGTCAGGATCCAGTCTTTCTTAATTCCTATCTGGACAAATCCCTGTTTTATAAATAAATCTATACTTTCTGTATTATTTGCCAGGATATTACAGTATAGCTGATGGAGTTGAAGCGTCTTAAAGCAGTATTGTATTAAACATGTAAGAGACATGGTGGCATAACCTTTTCTCCTATATGATTCGTCGGCAATAAGTATGCCTATACCGGCTCTTTTATGAAACAGATCAAACTCGAAAACATCTATGGTTCCGATCGTAATTTTATTCTCAAGATGTTCAATCATAAGCCTTAGCTGCCCCGTTTCATAGATATTTTTGTGAGAATTCTCAATATATAGCTTGAGTGTATATCTTGAAAATGGGGAAACTGTATTACTTATCACCCAGTAAGTGTTGTTATTTTCCCACTCATAAAGAAGCTCCAGATCTTCGGGTTCCATTGCCCTGAGCTTTATGTTTTTATATTTCATGATGAATGAGTATTTCGGGACTATTTATGAGGAAGCAAGTTAAGGTCTCTGATGAATGCATTGTTAAATCCTGATTCTTGCAGACGAACCAGTTCTGTTTTTGCTTTTGTGAACGAATTGTATTTCCCGTAGACATACCTGTAATATCCATCATCAGAGAATATTTCACTTACTCCCTCAATTCCTTTAAACAGTTTCATATTCAATGGTGTTTTTGAAGCCTTAAGCTGGATTGTGTAGACCTTTTCACCGGCTATCTGTCCACTTGCTGTTTCAGGATTATTCTGGGATTCTTGTTCAACATTAATTTCATACTGGTTAACCAGGTAGGCATCTTTGAATCCATTTTCTTTAACATAAACAAGATACTTTAATGCATCAGTTTTATTATAAAACAGACCAAGGGTATAAAGGGAAACAGAATCTGTCTTAATTGGTTTGATAAAATGCATTTCATCCATCTTCAGAGCCCGGAAATAGTCCGGAGCAAGATTTTGTCTGGTCTTTATAAGGACTATACTATATTTCATGGAGAATGATTGCCTGAGATATTCCGGAGTAAAAGTATCCTGGTGAATGATAACACCGGTCTTTGGATCAACGATCCCAAATGTTACTCTCCTGTTGTACTTTCTTCCCTCAGGATTATCAGAACCGTCAGGATAAGTATTCAGAGCCTCGAATTCAGACTTGCCAAATGCTTTCTTTGTAAATCTGGAAGGTGAAATTCCTGATGCGGTAAGATAATTGATAGCCTCCTTAACTCTATTATCAGCAAGTTTTCTATTATATTCTGTACTGCCTTTTGAATCGGTATATCCGGCAACTTCAATTTTTAACTCAGGGTAATTGATAAGTATAGATTTTAGAATTTCCAGTGTTGCGATAGCCTCATTTGTAAGTTTATAACTATCAAAATCAAACAGCAGGTTTTTAATTTCCAGGTAGTCTCCGGTAGAAACTTTATTTGGTATCAAAGAGGAATTAAGTGAGATATAATTACCGGAGTATTTTGAGGGAATACTGAGGTTTATTGTATCGGTCTTATAGCCAATGTGGTTTATAAACAACTGGTAGTCACCTGGTTTTACTTCGAATTTAAATACTGCCGTATCGATAAGTGATCGTGATTCTGTTTGATTTTCTTCCTTTTTTTCCTTATTTACATTTACATTCAGGTTAATTGTATCGGTCTTCTTTTTGCTGATACGACTTATTAAAATCTTAAATTTCCCGGGTTTCATTTCATATTTAAAAGAGCCAGAATCAATAACAGAAATATTCTTAAGCAGGATTCCCGTTTTTTGATCAAAAAGCTGGATATGCATTTGCACCGGATCAACAGGCATCCCATCCTGAAGGGAAACTGTACCATTGGCAGAAATAATCTTATCAGGATTGTCCTCTGCAGAAATTGTATAGATGTTCCGTGATTTTTCTTTTTCGTTAAAAAGGCTGGTTATATATCCTTCGGAATTATTATTGAGAATAAAAAAAGTATTATCTAATGAATTATTAAAAGCATAAGGTAACCCGATAGGTTTAGTCCAGGTTCCATTTCTCTTGGTTGACCTGAATACATCGTATCCCCCCATACCTAAATGACCGACCGAGCTGAATGTAAGAGTATTGGATGATGGGTCAAAGAATGGAGTATTTTCATTATAGGGTGTATTAATTGTATTTCCACAGTTTACTGGGCGCTTCCAGGAACCGTCATCAGCTTTTTCAGAAACCCAGATATCAAGCTCTCCCGAACCTCCGGGTCTGTTGCTTGCAAAATACAAGGTTTTACCGTCGGGTGTAATAAAACCATGAGATTCCCAATAGATTGTATTAATCTCTTTACCAAGGCTCTTTATTTTTGTCCAGGTAGTGTCCTTTCGCAGACTGTAATAAAGGTTCCCGTCGCCACTGTCATCCATATAAATTATTAATAGTCTTCCATCACCTGTGATTGAGTTTGAATAGAACCTGTCAGAACCTCCCAGTTGTTTTGTAATATCCACTGGTTTTTTCCATGAACCTGATTTATATGAACACAAAATCCGACTTTGACCATTATTTACAACCGTGAAAACAAAAACTGAATCATTTTTTGCAAGAACCGGATTACATGATCCGGGATAATCATTTAGCCATGGCGCAAACAAACTGGTCAGGATTGTCAGGGGTTTCTTTTGCATCTCAATGGCATACTTGCAGTTTCTGATCTGATTGTCGATATATTCGTTCCGAAAAATTTCGGTTGCTGCAAGTCTTTTTTTTGCATCAGAATAAAGTTTTATAGCTTTTTGAAGACTATCATTTTGATGATAAGCAACAGCGAGGTAAAAATAGGTATCCAAAGGCGCTTTTTCCCCATATTCCAGATACTCCTTGTCATAGGTTACAATATTCAATGAGGCTTTTGTGAGAAGCTTCAGGGCATCAGGCTTTTTCCCGTCGAGGTTTAAATAGCATATTCCCAGTTTTGCGGAAAAGTTGGAGTTTTCAGGATAGATTTTAAGCAGAGATTCATACAGAGTGGAGGCTTTCTCGTAATTCTGATCATAATAATAAAAGATATCAGCTTCATGAACGGCTTTGATTAATCCCTTTTTGGAAAGCACTTGTGAAAACAGGGGTAAGAAGTAAAAAAGAAGAAGAGAAAGTATGACTGTCTTCCTGAGTACTGTTCTCATCATTTTGACACTTTCTTGATAAAGATTTCTTCAGGATATCCTTTCCTTATCAACTCCAGTCTTAATGANNTTATACATTACTTTCATATCAGTAATGTATTTAAAATAGGTCACATCAACGGGATTATGAAGTGCCATAACCTGGACTGTATAATAGAGAATATCGGAGTCTTTAATATTAATATCTCCTACGTCACTTACATTCAGGTTTCTTATTAACATACTTGTATCAACTGAAGCAATTCTAGGTATCAGCGAAAGATCGATCTTGGAATAGACCACCGGAGGCAGGCTACTATTCTTTATAGTTGTATCTCTCTCCAGGGAGGCATCTATAATTAAAGCCAGATTTGGATTGTCCTGCAAAATTGAAGTATCAATTGTCTGAGTCAGGTACCCGAAACCTTTATAAAATATTCTAAATTGTCCCGGGACTACGGAAAAACCATAGAGACCTGTATATTTATTGGGATAACCGACGTCGAGGGTATCGCCTGAAGCTTTGTTAATAAGATGAATGGAATAATTTTTATCAAAGAGCACAGTAGTATCTTTCAGACTGAACTTGCCTTTTATTTCGAATAACTGGTTAACATCTGTATTCCCTAATCCCAGGTAAAATATTTCTTTCTTTTTGTAGTCGGTAGTCATTGAATAATAGGCATTTAGTCCATTATTCATTGGTTGAAAAAACTTATCATCGTCAGTTGAATTAATAGGGAATCCCAAGTTTGTTGGTGTTTTCCAGACCGTTCCAATTTTCTGACTTTTGAAAATATCATATCCACCCATAGAACTGTGTCCCTCTGAACTAAAATATAACACTGAATCATTCCGGGTTATAAAAGGAGTATCCTCGTTAAATGGTGTATTGATAGCAGCTCCTAAATTTACAGCTGGGCCCCAGTCACCTGTAGCATCTTTTTCAGAAACATAAATATCGAGGTTCCCCTGTCCCCCGTCTCTGTTACTTGTAAAATATAATTTTTTGCCGTCGGATGAAATACAAGCATGGGATTCGTAAAACTTGGTATTAATATTCTTGTTAAGTTTTTTAATAGGTGTCCAGGCACCATTTACAAAGTTCGATGAATATATATTGCCGTCATAATTATCAGTTTTATATAGAAACAGTTCAGTGCCATCGTTGTTAAGAGAAGATGATGAGCAATCTTCTCCTGCATTGAGAGCGGCAGTTATTTCTATAGGTGTCTGCCATTTTCCTCTTTCCTTCTTTGAATAGAAGATCGCATTGACAATACCTCTGCGTTCGGTGTAAACTATCGTGTTTCCATCAAAGCTGACAGCAGGATTATCGTTTATTGCGCCCTGGCTGAAATCACTTCCCAGTTTCTTTTTGCTAAAGACCACAGGATTCGCTTTATATTGAATTGCATTCTTGCAGGCCTGAATCTGCTGATCAATATAATCTAAGTTCTTCATTCCTCCTTTGGATTTTGTTTCCCTGGCAAGCTTACTGAAAGTTTGAAGAGTATTGAGTGCCTTTTCAAGCTGATTATTAATTAGATAGGCTTTAGAAAGGGAAAAATAGGAATCCAGAGGAGCTCGTTTTTCTTTAAAAGATTCGGTTTTGGAATCATAACTGGCAGATTTGACAGCATTCTCAAGGTAGGGAATTGATTTCTCTTTTTCACCGGGAATATTCAGATAGCAGTTGCCAATTTTATATTTAATATTAAAATTATCAATAGTATCGAGAAGAAGATATAACTGATTTGCTAGCTCATATTCTTCAAAAAGATAATACGACTCTGCCTTTGCAAATATTTTTTTCATCTCACTTGAAGACTGAGCTGAAGAAGCAACCGGGAAAATAACCAGAGTTAATAGTTGCAGGAGAATGCTTATAATTTTTCCTCTGAATTTTACCATTATAACAAATATAGTAATTTTTCGATATGTTTAAACTAATGAAAGAGCAATTTTTATTTGAAGGTTATCTTATAAATATCCTCTTTCCCGAATCCTCCTGTCTCTTTAAACTTTGAATAATAGCCCGATTTGCCATCTCCAACAGGCATAAAGAAAATATCATCATCGGGTGTGTTAATAGGATAACCAAGGTTTTTAGGCTTACTCCAAAGTCCATTTGATTGCATATCGGACCTGAATAAATCGTAACCTCCCATGTTTTCATGCCCCTGGGAACTGAAAAAGAGGGTCTTTCCATTATTTATCAGAAACGGTCTGTCCTCATTGAATTCCGTATTAATTTCCGGACCCAGATTTACAGAGGGTCCCCAGTCTCCATTTACTTTATGAGAGACATAGAGATCCAGTCCTCCAAAACCGCCTGGTCTGTCGGAAGCAAATATGAGTTGATTGCCATCTTCAGAAATAAAGCCATGTGATTCCCAAAATTTTGTATTGATATTTTTGTTCAATTTAACAGTTTTGCTCCAACTGTTACCGTCATATGAACTCACATAAATATCACTATTAATATGATCATCTTTAGAAAGAAACAGTAATTTTCCATCAGCAGAAAGGCAAGAAATATAAAAATCTCCATCAGATTGAAGTTCCGGAGTAATATTTACCGGAGGAGTCCATTTACCATTAACAAGTCTCGAAAACATAACAGCATCATAGAATTTCAGAGATACCATATAAGCAAATGATTTTCCATCCGCGGAAATCAAAGGGTTGAAGTTTGATTTTTCATCATTGAAAGGTTCCCCGATGTTTTCTTCGGTATATGCTACAGGTTTAGCTATCAGATCTTTTGCCATATCGCATACTTCTATTTCATTTTTAACAAAATCAATGTTCTCGAGATCATCAGGAAGGAGCGTGGCTAAGTACTTCGTAAAAGTTTCTTTCGCTTTATCAAATCTGTAATTTATATGGTATGCTTTTCCAAGTTCAAATAATGCATCATATGGGGCAGTTACCTGCGTAAGAGTACCTTCTTTGTGCTTTGCGGACATGTTTTTCGTCGCGTTTAGAAGATACTCAATGGAGAGATTTTTTTTCCCGGGAATATTTAGATAGCAAACGCCGGTACAATAAGCCAGATTCGCATTATCCGGCAGCTTTTCATAAAGTTGCAGATAGTATGTAAGGGCATCAGAATAAGCTTCGTTCATCAGGAAATATTCAGCCTCAAGGAATGAATCCTGAAGGTCTTTATTCTCTTGTGCACAAACAGGAATGATCAAAACTATTGTAAAAAACAGACACACTGCTCTTTTGCTCATAAACAGAGATTTTGGTAAACAAATTTATTAAAAAAATAGCAAAAGAATTGTTAATCATATATAATTTTAAAAAAATGACCGGCTTTTGCCGGTCATTTTCCATAATTTCTATTTTTCCTGTTTCCTTTTTCTTTTCCAGAATATCAGGAATAAGCTCAGGACTCCGGCTCCAATCAGAACCCATAAAATCCACAGGTTGCCTCTCCTGACAGGTGCGACATGTAATTTAATAATATCAGCGGAGATATCTTTTGCGATTATAAGGTTTGCAATACTCTTAATAACAGCTTCTTCAGGGTATTTTTCTTTGTTTGTGAAGAGATTCATTAGAAGATCCTCCGGTGTTTTGATTCCTTCTTTTTTCAGATTAATCGATTTCAGAGCAGAAGTGAATGGTTCTTCTGAAAATCCAATCAGATCATTCAGGTATTGTTCAACTTTAGTATTAGGCAATGAACTAATCTTCACCAGCAATTCTGATAACTGATCCCGAGTAAGTCCAATCTTTACAGCTTCATCGTAAAATGCCTGCAGCCATTTCTCTTTTGTTCTAATGGTGCTTTGATCTACAGTTGTCACCGTTTGACGAATGAGACTTCCAGAAAGTGAATTTTCACTGAATGTCAGTATTTTAGTTCTCAAAACTGCAATGGATGGATCTGTTTCCGCTAATATTGCTGCAGCAATCCTGTTTAAATCCACAGGACTTATCTTACCACCGGTCATTGAATTAATATATTGCTGCAAATCAGTCCAGGTCTTGAGATTGGATTTATAAATATCAAGATCTGTAAGAAGTTTTTTCAAGTCACCATCCGTGTGTTTTGCCAGGTAATCAACTGCAGCCTGAGTAAGAATATTATCCATAACAGCCACTTTAAGTGCCAGTTTATCGACCTCTTCAGGATTGACGCTTTTTTTAGCTGCTTCTTCTTTCAGATAGGAGAGATATTCATCAATTCTTCCGAATTGCTTGTTTTCAATATTTGTCTCAGCAATAACCTTTAAGAGATTATCCTTGGCTCTGTTCTTCAGCATTGCGACGAACGCAGCAATCTGCTTTTGAGATATTACTCTGGTATATTCCGGGCTTATTACCGGTTGATTTTCAATATTTTTCTCCCTTGTTACCAAAACCTCGGTTTTGGTCGTGTTATTAAACCTGTCGGTCAGTTTAAAGACAACCCTGTTATTTCCGCGACTGGGAGCCATTTTATAGTTAAAAATTGAATCAAGAATTGTAAAATGTTGAACTGAAACTAATGAATCCCCTACCCAATGTTCAATTGTAAGAAAAGATTTTGGTTCAACCTTCATTGGAAAGAGGATTGAGTCACCCTTTGTAACAGAAATGGTTTTATTTGTTTCAACTTTTAAATCCGCAACAAAATCTGTTTTTGGAAGTATCGTTCCCGGGAGTACTAAACTGTCGGAAGGATTTAAAAGAGGTAAATCAAGTTTCCTGACGACTTTTTCTCCTCCATACCCTTCATAAGAGATTTGATAATCTCCCTGGGGCAGCTGGAACTCATATTCACCTGTTTTAGGATTCGAATAGACAATCATTGTCTGGTTAGGATTTTTAATATTCATAGCGCTTATCTTAACGCTATCATTCATACTGCTGATAAGGTCAGCCACTTTTACCATTCCTCTTACAAAGAATTTTCTGGGATGATCCTTGGAGAAAATCTCAATATGGTATATATCCTGCTTACCAAAACCACCAGGAATTTCTTTTGCCATATATCCTTCATAGCCTTCATGCATAGGTTTAAAGAAGACATCATCATCGGTGGTGTTAAGGGGATAACCTACGTTCAGGGGAACCGACCATTCGCCGTTATCGAGAAGTGTTGAATAGAAAATATCATAACCTCCCATATTAAAATGACCTCTTGAGCTGAAAAACAGGGTTTTGTCATCGTCACTCAAAAACGGAGATTCTTCATTATAAGGTGTATTTATAACAGGCCCGAGATTTACAGCCGGACCCCAGTCGCCTGTGCTATCACTATTCGAAACATATATATCAAGACCCCCGTAGGTACCTTTTCTATTACTTGTAAAGTATAGTTTTTTGTTGTCATGGGAGACAGTTGCATGCGACTCCCAATATTTGGTATTGATATTATCATTGAGTTTTACAATTGGCGACCAGGTTCCGTTTTCAAATCGTGAAGTATAAATAATTCCATCATAATCAGCCGAACTGTACAGGTAAAGATCCTTCCCGTCTTTCGATATAGAAGTCGGGAAAAGATCACGGTCAACTTTCAACAACTCATTCATATTCTGAGGTTCTGTCCAGACACCTTTAACTTTTGTTGAATACAGTAAAGCATCATAAAATGCCTGGCTTCTTGAAAATACGATAAGATCTTCTTTATCAGATACAACAGGGTTATAATCATTGTTACCGCTATTTATAATACTGCCAAGGTTCTTTTCTTTAATGAAGAGTGGCATCTTCATAAGCTCCTGGGCATTCTTACACGATTGTATCTGGAATTTTACAACTGTTGTATCATAAACTTCAGAGTTGAGATTCTTTTTGAAGAGTTCGTAAGCTCCGAGAGCATTATCGAGCTGGTTATTGATCCGGTATGCATTGGCAAGATAGTAGAGGGCGTCATAAGGTGCCCCGGTTTCATTGAATTTTCCCTCTTTGTATTTTGGATCAATATTCTTAACAGCATCCTCCAGGTAACTTATTGCTTTAACTTTCTCTCCGGGTATATTTATGTAACATTGGCCAATCCTGTATTTGAAATTTGCATTATCCGGGTAACTTTTTAATAATTGCTGATATAAAGGCAATGCATCCTGATAGGACTCAAACAATATCCAGCTTTCAGCGTCATAAAAATTATCTCTCAAATCTCCTTTAGACTGAGAAAATAAATCATTATTGATAAGTGCAGCAAGAAGCCACGTCATGAGAACTAACCTTTTCATCATAATACAATTAAGTCTAAATGGAATGTATGCACATAAAACATTTGCGAAAAATATAATCCTAAGTTTCTAATTTTAGAATGAGGGAACCAAATCTGTTATTTCTCTACTCAAGGCTACTAATATAGGATAAATATTAGAAAAAAGGGCTATTTATAACACTCCTTTTTAACAAATCTTTCCTTTTTTTTCAAAATCAGTTTATTAGCGGACTAAAATCACTATCATTAACTGAGAGTGATAAGCAGATTAAATAACATCCGGAGAATAATTTTCAAGGATCTGTTTTACTTTATGAAGGAATTTTCCAGCCAGTGCTCCATCAATTACCCTGTGGTCATAACTTAATGAGAGTATCATTACCTGTCTGATGGCTATCATATCTCCTTCAGGTGTCTCAATCACTACCGGAGTTTTTCTAACCACCCCGGTACCCAGGATAGCAGCCTGGGGCTGATTAATAATCGGTGTTCCTGCAAGATTATTATAACTCCCGAAATTTGTAATTGTAAAGGTGCCTCCTGCAATTTCATCAGGTTTTAATTTATTTATCCTGGCTCTCTCTGCAAGATCATTAACTGCTTTTGCCAGACCGGTGAGACTTTTCTCGTTGGCATTTTTTATTACCGGGACAATCAGGTTGCCATCGGGGAGTGCAGTGGCCATTCCTATATTGATGTTTTTCTTTTTGATAATATTGTTGCCATCAACAGATATATTGACCATAGGATATTCATAGAGAGCTTTTGCAACAGCATCAATGAATATTGGAGTCAGAGTGAGTTTTTGACCTTCATCAGCCAAAAATTTTTCCTTGTTGGCATTTCTCCATATCACAAGACGGGTTACATCCGCGTCAATAAATGAGGTGACATGTGGTGATGTTCTTTTCGACAAAACCATGTGATCTGCTATTATTTTGCGTACTCTGTCCATCGGAATTATTTCATCTGTGGTTGACCGGGAGAAAGTGAGTGGTTCCGGAACCTCTAAGGCTTTTTCAGCTTTTATTGATTCTTTTGCAGAATTTTTCTCTTCAAGGATTTTTAAAATATCATCTTTGGTTATTCTTCCATCCATACCTGTTCCGTTCGTCTTATCAAGATCAGCGTAACTTATTCCTTCGCGTACGGCAATACTTCTTACAAGTGGCGATATGAATTTTCCGGAGGGTGTCCGGCTTTTCATGTCGTGAGATGAAACTTCAATTTCAGTTCTTTCCTGTTTTATAGAAGCAATGGTTTCGCGGATTCTTTCAACTTCTTTATTAACTTTCTTCTGATCTCCTTTAGTCGGAGAAGAATTATTTTCAATGACTGCCAATAATTCACCAACCCTGGCAACTGAACCCTCTTTAGCAATTATGGAGACAAGAGTACCTGCAACGGGTGCCGGGACTTCTGAATCGACTTTATCAGTTGCAACCTCAACCAGAGGGTCATCCTCCTTTACCTGAGAACCTTCAGTGACCAGCCATTTATTAATAGTTGCTTCTATTACTCCTTCTCCCATTGCAGGTAATACGATATTCATCCTTGCCATAGATTGTTATTTTGATTTTTTAATTTTCTTACATACTAAACAACCATATCAACTAAATGTTTCAGGTATCAGTTGCATGTTGAAACAATAGTACTGACAATAGTAAATGAAAGTTCTGTTATGCTGTTATTTGCTGGTCAATTCATCTCTAATTACCTGTGAAAGTCTCCGAACTCCTTCTTCAATCTCGTCTTTATTTGAAAAAGAGAAGTTTATGCGCATAGTATTGTGTCCGGAATTATTGCAGTAGAAAGATGAACCGGCAACAAAGGCCACATTTTTAACAATAGCTTTTTTAAATATTTCATCGGTATCAAGATGATCCGGCAGAGTCACGAAAAGGAACAAACCACCATGGGGTTCTGTCCAGGTAACGCCTTCAGGCATATATTTCCTGAAGCAGGTAATCATATGGGTACGGCGTTCACGATAAAGATCTATTGTCTTTTTCAGATTTTTCTCAAGCAACCCTTTTTCCATATAACGGGCAATGATTTTCTGTACAAAAGAAGAGGTACAAAGGTCGGCAGTCTGTTTTGCCATAACCAGTTTATCTAATATTTCAGGGTGACCTATGACCCATCCTACCCTGAATCCAGGTGCAAAAATCTTTGAAAAAGTGCAAAGTGTAATTACTCTTCCAGTGGTATCAAGTTCATTCATGAGTTTTTGAGGTTCCCCTTCGAAACGCACCTCCCGGTAAGGACTGTCTTCTACAATTAAAAGGTCATATTTATCAGCAATCTCAATGATTTTCAGTCTTCTGGAATCTGGAATTGTTTTACCTGAAGGATTCTGAAAATCGGGTATAACATAGATAAATTTTATTTTTCGCCCGAGTTCTTTAAGAATTCTGATAGTCTCCTCAAGCTCATCAGGTTTTATACCCTCATCATCGAGCGTTATGCCTTTTAGTTTTGCGCCATAAAATGTGAATGCGTTTATTCCGCCAAGATAGGAGGGAAGACCGCAAAGAACGTAATCACCCGGGTCAAGAAATACCTTAGCTACAAGATCAAGAGCCTGTTGCGATGCAGAGGTAATAATGAGATTTTCCATACCTATTTTCAATCCCTGCCTGTTATGTCTTTCTACGAGCATCTTTCTCAGGAAAGGATCACCTTCAGTTGTACCGTATTGCAGACTATCAGGACCGTCTTTCTCGAGTATTTCATCGACTATCTCCTTAAGATCATTAACAGGAAATGTTTCAGGTGCAGGCAGTCCTCCGGCAAAAGAGATCATGCCAGGTTTCTGCAGATGCTTGAGGATCTCTCTTATAGCAGATCGCTTCATGCTTTTTCCGGAATTTGACAGGAACTGATTAATTGATGTTATCATTGCTGGTACGGATTTCTGTTATTAATCGCCCTTCCCAATGTAATCTCATCGGTATATTCAAGTTCGTCTCCAATTGCAACTCCTCTTGCAAGAGTCGTCATACGTATATCATATTTATTCAGCCTTTTAAACAGGTAATAGTTTGTTGTGTCACCTTCCATAGTGGTACTCAATGCAAGAATTATTTCATTGATACCTCCGGCCTTCACTTTTTCTTCAAGGTTGTCGATTTTAAGATCAGAAGGGCCGATTCCGTCAATAGGAGAGATAATACCTCCCAGCACGTGATACAGTCCCCTGAATTGTCGCGTGTTTTCGATAGCCATCACGTCCTGAATGTTTTCCACAACACAGATTACAGACTTCTCCCTCTTTTCATCATTGCAGATATTGCATATTTCAGTATCTGAAATGTTGTTGCAGATCTTGCAATAGTGAATCTCTTCATGAAGCCTGATTATACTTTCCCCAAATTTTCTTACCTCTTCAGAATCTCTTCTTAACAGGTTCATTACCAGTCTGAAAGCTGTCTTTCTTCCCACTCCGGGAAGAGATGCAAATTCATTTACGGCATTTTCCAGGAGCCTGGAAGGGAATTCAGTAAAACTCATGATTAAATACTTTGAGACAAAATTAGTTCAATTTTCCGGTGTTATTAATCAGGCAGGGAATTTTTTGTCTTCCATTCTTTTTGTTATTCTTGTAAACTAATTGATTCTGATATGTCACCTCTCCTGATACTTGGAATTTTTCTAATCTATACATTGGTCTTATTTTCAGTTACCTGGTTCACTGCAAGGAAAGCTGACAACCAGTCATTCTTTATTGGGAATAAAATATCTCCCTGGTTTGTAGTTGCTTATGGAATGATCGGCGCATCGCTTTCGGGAGTGACATTCATGTCTGTACCGGGATGGGTAAAAGATACTCAGTTCAGCTATATGGTTGTTGTTTTAGGATACCTTTTAGGCTATTTCGTAATAGCACTTGTTCTACTCCCATTATATTACAGGTTAAAACTGACATCTATATATTCATATCTGGAACAACGGTTTGGATTCTGGTCGTATAAAACAGGTGCAGGTTTCTTTATATTATCAAGAACACTTGGCGCCTCATTGCGTATGTTTCTGGTCATAAATGTTCTGCAGATTTTTGTTTTTGATGCGTGGCATGTTCCATTCTGGATTAATGTTCTTGTATTCATCACTCTTATTATTCTTTATACCTTAAAAGGAGGAATAAAAACAATAATTTGGACTGATACACTCCAGACAACATTTATGCTGCTTGCAGTAGTCTTATCCGTAATTTACATTGGAAAAAATCTGCATATTCCTCTATTTAAACTGGTTTCCATTGTAAAAGAAAGTCCCGTTTCCAGAGTGTTTATAACTGACTGGCATCATCCAAGGTTTTTTCTGAAACAGTTTTTCAGCGGAATGTTTATTACGATTGTAATGACAGGTCTGGATCAGGAGATGATGCAGAAAAATCTCAGCTGCAGAAACATTAAGGAGGCTCAGAAGAATATGTTCACATTCAGCGGGATACTCGTTGCAGTAAATCTTTTATTCCTGTTTCTCGGGGCCCTTCTGCTTATTTTCATTCAGAATAGAGGACTGACAATAAGTTCAAGTGATGATATTTTTCCAACCATCGCAATCAGGTACCTGGGCCCGGTTGCAGGAGTGGTATTTCTGATAGGACTTATTTCAGCCGCATTCCCCAGCGCTGATGGTGCATTGACATCTCTTACAACATCTGTAAGTATTGATTTTTTAGGTCTTGAACGAAGGGAAGGTATTTCTGAAAAGACAAAAACCAGGATCAGGTATGCAGTACACCTGACAATTGCCCTGGTATTCTTTATAAGTGTCCTTATATTCAGCACGTTGAATGACAAGGCTGTAATAGAGAAACTTTTTACAATAGCTGGCTATACTTACGGACCATTGCTTGGATTATATTCCTTCGGTTTATTTACCAGGAGAATAGTGAAAGACAAAATAACCCCGGCTATTGCGATTTTTTCGCCTGTAGCCTGCTACTTTCTCAGCAAATATTCAGTAGTATTATTTAACGGGTATAAATTCGGATTTGAATTGCTTCTTCTGAATGGCTTGCTGACATTTGTCGGGCTATTTATTTTCAGCAGAAAATCAGAAAAGTCTTGATACCTTGGAGTCTTGCGGTCTCGTAAAGCCTTTATAGATTTTATAGCCTCTAAAGCTCGACTGTACATCGCCTGTCGCCTATCACATGTAATACATTTCTTACTGCCTGATTATTGATCCCTGTTGCCTGTTCCCTTTTGTGCCAGAAGTTCCTGAATTACTCTTATCACTGTTATCTTCAGTATCTTCAGTGTCCTCAGGAACCGGTTTCTTAAGAATTGCATTTATCTTTTTATATGGGATATTCCAGACAATATAATAGTTCATCCCTGCAGCGAGTGTTTTTGTACCGTCGCCGAACCCAGGAAAATAAACTGGCCGGAGATCTTTACCCGTACCTGTATAAAGTAGCATTCGGATACTTATCGACCATCCTATACTGAAATGATTGAATATTTCTGCTCTCATCCCCGGACATGCTTCTAAGAAATGTCCCCAGTTTGTCTTAGGAGGGAGGGAAGAAGATGTTGTACCCCAGTAATCCGTCATCTGAAAAGAAGGAACTTTAGAATTGAACCGGCTTAAACCATATCTCAAACCAATACCAGCCCAGTACTTGCCCTGGGATTTATCGGGTTTCAGAAGATTAAAATCCATGCCGATGCGGATAAAACTTCCGTGATTAAAATAAGTATAATTATATTGTGAATACTTAAAATTGAGATAGCCGGCGGCAAACACTGCTGAATACTTTTCATCAAGATCAACAGAAATATATCCCTCTTCATTCAAAATATTTTTATCTGAATAATAGATTGCAGGACCAGACACCTCCAAGCCGACTTTTATTTTAAGAGGTATAGGAATTGTGTCCTGAGCCTGAACCTGAATCAGTCTGCAATTCAAAAAAAGAATGAGACTAATAGAATATGCGAATGTTTTCCACATTTTGATTTGTAACGGTCTTATTGCTGGTATATATATCCTTGATAATGTGCTTTGTAAATTTAGGCAATGTGTCAAGTTGATGATAAAAAGTATAACCGCACTCCTTGGAAATAAGATGGGGATAACTGCTATATTGGAATTCAATCGTATCAGTGACTCCATTTATCTGAATACCAAATGTGCAACTTTCTGTCGATGCATTAAGTGGTATCAGAGCGGGTTGTAGACTGACCGTTTTATTATAGATCAATGAATCATTATTCAGTCCGTAAAGAGTCAGACTATCCGGAGCAATAAGTGTTTTTGTGGCATTATCATAAAACGAAGCTTTCAGGAATGATTCAGTTTCCTCAAAACATGATCCCTGTGTACATGAAAGCAGGAGTACAATAGTACCTGGCAGAATAATAAGGAGACTTCCCGGAATAAATTTTCTCATTACTTATTTGAAAGCCTCAAAAATACAAAAATATTTATTAAAATTTCGGCAGGTTTCTGAGTACTCCGTTTATGCCGTTTTTGATTCGGAGCAATACATTGTTATCTTTTTCTCCGTTAAAATAAATTTCTGCAATTAAATCCTTGTATTCTTTGTGGAGATAATTCCTTTTAAGCTTAAGGGTCGGCGATAATTCTCCGGTCTGGGGAGTCCATTCTTCCGTCACTAAACGGAACCTTTTTATCTGTTCAAATTCGCCAAGGGATTTATTTACTTCCCTTACTTCTTTGTTGTATCTATCAAATACTTCGTACATTTCAATAAGCTCCTTATTGTCCCGGAACTGGATCTTGTGTAATGAGCACCAGTCGTGGAGAAATGTAAAATTCGGAGAAAGGAGGGCGCTTGCAAATTTCTGATTCTCGCCAATTACCATTGCCTGCTCTATAAAGAATGACTCTTTTAGTTTATTCTCAATTGGCTGTGGAGCTATATATTTTCCGGCACTAAGTTTAAACATCTCTTTTTTCCTGTCGGTTATCCGAAGGAATTTGCCCTCTTCAATTACCCCGATATCGCCGGTATGCAGCCAGCCATCCTTATCGATGATCTCTGCAGTCAGTTCCGGTGCTTTATAATAGCCCATCATAACATTTTCACCTCTGCATAAAATTTCACCGTCATCAGCTATCTTCACTTCAACGCCTTCAATAACCGGTCCACATGTTCCAAACCCGATTTCATCTATTCTTAAAGGATTAACAGATATAATAGGAGAGGTTTCTGTAAGTCCGTAACCCTGAATGACAGGTATACCAGCTGCCCAGAAGATTTTTTCGAGTCTGGGTTGAAGGGCAGCGCCTCCCGATACCAGAACCTGCAACTTTCCGCCGAGAGCCTCCTTCCACTTACAGAAAATCAGTTTTCTGGCTATCCTGAGGCGGAACTTATAAAATTGTGAGTTCCCCTTCAGCTTGAATTTTAGTCCCAGGTCTACGGCCCAGAAAAATATTTTTTTCTTTAGCCATGGAAGCTCACGCCCCTTTCCTATAATATTATCATAAATTTTTTCGAGAAGGCGTGGAACTGTATCGAAAACATGTGGTTTAATCTCTTTTACCGTCTCCGATATTGTCCCCATGTTTTCAACATAATAGATACTTATCCCTTTATAAAGAAAGTTATAATTAACCATACGTTCATAAACATGGCAAAGGGGGAGAAAACTTATCGCTCTGTGACCGTAGCCGAGGTGATGGGCTTTTGATGTTGTAATTGCATTTTTTACCAGGTTGTTATGCGAAAGCATAACACCTTTTGAATTTCCGGTTGTGCCTGAAGTATATATTATAGTTACAAGATCTTCTGGTTTTATACTCTCTTTTATTTTCTCAAGTTCATCGTGAAATTTGTCCGCACTTTTTTTACCCACTTCAATTATATCATCAAAGGATCTTACTCCTTCAACATGCTCAAATGAGAAGATATCCTGAAGTCCATGAATTTTATCGGCAATCGGACTTACCTTATTATATATAGATTTATTACCTACTATAATAGCTTTAACGTCAGAGTGTCCAAGGATGTATTCATATTCATCAGTCCCGATCGTAGGATAGACAGGTACATGTATGAGTCCGGCCTGGGCAAGACCCATATCGGCAAAATTCCATTCAGGCTTGTTTCCGCTTATTGTCGCAACTTTGTCTCCCTTTTTATACCCTAATGAAAGAAGTCCATAACTTACCCAGTTAACATAATTGGCTGCATCTTCGGTAGAGTAGGTAATCCATTCTTTATCTCTTTTCCCGCCATACATATCATTGCGTGGATATTTCTCCAGGTTCCACTGAATTATATCAAATGTTCTTTTAACTTCCATTATCATTATAAGTTAATCAGGCGACAATGCTAATGATTATTTTCGAACAAATAATAATGAGATAGCATACAAATAATAAAATGGCATAGAGATATCACATAATCAAGTTATTATAAAAGCGTGTTTTATAATATTATTCGAATCGGAGAAGTTTCAGGCTAAGTCGATATCGTAAAATCATGATTTTTTAAGGAATTCAGCTGCTTTTTGGATCGCACGTTGTATACCTTCAGGATTCTTTCCCCCGGCAGTAGCCAGAAAAGGTTGTCCGCCGCCGCCTCCGTTAATTTCACCGGAAATCTCTTTAATAATCGAAACCGCGCTAATGTTCTTTCCTTTGACGAGATCGTCGCTTACTGTGACAAGTAAACTGGCTTTTCCGACATTCTCTGACCCGATTACCATTACAGTATTGTCTGTAGATGTTCTTAACTGATATACCAGATTCTTCAGTACATCAGGTGAATCGGTTTCAATCTGCCCTGAAACAAAACTTATATTATTAATTTTTACAGCCTTGTCAACCAGTTCTTTGAGCCTGATTGTTGTTGATTGAACCTGGAATTTTTCCACACTCTTCTTAAGTAAATTATTTTCTGCCAGAAGTTTTTCGACACTATCCGTTATACTGACGGTGCTCTTGAGAAGCGTAGAAATCTCATCAACTGTCTTCAATCTGTCATTAATATATTCCTCAGCTTTTGCGGCCGTTACAGCTTCAATTCTTCGTATGCCGGCTGCAATGGCTCCTTCTGATATAATCTTCACAATTCCTATACTGCCCGTTGCTTCAACGTGTGTTCCGCCACACAGCTCTATTGATTTGCCAAATTCAACAACTCTTACGTGATCACCGTATTTTTCGCCAAAAAGTGCCATGGCTCCCATAGATTTTGCTTTTTCCATCGAAACTCCTTCGGTGATCTTGCTTACATAATTGTCCCTAACCATCTGGTTTACCTTTTCTTCAACTTTAGATAATTCCTCCCTGCTCATCTTGCTGAAATGACTGAAGTCAAAACGGAGATGATCAGGAGTTACAAGTGAACCTTTTTGTTCAACATGTTTTCCCAGAACAGAACGTAAGGCAAAATGAATCAGGTGGGTGGCTGTATGATTATTTGCCGTCATCAGACGTTTTTCAAGGTTAACTGTTGCTTGGAAGACTGCAGTAATATCGGATGGCAACTTCCCGGCAATATGGATTATCAGGTTATTCTCTTTAACAGTATCTGTTATAACAATTTTTTCTTTTCCTGACGATATAAACCCCGTATCGCCCGTTTGACCACCGGCTTCCGCATAGAAAGGAGTTTTATTAAAAACAAGCTGGAAGTTCTGCTTCCCTTTGACTTTAACACTCCGGTATTTTGTTATAAACACATCATCTTCGGTCTTCCGGTACCCGGTGAATTCAGTTCCCTCAATTTCTTTTAAAACTGTCCAGTCTGCCGCTTCAACAGAGGCATCTTCTCTTGACCGGTCTTTTTGATTCTTCATCTCTTCTTCAAAGCCTTTCAGATCAAGATGCATATCATTTTCTTTAAGAATAAGTTGTGTAAGGTCAACTGGAAATCCGAAAGTATCATACATTTCAAAGGCCACTTTCCCGGGAAATACATTTTTATTTTCTTTTCTGAGATCAGCAATCATCCTTTCAATCATTTTCAGCCCTTTACCGAGAGTTTTAAGAAAAGCAGTCTCTTCTTCAAAGATAATTTTCGCGATATGCTCTTTACCTGACTGAAGTTCAGGGTACTGGTCTCCCATAGTGGCTGCAAGGACAGGAACGAGCCGAAACATGAATGGTTCCTCTATTTCAAGGTTATTATAACCGTACCTTACCGCACGACGGAGTATCCTTCTTATAACATAACCTGCTTTATTATTTGAAGGAAGCTGGCCATCAGCTATTGAGAATGAAACGGCTCTCAGATGATCTGCAACAACCCGCAGTGCAATATCCCATTTTTCGTTAACCCCGTACGACTTACCTGTAATTTCAGAGATTTCCCTTATGATATCCTGGAAAATATCAGTCTCATAGTTCGATTTTTTGCCCTGGACGAACATGCATAGCCTCTCGAATCCCATACCAGTATCAACATGCCTGGAAGGAAGCTGTTCGAGAACGCCATCAGCACGTCGATTATACTGAATAAAGACAAGGTTCCATATTTCAATTACCTGAGGATGACCTTTATTTACCAGATCTTTCCCGGGTATTTTTTTCCTTTCTTTATCATCCCGCATATCAATATGGATCTCCGAACAGGGGCCGCACGGGCCTGTTTCTCCCATTTCCCAGAAGTTATCTTTTTTTGAACCTTCAATTATCCTTCCTTCCGGTTTTGAAAAACATTTTTCCCAGCAGCTGAAAGCTTCATTATCTCTTGGTATGTTGTCTTCCTTACTCCCTTCAAATATTGTGGCATATAACCGGTCTTGTGGAATCCCTAGTTTTTTCACGAGTAATTCCCATGCCCACTCAATTGCCTCTTTCTTAAAATAGTCACCAAATGACCAGTTGCCAAGCATTTCAAACATTGTATGGTGGTAGGTATCATGCCCAACTTCTTCAAGGTCATTATGTTTTCCGGATACTCTTAAACATTTCTGTGAGTTTGCAATTCTTCTGTTCACTGGTTGCTGGTTCCCGAGGAATATGTCTTTGAACTGGTTCATTCCTGCATTTGTAAACATAAGTGTAGGGTCATTCTTAACCACCATTGGCGCTGAAGGCACTATAAGATGTCCTTTAGATTCGAAAAATTCAAAAAACAACTGCCTCAGTTCCTGTGAATTCATGTTATTTAGGTTTTTTGTCAAAAACGAATTAAGTTTCAATAATCATTTTGAAAAAATGTAACATTTTATATCTGATATACGTTAAACACCTATCAGAGTGTTAAATATTCATTCTTAAAAATTAGCTTGTAAAATTAGTTTATTTGATTTAGATTTGTCATATTGCAAAATAAAATTTAAAAAACCTCTTGCCTTTTGTTACGAACCCGAAAATACGTTCTTGATTTGTCAGATCTGCAATATAAGCAGGTAAGGTGGCACTGGAAGAAAAAGCTTTTGCATATAATTTTATGGTTTGCAGGATCAGTTCTTGTAGCAACCGTTTATGGTACCTTCATTGAAAACACGATTGGTTCTCCAAAAGAAAAATTGCTTAGTCAGCAAGTTGAAAATCTGAAACTTCAGTATACACTTGTTGGAAGAGAACTCGATAATTCAATTGGTGTTCTAAACAGTTTAAGGCTCTCAGATGACAGGCGTTACCGGCCGATACTTGACATGGATAGTGTTCCTGAATCATACAGAAAAGCAGGATTTGGAGGGGTTGACAGATACATTGATCTTAAAGGATATATGAACTCAGATCTTCTTATTGAATACAAATCAAAAATTGATGAAATAAAAGTCAGGGCGACAGTACAGAAGGAATCCTTTAGTTCTATTGCAGAAATGTCATCCGAATGGAAAAGGGAGATGGATCATTTCCCGGGGATAAGTCCGGTAAGTGTAAACTTCAGACTTGGTGACGGATACAAGTGGCGGACAATTCACCCGGTACTGGGCACTCCGCGCATGCATAACGGGCAGGATTTTGAAGTTCCTTATGGAACGGAGGTATATGCTACCGGCGATGGTTCAGTTATTGAATCGGGCTGGAACTCAGGGGGATTTGGAAATTGTATTGTAATCGATCATGGCTATGGCCTTCAGACTGTCTACGGTCATCTCAGTGATATAAAAGTAATTACAGGTCAGAATGTTAAAAGAGGTGACCTTATAGGAATAAGCGGGAGTAGCGGTCTGTCCTCAGGTCCTCACCTGCATTATCAGGTCGAGCAATTTGGAGCACATAAAAATCCTGTTAATTTCTTTAATAATGATGTCAGTGTTGAGGAATATAAGGATATGATCCAGGCATTCGAATCGAAATCAAAACTCAGATAATCCTTCGCCTTGTTCAATTACAATCTTCTTAATGTCCAAACTGGATAGCGAGTTTCTTGTTTTTTAGAATTGATTATCTTTGCGCAATATGACACCGACAAAATATAAGTTTGATCCCGATTCTCTGAGTTTTGATAAAATCAGACTTGGTATAAAAGCATTATTGCTCAGGTTTCTTGCATATTTTATCGGGTCTCTTGTAGTCGCATTAATTTACTGGGTCATATATGCATCCTTTTTCGATTCTCCAAAAGAAAAAGCCCTTAAGCGCGAGGTTGAGCAGATGGCTATTCAATATGACCTGATACACAGGGAGATGGCAAATGTGGAAAGTGTTCTTGAAGATCTTCAGACGACTGATGATAATCTGTACAGAACCATTTTTGATGCTGAACCAATCCCTTCTACTCTGAGGGAGGGAGGTATTGGAGGAGTAAACAGATATGAAGCTCTCGAAGGTTATAATAATTCTAATCTGGTTATAGAAACAGCATCCAGACTTGATAAGATCCGGAAAAAAGTCGTTGTCCAGTCAAAATCATTTGAGCATCTTATTAAACTGGCTGAGAATAAGGAAGAGATGCTCAGATCAGTTCCTGCAATAATTCCGATTTCCAATAAGGATCTGACGAGAACTGCTTCAGGATTCGGCTGGAGAATTCATCCGTTTTACAAGATCAGTAAGTTTCATTTCGGGATGGACTTCACTGCTCCCCTTGGAACAGATGTCTATGCGACCGGGAATGGAACCGTTGTTGATGTATCATCTTCACAGAGAGGTCTTGGTAAACATATAATTATTGATCATGGTTTCGGATATACAACTATCTATGCACATCTGAATAATTTCAATGTAAGAGTAGGCCAGAAGGTACAGAGAGGAGATATTATCGGTTTTGTAGGGAGCACAGGAATGTCGGTTGCCAACCATCTTCATTACGAGATCAAGCTGAATGGTGTAAATGTTGATCCGGTCAACTATTATTTTGAAGATCTCAGTTCGGCAGAATATGAAAAAATGATTGAGATTGCTTCTAAAACCGGTCAGTCTTTTGATTAGGATTTTTTGTTCTACTGAATTCATGTTATGGTGCTGATGTTATTATTGATAACAAATCATATGCTATAGGGCGCTTGAAATCTCATATAAATAATTGGTATGCCTTACAAAGAAAAAAAAGTTGAAAAGCTCTATTATTCAATAGGGGAAGTAGCTGAAATGCTGGAGGTTCCGGTCTCTACCATTCGATTCTGGGAAAATGAGTTCGATATTCTCAAACCAATGAAAAACAAAAAAGGCAACAGACTGTTTACACCGGAAGATATAAAAAACCTTAAGATTCTTCATCATCTTGTTAAAGAAGAGGGTATGACTCTTTCCGGAGCTAAAAAGAAACTGGCGTTTAAGTGGGATGAGACAGATTATAAGTATGAGATCAACGAATCACTTCAGAATATAAAATCCATGCTTCTCGATATAAAGGATAATATGTAAAGTGTCTCTGTGGTTCTCTGTGGCCTCTTCCCCACTTCTCCCAGTAGAGAAGGGGGTGAAGCTAAAATGTGAATGATTTAAGTCCCTCCCCCTTGGGGGCGAGATTTAGGGAGAGGCAAAAAAGAACTTACACAGAGAACCACACAGAATACACAGAGTAGCAATGAGAAAATCACCATGAAACTAAAAGATCTTTGTTCATATCTCGATTCGGCAGTTCCCCTGTCATTTCAGGAAGTGTATGATAATTCAGGACTGCAGATCGGCTCTCCCGAAAGAGAAATTTCTTCAACGATAATCACACTTGATGTCACTGAGGAGGTAATTGATGAAGCAATTGCTCATAAATGTGATGTGTTGGTTTCACATCATCCTCTTATTTTCCACCCAATAAAGAGTCTGACAGGTAAATCGTTTACAGAAAGGATTCTGTATAAGGCAGTAAAAAACGATATTGCTGTTTATTCTGCCCACACCAGTCTTGATGTGCTTAGTAATGGAGTCAGCAGTAAGATGGCAGAAAAGATTGGACTGGAAGAGATAAGTGTACTATCGCCTTCTGAGAACAAATTATTAAAACTTGTCACCTACATCCCTGAATCTCATCTTGAAGTAGTAAGAAACGCGCTTTTTGAAGCTGGAGCAGGTGTTATTGGCAATTATGACCAATGTGGATTCGCTGCATCGGGAACTGGCAGTTTCAGAGGTAACGAAATTACAAATCCATTCAGAGGTGAAAAGGGGAAGATCCATTTTGAAAAAGAAATCCGTTTTGAAACCATACTGTTTTCTCATCTTAAAGATAAAGTGATTAAGGTTCTTCTTGAGGCTCACCCTTATGAAGAGGTGGCATATGATCTTTACTCACTTGAAAATAAAAATGCCGGTACAGGTTTAGGGTGTATCGGGAAATTTCATAATCCGGTATCGGAAAATGATTTTTTAAAAATGGTTTCTTTGGTTTTTGAGGCAAAAGGAGTCAGGTATTCAAAACCAACAGGAAAACTGGTAAGAAAAGTCGCGCTTTGTGGCGGCTCGGGTGTATCTCTGCTTAATCTCGCAATTTCTTCAGGAGCCGATGCATTTTTAACTGCAGATATTAAATATCATGATTTTTTTAATACAGAGAATAAGATTCTCCTGGTGGATGCAGGACATTTTGAGACTGAAAAATTCTCAGGAGAAATTTTAAAAGACCTAATTATTAAAAAATTCCCTAAATTTGCAGTCCGGTTTTCAGAAATAAATACGAATCCGATAAATTATTTTTAAGATGGAAAAAGCGAAATCACATGAGTCTGAAATTTCTGTAGAAGAGAGATTAAGAGCATTATATAGTTTACAGTTAGTTGACTCAGAGATAGATAAGATTAAAACACTTCGCGGAGAATTACCTCTTGAAGTACAGGACCTGGAAGATGAGATAGCAGGACTTGAGACAAGGCTAGGGAATCTGAAAGAAGAAGTAGAAAGCCTTGAAAAATCGGTTATAAAGAAGAATAATGAGATTACCGATGCTGAAGTCCTGATAAAAAAATATGAAGAGCAGCAAAAAAACGTTCGCAATAACAGGGAATTTGATTCGCTTTCGAAAGAGATTGAATATCAAAACCTGGAGATTGAATTGTTTAATAAGAAAATCAAAGAGTTCAATTTTCTGATTGAAGAAAAGAAACTGGTTATAGCCGATTCAGAGGCTACTTTTGCAGACCGCAAATCCGATCTTGAAAACAAAAAATCTGAGCTCGATGAGATTATTTCTGATACTCAGAAAGAGGAAGAAGGTCTCTATAAAAAATCTGAGAAAGTTGAAGCGATTATTGAAGAAAGGTTGCTTACTGCCTACAAAAGGATCCGTTCCAATGCCAGAAATGGTCTTGCAGTAGTTCCGGTACAGAGGGATGCATGTGGTGGCTGCTTTAATCAGATACCTCCACAAAGACAGCTTGATATCAAATCGAGAAAGAAGATTATCGTCTGTGAATATTGCGGACGAATTCTCGTTGACGATGAAATTATAAAAGAAGGTCACTTGTAGAAGGCCTGCCGAAACAAAGAAAGCTGACTCAGTTAGGGTCGGCTTTTTTGTTTTTACTACCTTTATAAAGTAATTCACAATCTTACTTCATGACAACAGCTGAATTTAAAAAAATGGTGAAAGAGGGAATTCCTTCCGAACTTCCTGAATTGAAATCGTATGACGGGAATATCAATCATGCACCAAAGAGAAAAGAAATACTGAATGATGGTGAAAAACGACTTGCAATAAAGAATGCCTTGAGATATTTTCCCGAAAAATTTCATAATGTTCTTGCGAAAGAATTTGCTAATGAACTTGCAACCTACGGAAGAATCTATATGCACAGGTTCAGACCTGATTATGAGATTAAGGCCCGTCATATTGATGATTTTCCCTGCTGCTCCCGCAATGCGGCAGCAATTATGCTGATGATCTCGAATAATCTGGATGTTGCTGTCGCCCAGCATCCTCACGAACTTATAACATATGGTGGTAACGGCGCTGTATTTCAAAACTGGGCCCAGTACCGGTTAACAATGAAATATCTTTCGGAAATGACAGATGAGCAGACACTTGTGATCTATTCGGGTCATCCGCTCGGCCTGTTCCCTTCACCAAAAGATGCACCGAGGTTAGTTGTGACAAATGGAATGGTAATCCCAAATTATTCTTCCCAGGATCACTGGGAAAAGTTTAATGCTCTGGGAGTTTCACAGTATGGTCAGAT
The DNA here is from genome assembly GCA_003141525.1 of Bacteroidales bacterium. Classification (GTDB taxonomy): domain Bacteria; phylum Bacteroidota; class Bacteroidia; order Bacteroidales; family VadinHA17; genus LD21. The sequence goes on from PLML01000136.1 coordinate 35,724, forward strand.
GACAGCTGGTTCTTATATGTATATCGGACCTCAGGGTATTGTTCACGGAACAACAATTACTATTCTTAATGCTGCCAGGATGATCAGTAATTCCAACAATTCTCAAAAGGGTAAACTATTTGTATCATCAGGTCTCGGCGGTATGTCAGGGGCTCAGCCTAAAGCAGCAGGTATTGCCGGCATAACTTCAGTGATAGCTGAAATAAACCCAAGGGCTCTTAAGACAAGGTATTTGCAGGGCTGGGTAAATGAGGTATTTTCAGATTTGAATAATCTTGTCAAACGAGTCAGGGAGGCAACAGCGGCCAATATGGTTACATCAATAGCTTACGAAGGCAATATAGTAGATGTATGGGAAAAATTTGCAGATGAAAATATTTANNTATTATCCGGCAGGTATAAGTTTTGAAGAATCGAACCGGATGATGTCGGAATACCCTGAAATGTTTAAAGATGCCGTACGTACGTCATTAAGGAGACAGGTAGAGGCTATAAACAGACATACTTCCAGGGGTACATATTTTTTTGATTATGGAAACGCATTCCTTCTTGAGGCTTCAAGGGCCGGAGGAGATGTTCTGAAACCCGATGGTGAATTCAGATATCCGTCTTATGTTCAGGATATTATGGGACCAATATGTTTCGATTACGGGTTTGGTCCATTCAGATGGGTCTGTTGTTCAAATATGCCTTCCGATCTGGAAGTCACTGATAAAATTGCCATTGAGACACTCGGGAAATTAGTTAAAAAATCGCCGGATCAGATAAAACAACAGATGAACGATAATATTCAATGGATCAAAAGAGCAGGAAAAAACAGGCTGGTGGTAGGATCTCAGGCACGAATTCTTTATGCTGATGCTGAAGGAAGAATGGAAATTGCGGCAGCATTCAATAAAGCGATATCAAAAGGTGAAATTTCAGCGCCGGTAGTTATAGGAAGAGACCATCACGATGTATCGGGAACCGATTCTCCTTTCAGGGAGACATCAAATATCTATGACGGATCTAAATTCACAGCCGACATGGCTGTTCAGAATGTAATCGGTGATTCTTTTCGGGGTGCTACATGGGTATCGTTGCACAATGGTGGTGGAGTGGGATGGGGTGAAGTTATAAACGGTGGATTTGGTATGATGCTTGATGGTACTCCTGAGACTGAAAGCAAACTCAGGATGATGCTGCATTGGGATGTAAGCAACGGAATTGCCCGCCGCAGCTGGGCACGGAATAAGGAAGCCATGTTTACTCTGAAAAGGGAAATGGAGAGAACCCCTGGCCTTAGGGTTACTGTTCCTTACATTGCTGATGACAAGTCAATTGAAGATGCTTTGAGACAGGGATAAAAATTGTGGTAAAAGATTTCGTGAATAAAACAGTTACTCTGTGTAAGTTATTTATTTTGAGAGTAATACGACAGCAATTGCTACAATTCCCTCTTCTCTTCCGGTGAATCCGAGCTTCTCCGTAGTTGTGGCTTTGACCGCTATATCATCTGGTTCTGTCTCAACAATTGCTGAAATAGTTTCTTTCATTTCCTGGATAAAAGGAGAAATTTTGGGTTTCTCCAGGCATATAGTAGCATCTATATTATTCACTATGTACCCTTTTTGACTGATCAGGTCAAAGGTGTTTTTAAGCAATATTTTGCTGTCGATGTTTTTGTATTTATTTTCAGTGTCAGGAAAATAATACCCTATATCCTTTAATCCGGCAGCGCCAAGAAGAGCATCGCATATTGCATGAAGCAGAACGTCACCGTCGGAGTGAGCCACACAACCTTTTTCAGAAGGTATCTTCACGCCTCCTAACCATAGATTTAATCCTGTTTTAAGCTGGTGAAAATCAATCCCCTGCCCGATCCTGATGTTCATGCTCCTTTCGATCTGTTGGCATTTCTCAAGGAATTGAAATCAAAAGCTATGGAAAACCTAAGCGTATGCGCAAGAGGATTATTTTGTGCAACTGGCATAAGATAGGAGAAATCAAGCGTAAATGCTTTCAGCCTGAACCCTGCTCCCGCGGTAAAATATTTCCTGTTTCCCTTGGTTGGATTTTCATAAAAATAGCCCCCCCGGACAGCAAACTGATTATTATACCAGTATTCGATTCCGAATGAATAGGTAATTTCATGCAGTTCTTCCTTAAATCCTCCTGGCGCATCAAAAAATGACTGAAATATTGCAACCGGGACAGAGACATTCGGATTTTTCCCTTTGATTATACTGTCGGGATTTGTGCTGCTATAAATCGGAGGTGTCGGAACAAGAAGTTTATTGAGATCGAGTGTTGCTGTAATTTTATTAAAATTGTCAAGATTAATTGTGGCAGATGTACCGAGGCGCATATCCATTGGAATAAAATCAGACGTTTGTGACGATGAATAACTCATCTTTGACCCGATGTTGGAGAAATTAAGGCCAAATCCAAGTTGAGCATCTTTGCTGAGAATACTTATCTTCTTCTGATAATATCCAGAAATGTCTGCTGCAAATGAAATTCCCGGTTTTGTAGCAACTCCACCGGAGTAAGTTCCGCCTGTCAGGTTTGAATAAATGAATCTGAAAGCAATTCCTCCGGAAAGATAATCGGTAAATAGTCTTGAATAGCCTGCATCAAGAGCAAATTCATTAGGATTAAATGTGCGTTGCAGGTTCCCGAATTCATCGGTGAATGGTACATCACCAAGTGAAGAATATAATAGACTTGCAGATAAAACCTGTTTTGAGTCGAGTCTTTTATATCCGGCAAGATATGCGATATTAATATCCGGAACAAGATTTCTGAGCCATGGAGAATAAGATATACCTAATCCGGCATTACCATCAATAAAAGCAAATTTTGCTGGATTCCAGTGCTGGCTGTAAACATCGGGTGAAGTTGCAACACCGGCATCACCCATAGCTCCGGCTCTTGAATCAGGTGCTATAGTAAGGAACGGAACGACCGTCTGTATCGCATTAAGCTGCCCTGTACTCTGCTGAGAAAATAGTAATGTTGTACCCGAAAGGACAGTAAGGAACAAAACTATTGCAAATATCTTTTTCTTCATGATGATTCTAATCGTTCTACCTAATTTACAAATATAAAACTATTTTTCAACCTTAATATTGTGTGCTTGTCACAAAATGATCATTCGGCCTGATGCCCGTGCCGTTTCGCCGTTTTCGGTAATAATAGTGACTGTGAAGGGATACATTCCCCTTCCGACTTTCCTTCCTCCTTCATCATTTCCATCCCAGACTACCGGTGGTATTGTATAACCGGTTGTCTCTATCTTTGTCTTTATAATTTTAATTATTCTTCCATCAATGTTAAATATATCTATTGTAACATCCAACTCATTGTCGGGTCTGTTATGTTCCAGACTGATATTGGTTTCGCTTATGAATGGATTAGGATAGTTAAAAAGGTTCCTGAGCAAGAATTTTCCACCTGCTACCACCTGGAATGTAATCGTTTTTTCTGAAGAGTTATTAAAATTGTCCCAGGCTTTTACTGTAATTGAATGATTCCCTTCACTCAACCCTGAAAGAGTATATTTGATGCTTCCTCTTCTGTAGTTATCAAAATCATCTACAAAATAGCTGTTAAGGACAAAAGATCCGTTAGAGTCATTATCAAGGAATCCGGTTAAATCGTGTCCAATTCCTGAACTGGTCGTATTGATGCCACCCTGGTCATATAAAATTGCCAGAAGCATCGGATTACTGTCAGTTATTCCACCGTTTTTGAATAGGGTGTCATTCATATATAGTTTAATATCAGGGCCTTCATTGTCTGTTAGAAGTGTTTTTGAGAAACCACCTACAATTATATTATTGAAGCTCCCATTCATATCTTCATTTTTATCGTTAGCATAATAGCTGATTTTTCCTGAACCGAATGAATAATCAATATCCCTTGGAACAATAAAGGTAAAGTTGAATCTGCCGTTTTTTGCCATTGTTTTGCCACTGAAAAGAATGTTGTTCATGAGATCGAAAGTCATAGTTGGCCCACCATCATTTGCAAGCGTTTTTATTTTACTTGCTTTATCAAACACGATTGGAGAGACCACGCCAGTGAAAGTATTAAGCGGATTTCCTATAGGATCTTCTATATGACCTGCTATAGTAATTAGTGAAAGAGCTTTCAGACTGTCAATTTTATCATAGACAGATACTTTATTAACTGAATCTGTAATGACCTTGCCATGATAAGGATAGGCAAGCTTTAATGCCGGATCTCCAAGCAGGGTGAAGTTCCTTTTATTCGGGCCTGCCCCTGAGTTGTTTTTGGCGATCTTAATTATGTCCCCGAAGCCCAGAGGATTGCCTAATTCGTCATGATTAAAAGCGCAACTGAATATATTCCTGTTCAGGTCATAATTTGGACCGGAATATACAACTCTTGTAGTAGACATTAACGCAATACCGCCGCCATCTTTATTCAGAAGGACCATTTCCCCGCCCGAAGGTTTACCTGTCATTTGCCGGGTTACAATATTAATGTTGATGTCATCGAAACGGCTGAATTCGCATGTGGCTGTAATAAAGAGAGGAAGTTTTCCCCCATTTTTCCAGGAATTAATATCTTCTGTTGTGACCACCCTTTCCGCTGCAAGTTCATTCTCATTCCCATGACCGGTATAATTGAAAATCAGGCATCCTGAATTGATTCGATCGTTTATTGCTTTATTCACTTCCGGATAGGACTGGCCGTTTACTGTTGTTGTCTCTTTAAAAGCATCAAGATAGATTTTATCAATATTATAAGCGGGGACACTGTCATTAAGAAAGGCAGCAAGGCCCTCGGCATCAGATATATGAGTATTGCCATCTTCATCATCTGCAGTAAGACATATGACATTTTTCCAGTTACCCATATTTCCAGGATCGAGATATCTTCTAATCTTGGAAAGGACTATGCCCGCCTGCGTGGTATCAGAAACAGGTAAACGTCCGATTCCAATATCTTCTGTACCATCTGCTTCTCCGGCTCCATCATCCAGAAGCCCATAGAAATCATCAGATGTAAAAGAAGAAACAACCACGTTGGAATTCTCGGACTGATAAGTAGGAATGAAATTGGGATTATTTGGCGGTGGTGTTTTATTTTCATAAGAGCCATCCCCGAAAAGGAGCAGGTATTTAAGTGGATGAGAGCTGCCTTTCTGCTTCATATACTTCATTCTCAAAAAATTTCTTATCGCCGCGATGTCGGGTATTCCGCCTGAGAACTCATTATAAATCTGTTCAGGTGTAACAATCTGTGAAATCAAGCCATCATTCTTCATATGAATATCTGCCAGTTTTTCAGAGTAAGCTCTGAATAATGGATGAGTAACAATAATCATATCGGCAGAACCAGATGAGTGCAGATCCTGGTTCGGAACTGCAGCCGGTTTAATTAATGGCACAACAGCATTCCCTGTTGTAAAAGCAATAAATGTCTTAAGTGTATCAGAAGCAAATTTAAATTCAAGATTTTCTCCGTTTCTGGTGTACTGAATCTGCTTAACATTCATAGGATCAGTGATATCCCAGATTAAAGCATCATTATTAAGGCTCCTGATTGTGAATCCGGTTATGCTTCCCGGTGCAACAGATTTTGAATCACTATATTGCATCTCTGAGCCGGAGAATGAATTTGATCTCCTTCCCTGCAGGGTTATCCAGTCAAGCCAGCCGTGTGCTCCCGTTTCACCGTTATTCAGGAATGTGATATCATAAGTGGGAGATGCTGAAGAAGGTTGAATTAAACCTGCTGAATCAGTAATCTGGGCATATGTTCCGGTATAATCAAAGAGATTGACTCCGTCAACCTGGATGTTTTTTTCGGACGAGTTTCCATCACTCAGCCTGAAGATAGTAGGAACTGAAGCCCTTGCTGCAACCCTGATATTGTATTTTATATTTTCTGAAGTTATGAGTTCAGTGAAACCGGGGTCAATATGTATTGCAGAAATCTCCTGAAACCACTCTCTTCCTGATTGAATAAGGTTTACAACATCCTGTTCGTGAATAAATAAATCATCCGATTCTGATGAATTGTAAGTAGCTGGTTGGTCAGGTTCTGCGGCAGCCACAATTTCTTTGCCCGGAGCCGGCCCTGAGGTTAAAAAATAAAATGCAGTGTCAGAATAATTGTGATGTATGTAATCATACTGTTTCGTATTCTCGTTATAGATCCACCTGCCTGTTCCTTTTGCAAAGAAAAGCAGATAATCCCCTTCATTAAAAATGCCATCACTTCCTGTAAATATTTGAATAGACATCTCTTTCAGGTCGTCAGGTTTAGGTGCATCATTATAATAAGATAACTGGCCTGAGTTGTTGCCAAAAATCATTGGATTGGATGGATTTTCCAGACCAAGCTGTTTAAGCTTTGAGTAATCTATCCTGTATATTCCGTCTGAGGTTACTGCAATTTTGAACCATAAACCTTTTGAGAGTTTAGAACTGGGAGAATAACTATCTTTGGAATTCTGGGCAGAAATGTTAGCGGATAAAAGCAACAGTGTTATTGATATTTGAAAAATCCTTCTCATTGTACTGACAAAGATAGAAATGTGCTTCTTGTTTGCTGGTTTATTTTGTTTTTTTTATGTCGTAGATTATTATAATAATAACGACATCATCACGTTGATATTGCAGTAATTTTGAATATGTTGAGACGACCCGGGAAAATAGTTTTGTTCATCTTCTTCCTGCCTGTGTATTGTTTCGGGCAGGAGACTGATCCAGGTCCTGGCTATCAGATGATGATGATGAATAATCCATCGCTTGTCGGAAGCGGAGGAGCCGGTGTACTGAGGTTGTCATATCTTAACTTTTATCCCGGGAATAATTATAACCTTAATTCTGTTTATCTTTCGTACGATTCTTATTTTTCTGAATTACATGGTGGAGCAGGGTTATATCTCTCTGATGATTATCTGGGTGGTATTATTAACGATTTCAGAGGCGGATTATCATATGCATATTTTTTACAAGCGGGAAAGGATTTCTTTATAAATTCAGGTCTTTCAGCTTCAATTTACCACAGGGGGTTTAACTTTGGCAATGCAATTTTACCTGACCAGATTGATCCACTCGGGGGAGTGTCAATTCCATCATCAGAAGTACTGGCATCGTCAGGAAAAACAGTATTTGATGTCGGGGCGGGATTTCTCTTTACTTCCGGTAAATTTTCAGGCGGATTTTCGATAAATCACCTGGCCGAACCCGATTTATCTGTTACAGGCAATTCCAGCGAACGATTAAAAAGAAAACTGCTCGTCCATCTGTCCGGGGATTTTACTGTTAGCAAAGCACATAATATGAAAATACAGCCTCTGACATATTTTGAAATACAGGGAGGATTCATTAATGGCGGAGCAGGAGCAGCGTTAGAAAGCAAATATCTGGCAATTAATGCTGTAGTTTTAGGTGATAATGGAAAAAACCTGAATATTCAGACAGGATTTTCTTTCAGCGCCGGTAGAATCACTGGTTTTTACAATTATAGGTTTAATGTGCTTTCAGGAAATAAATTGTTGCCTTTATCGCTTCTTCATCAGACAGGACTGGCATTCAGTTTGAATAATGTTGAAAAAAGAAATAC
>PLML01000005.1 GCA_003141525.1 Bacteroidales bacterium
CACAAAAATTTTCACAGGCTCAATATCTGTAAAATTCAAATGTTACTTCCTTTTTTCTTTCATTATTATTTTTGGGAAAACTTTAATAATATTGCTAATTCTTTTACCTTGTTTCCTTGGCTCCTTTATTAAACGGTAAACCCATTCTATTTTTAGATTAAGGAATATTTTTGGTGCACGTTTTATTTTATTAGCACCTGAATAATAGTCAAATATTGCACCAAAACCAAACATTACACCTCTGTTTAAATAAGGTAATATTCTGTACATAAATTCTTCCTGCTTTGGAGCTCCAAGTGAAACCCATATGATATCAGGATTATCCTGATTTATCATGTTAGCTATTGCTTGATAATTAAAATTTTCAACTTTTTCGAAAGGTAAAGTTTCAAAACTCATCTGGCTTATGGCAGGATTAAGTTTAATAAAGTTTTTTCTTAGTCCACATAAACATTCAGGTGTGTTGCCAAGAAAAAAATAGCGGTATTTTTTTTGTTTTATATATGCAAGAAACAAATCTGCTCCAATATATCTGCTAAATTTTTCTTTATAAAAAATTGATGCTAAAAAAGCAATTGAACTGCCATCACAAATATTTACTAAAGAATTATTAATAATGTTCAGATATTTTGGATTTGAATATGTATTTGCGAAAACATTACCTTCTACAGAGCATACATATCCTTTTTCTCCATTTATGATAGTTTCTTCAATTATTGAATCTACCTTTTCCTTATCAAACTCTAGCTTGACATTAAAATACTTTTGTTGTTCCATGATATTGATATTTTAAAGAGCTGTACCCCGGAAAATAAAACGGGTATTTTCACTGATCTGCATACTATGAAAAGTATTTGCACGAACTTTATTAAATGTTCCGGAAGCTAAACTAAAGGAATATCCATCGATAGTAAAAATCGTATTCCCGTTTTCGAAATAATAGAACTTTTCTATTGTTGGGTGCAAATGGTATCCAACTTCATCTCCCGAATTCAGTATTCCCATTGCAGATTGCATCAATTGAGAATTACATCGTTCCTGGGTGTTGAAAATTTTCTTTTGTCCAAAACCATGCAAAGTGGATGTCATACAACTACCTTCTAGTTGAAGTAATATCACTTTATTTTTCATTTTCTATTTGTTTTTTAATCCAATTGTATTGTTGGCATAGCCCATCTCTCAGGTTAACTTCGGGTTTCCATCCCAGAAGTGTTAGTGCTTTTGAATAATCTGCGCTCCTTGCTTTATCTCCTTCGGGTTTCGTCGTATCGTAAATTATTTTAATGTTTTTCCCTGAGATTTCAACAATACTTTCAGCAATCTCTTTGATCGATGTACAAATTGAGGGACCTAGTTGAATATGACCATGACCCCATCCTTTATACAACGCTAATAAGATACCTTTTACTACATCATTCACATGTATAAAAGCTCGACCTTGTGATCCACTTCCCCAAACGTTGAACTCTTCGAAAGGATAATTAATTGCTTTACGGATTAATGATGGGATAACTTGACTTTTTTCTTTGCTAAAATCACAGGGTGATCCATACACATTATGAAGCATGAGAGTACATGTTTTTATTTGGGTTTCTTTGCTCATCAATTCAGTTTCGTATTGTCCCATGAGCTTACTCCATCCATAAGCAGATTCAGGTTGAGCAGGATATAAATCTGTTTCTTTTAATGGTGTTACAATCAATGAATTTTGAAGAGTTTCAGGAAAACTACAAGCAGTGCCAATATAAAGAAAACCTTTAATTTTACTCTTTTTTATTGAGTCAATTATATTTGAGTTTATTAAAACGTTTTGTCGGAAAAGGCTTCCTTGATTGCTAAACACATATCCAATTCCTGTAACAATATCTGCAAGATGAACTACATAATCAACATCTTTTAAAAGATCGTCGCAGATGCCCGGAAATGATAAATCATAGTTGTAAAAATCTTTATTTAAATCAATAACTGATTGGCCGTTTTTATCATTAAGGTATTCAATTTTACCTCGCCAAAGATTATCAATAACTATAACCTTAACTCCTTCAAATCGCAGAGCTTTTACTAAATTGGAGCCGATCATCCCAGCTCCTCCAGTAACTAAAATTGTTCTCATTTTCAGGTACTACTAAATTTTTAATAGGTAATAATATGATGAGTATATTATCTTATCTAATTTTAATTTCTTACCTATTATAGATATCCCATTGTATTTAGAGTAATTAAATTCAATCCATTTGTCACGTATTGGCATATCTTCAGTAAATAAAGGTGAAGCTTTCTCTGCAATTGTTTTTTCTATAATTGCATGCAATCTTGTATGATCAAATTCCAGAAAAACATTAAAGTACTTTTGCATGTGGTTTTTCTATGATTTTAATTATTTGGTACTTATTAATTCACCTTTTCATACGTTCACCAGCGATGGATATTTACCGGGGCCAAAATGAAGGCTTGGCAAATCCAGTCAAAAATTAAACCTAATCATTTTTATCCTTTTATCTCATCCATTTCCACATATTGGAAGAAGCGGCAGCCAACAAAATGTTGGTTTTATAGCCTACATTTCCTTTAAGGTAGTTCTTTAGCATCTTGTTATTGTGTTTCAGGTGTGAAATCAATCATTCTAAACCTGATAGAGATTATGTTCATTTTGAATTATCTTTTTTATTTAACATCAATAAATTATCTATAGTACTTGAAAAAATATTTACCATATTATTAACATTACTTTTGTTTATAATTATTTGGTGAGAATTTTCAGACATCATGGTCACCTTGTTCTGACTTTCATTTATTCTTCTATCCATTGCAGAAACCAAACTTTCCAAATCATTCTCTTTAAAACGATACCCTGTAATACCTTCAATAACTAGATCATCTTCAGTACCATCTGCTTTACTTACAATACATGTTTTCCCCCAGAACATTGCCTGATTCAAGGCTAAGCCGCCGACTCCAGGTAATACAAAGCAATCTGAAGCAGCAAAGTATGGATCAACGCCATCTATTATTCTGCCCAAAAAGATTATTTTTAAATCATCATTAACCTTCAGTTTTTCTTTAACCATAAGTTTTAGTGGTCCGTCTCCAATAATTAATAATTTGATTTTATCATATTTTTTTAGCAACTCAATAAATGAGTCAATAAGTAAATTTACTTTCTTTTCAAGTATTAACCCACCGACAAATAAAAAAGTCGTATGATCGCTCAGATTGTATTCCATCCTTACTTCTTTTGACTTTCTGATAATCTCTGTTGTATTCTTAAACAAGTCATCAGTTTCTATCCCATTATAGCATGTTTCAATAATTGAATTATCAACTCCCATAGATTCAACATATTTGGTTGCATTTGAACTATAAGTAAGATGATAATTAGCTTTTCTAAAGAATGATGACACATACTTATTTTTCAAAGTGAGTTGCCAGCCTTTTGCTAGACCAGGTTCCCAGCCACAAGTCCAGAAAATTAATTTTCTGCCTTGTTTCTTAGCCCATCTGGCAATTAATCTAAGCGAGGCATCACCCGAAATACCTTGCATAATAATCAAATCTGGATTATACTCTCTCACACTTTTAAACATACCTAGGTTAATAACTATAGTAAAAGAAAGTATTTTAATAGTTTTGATTGGAAAGCCTTTTTCCCTGAAAGGTACAGGCCCTATAAAAGCTGGGCGTCCATCTTCTTTTTCTTTTGTTCCATGATATATTATTAGATCACATCTATCCTCTAATACCTTGGATAGTTTATAATAAAAGGAGATTCTATATGGCTGAAGTATAGAAGTAATTAAAATAATCTTTTTTTTTGTTTTATTAGTTAACATATGATTAAATTCAGGAGTTAAAAATCAGACCAATTAAATCGAATTTGCCAAACATTGAGTTGAATAATTGCAAGGAGAAAGGGTCCGAAGAAATACTTCAATTTACATTCTTAACAATGTTTAACTTATTAATAAATTATCCAAATCAAATGAATTAAGAGTATTATGGTTTTTAGTAATATGCGATAAATTATCCAATGCCAGTTTTGACATTGTTTTAGGATGCGAAACAATAACAAGAAGTCTGTACCTTTTAAAATGATTTCTCAATTGATTTCTAAATATTGCCGTACTGGTTTTATTAATTGTTAATATATTTGTAGAGAATTTTAACCGCCTGTAAAATGATTTAAAGAAATAGTAGGATGTTTCTTGAATACTTTTGCCATCACCAAAGATTTTATCGTTGTATAATTTTAACAAAACCTTGTTTATTATGCGATACACAGGATTATTTTTATAAGTGCTCAAAGGAATTTCGACAAACTGTCCTTCTGGTTCAGGCTTTTTAACATCATAATTAAAATGATAAAACGGAAGGTTGGGTGAATCGGAGAAGTCATAATCATACTCATTACCTCCTTTTAATTGCATCCCAGTGGCTACTGAAAAATCATATTTTATATCAAAGGTTTCAAAAGCATTTTTTATCTGATCAAAGGGTTCTATGCAAAAACCACCCGCTCTGAAACACCTAATTTTTTGTAAAGTAATACTTTCCAGGAGTTCAATAGATTTTCTGAATAAATCAAGGATTCCCTCCTGACTTAAAGAATGTAATCTATAGTTTTCAAAGGATTTAAATAAAATTTTGTCTTCTGTTCTGTATGCCTGAACCCAGTGTGGATGCAGATGCAATTCCACAGATGATCCTGTTGCAATGATACTTTTTAACTGCTCAGTCACAAGTTTTAAATCATCAGGAAAATTCTCTCTTAAAAAAAGAAGCCATGTAGCATCAACAAAAAAAATAGCTTTTGCATTATTTTCTTTCAGAATTTTTAAAATTGATCTTGTTGGTTTTATAACACAATTTTCTATTGTCCCTGTTTGCCGACCTAAGAAAACTTCATAATCAAATGTGATAATTGCATTATTCCCATTTATACTCACAGTATTTATCATTTAATACTTAATAATTCTACAATACTCCCAATTCCTTCAGATAACCTAAGCAAACCCAATATTTTCTTATAATTGGAATTGAAATTATAGCAAGCGGGAAAATTCATGCTCACTCGATTGCTTATTAGAAATTTGTTCGAATATAACTATTAAGATAACAATAATTTGCATATACAATAAAAATGAATAAGAATGGATTACCCGCGATGTCGCCAGAAGTCATTGAAGCAAATAGAAAAAATAAGATACTTACCGTAAATAAAACTCGTTCAATTCTATTGTTTATGTGAATACTTCTCCATAGAGTAGAAAATAAGAGTGATAAAAAAAGAATAAGTCCAATGATACCATTTTCGTAGAATAATTCTACGAAAATATTATGTGGATATCCATTAGCATCAAATCCAAATAATATAAAACCAAAATTGCCAGTTCCTTCGCCTATAAAATAGTTATTTAAATCATTTAAAGCCATCATAAAAAGATCAGGTCTGTCTGTAAACTTCTCAATGTTAAAATATCTATAAAAAATGTATTCTGAAAGATTGTCTGGTATTTTCGCCAATATATAATCTTGGAAAATATAAATGATTAATATTAAAAAAATTGGAATGATAAAAAAGAACACCGTTTTGATCCGATTTTCTGAATAAAATATCGTCAAAAAACTAATTGCAAGGAACATTGACAAAAATGGACCTTTTGAACCCATTAAAACCATAAATATTAGACCAAAAATTATTAATCCATAACTAATTAGTCTCCAAAGTTTATTGAATATTTTTTCCTTAAAAGATATGAAAATTAAAATAATTATAAATGCGATATATCTTGCTGCCTCTATCGGACTTGTAAATCCAGATTTTACACCAAATTCTTCTAACCTAGATGTTACAGAAACTAGACTAATGAATCCATTAAAACTTTTATAAACATAAAAAATATCTAGTATCATTATTAATAAAAATACTGCCATTACTTTTAAAAAGAAGCTTATGTTTCTTGTTATTGTTTCGGCAGTAAAATAGGCTAATAAATAAAAGCCAGTGAACTTGTATAATTTTGTTAGGCCATAAATTGGAGCATTAGAATAGATGACACCAAATAGCAACCAAAGAATTATTGCTATTATTATTAAATTATTCTTATCTAAGAAGAATCTTGAATTAGTTTTATTTATAAGAAATGAAAGCAGAATAACTATTGCAGCAACTATTATAGAATCTACATAGATTACTCCCAAATAATGATGTACATATATAAAATAAGCTAGAAGGATTATAATAAAATACTGAAGAGTATTTCCCTTTTTCATTTCAATTTTTCGAATTGATAGATTGTCTTATAATCTAGCACCTATGATAAAAGCATAATATTATGTCTGTTACTAAAATAAATTAGTAACTTATTGTTAATAACCTACATACGAGAGACTTTGGAAAGACATGTTACAAAACAAATCGATTCTAAAGGAAAAGAATTTTCATTGGATTAGAAGTCGTAAAAAGAGCTGGAGTATTACTTTTATTGTTGATTGGATTTAACACAAGACTTTTCCCTAGCCACCAGTCAATTTGCTTTGCCTAATGACAGAGTTAATACTTAAGATGGATAAAACTGGTTAGCACTATTTTAAACATCTTTAACTGCTAATGTACGTACAATTTCTTTAAAATGATTTGTAGGGTATGATCGAATTTAATCCAAATCTAGGCAAAGTTTAAGACTTAAATGGAGCCTGTGAAAATTTTTGT
>PLML01000235.1 GCA_003141525.1 Bacteroidales bacterium
CTGCGATTCCTGATTCATCAAAAAAAAGCTTCAGGCTCTTTGATGATGATAAGATAATTGAGATAACGCTGAGGTTCGATCTTACAACCTATTTCAGAACCAAACCAAAAGAAGATTACTTAAAGGCTAATATAACATTTCATTTAAGTAATACTGATTCCATAAGCAGAGATATAAATTTGAGGACACGTGGCATTTTCCGTAACAAGTGGTGTGTATTCCCTCCGATTGAGCTAAACCTGAAAAAGGCTCATTTTGGTTATACCGATCTGGATAAGATATCTAAATTAAAGATGGTTCCTGAATGCAAATTCAGTAGCGACAATAAAGATTACGTTCTGAAAGAATACCTGGCATATAAGCTTTTTAATGTTCTTACCGATACGAGCTTCAGGGTGCGTTTACTGAAAGTTACTTATTTAGATACACAAAAGAAAAGAAAGCCTATCCAGCAATTATGCTTTTTCATTGAGCCGGCTGAAATGTTGGCCGCCAGGACAAATTGCACTCCGGTTAAATCACGTACTCTGAACCAGAAAAACATCGTTCCAAAAATTATGGACAGGTTTGCCATATTCAATTTCATGATAGGGAATTATGATTGGTCTGTACCCGGATTACATAATGTTCTCGTAGTAAAAACCATGGGTCTTGACACAACTGGCCTTGGAATAGCTATCCCACATGATTTTGACTGGTCCGGGCTGGTGAATCCACCATATGCACTTCCTACAGAAGAAATGGGAATCCAAACAGTGCGGGAACGGCTTTTTTTTGGGATATGCAGGAGCAAAGAGGTTTATCTGAAGGACCTGGAATCGTTTGTTCAAAAGAAAGATGAGTTTTATAGAATTATAAATGAATTCCCTTATCTTAACCAGAGAGAAAAAAAAGATGCTACTGATTATCTTGATGAATTTTTCAATCAGTTAGTTGGGAAAAAAGAAAATTTGATTTACAATTTAACTAATACCTGCAAAAGATTTTAACCTTAATAAATTATTATAATGACAGATTCTTTGTTTGATTTAACAAACCCATACTTTGTGGGTATTATGTGGCGGTTTGCATTAAATACGGTTATTATCTTCATCCTTATATGGTTAATTTATTACAAATACTCGAAAAAGGAGAGATACTTGTTTTACTTTTTCATAATGGGTATAATGGCTTTCTTTATAACTGCCATGCTAAAAGCAGTTTTTATCGATATGGGCATGGCAGTCGGATTAGTCGCGATTTTCGCTATTATAAGGCTTAGATCAAGTAATTTCACTGCAAAAGATATAGCATATACCTATACAATCTTCGGGATTTCAGTTATCAATTCATTAAAACTTCTTAAATTTCCATTGTTAGGACTTTTGATAATCAATGGAATAATTGTTCTTACGGCATATCTTATAGAAGAGTATACAGCAAAATACCATTTTGAAAGGCTATCGATTATTTATGATAAGCTTGATTTACTTAAACCGGAGAAAAAGGAGAAGTTTTTAAAGGATGTTTCTGAAAGGACCGGAAGAGAAATTCTGAGAGTTAAAATCCGCAGAATCAATTATAAAAGAAAAAGAGCATTCCTTGATGTTTACTTTAAAGATAAAACTCACTTAATTTGATTTATCATCCTTCAGAGGAATTCAAGTAGTCTGTCATAAACCCTCAATCCCGGGTTCCTTTTCTTTCAGGATCAGATACCAGTTACCATTCTCAATGAGGGCTTCCTGTCCAATAATAAAAAACAGTTCTTTAAGATAAGCATGTTGTTCATTTGTCTCTAGAAGGGTCGAACTTACCTGGTTAATTTTTGCTTCGGCTTTCTGATAAAGAACATTCATAAGGTCATATTGATTAAGTAACTGGTCATAGCCTTTAATTTGAATAAAAGCTCTGATAAGGGCAAAAATACTTAACAACGTTCCTATCACAACCTGAAGATAATTCATGTAATTGTCTATTCCATAAAATTTATCTAAAAAGAAAATGGAAAGAAGAAGCGCAAAAGCAATAATGAAAGATATGTTTGAAATAATATGATATTGAAACAGTTTTTGGGTCATTCTCCTTATTGATGATTCAAAGAAATCTGCCTGATTTTTCACCCAGTTTTCAGTAAGATCTTTAATCGCAGAGGAGGTTATTGGTTTACAGTTATATGAAATCCCATATATTGATGAAAGAATATGCTCGATCCACGTAAACTCTTTCCTGTGTATTCTTAAAATGTAATCAGAAACATTGTGATTTATGCCTGCAATGTTCCAGTAAAACTGTATCCTCAATGCTTCTGCCAATGTTCTGTTATACAGATATTTTGTGTGATCTTTTGTTATCCTGGAATAAAAATAAATAATACCTGCCAGCACAATAAGAATCATGGTAATTGCCAGGACAACCTTGTTCAGCCACAGATTTGTGTAGATCGTCAGGGACATAACTATAAATAATCCGATAGCAAACAACCAGAATACAGTATGCATATATCTTTTATGAAACCGAAGCGATAATACATCTAAAAGTGAATACGAGTTTAGAATTGATTTCTGGGGGGCATCTAGTCTTTCAGGATCACTGATCAGAAGGCTTTGTGATTTTGCGTGGATTTTCCGGCTTATTTTTAATGAATCAGAATTGATTTCCTCGATTTTCTCAAGAGCCTCTCTTATTGTAGAATCTTNNCTGTTGTGTTTCTGTTGCATGGCAATACAAAAACACTTCCGTCATATTCAAATGTGCTTTTTGCCACATCACTGTCATCTCCCGTTCTCTTATATTTTACAATATCAGCCGTTCCACCTTTTTTCCCCTCATGTCCGTCCCAGAGAGCTATTAATATCAAAGAACTGTCAGCCACAAATTTCCCTGTTGCAAGATAATGTTCCGCTCTGTCAATTTTTCTGCTGTCACATCCAATACAAAATTTTCTTTTTGCCTGTTTCAGCAAATCCTCAAATTCTTTATGAGAATCGTCATCAAAGTCATTTTTATATTCTTTATCTTCAAAAGGCAGAGGAATAATCAGCTCGAATCTCTCTTTATATTCTTCATTGTCTCTTTTCAGGGCTAAAAAAATATTGGCAACAAACCTGTCAGCGCCTTCTGCAACTGAAGAAAACAGATAAACAGGAGAATTGGGATATTTTGCAGCCAGATCTTTAAACAACAGTTCGATCTGCAGTTTATGTTCCGGGGTGGTTATCGCATCAAGATGACCTATGACACCCACCGTAATTGGTATTTTTTCTAATCCGGCCATTCCCATTTCTGGTATTCAGATAATATTTAAAAGTGCGATAAAGCTTAAATTATTCTCCAAAGGATAAATGTATTTCATCCTCTTTGGTTTTCCCTGTCAAAGCGCTAACGGTTGATATCCCAATTTCGTTCTTTTCAGGATAGATTTTTAACACCCTGAGCAATCCCTTGCCAGATTTTTCATCGGATCCTTTAATTTTTTCATCCTGGAAGTCACTCAGGATCTCGAACACCTTCCTGGTTTTTACTGAATCAGCTGATCCTTCTATTCTGACTTCATTTTGGAATGTACCTTCTTTATGACCGCATAAGACAACAATTACATTGGGGTTCTTTTTTACCAGTTTTTTAAATACAGTCTCCGCGTTATTGCCCTTAAGTTTGCCATTATCATCTTTCCCGTCCATTCCAAAAGTGTTAAGATCATTAAGCCACTTTCCATTCCTGTTAAGGTAATCATGAGTGACCAGAATAACTTTTCTTGAAGAGTTTTGGGAAATAACATTATCGGCCCACTTTAAAACAGAACTTCTCGGGGCCAGCTCAAGGTTCATTATCAGATATTTGTACTCTTTGTAGTTGAAAAGGCAATAATAGTTATCAATCTTCCCCGGGTCATAGAATCCTCCGCTCCACCACGAACCTGGTTTATCAAAACGCGATACCGGGAAATATTTGTTCAGGAATTCTGTATGCCGGATACCATCATAATAGTTTTTATCAGGGTTTTTCATGTCATTGTCTCCGTAAACTATGGAGTATGGAATTCCCGCATCTTCTAAGATTTTAAATGATTTGTCGGCAACTTCCCA
>PLML01000145.1 GCA_003141525.1 Bacteroidales bacterium
AAATTTTTGTCATGTACTTAGCCCAAAATATTTAAAAAGAATAATCTTGAGAAACTTAGATCATCAGGTGAAAGAATCTCAATTGTAGTGATGCCATTTCAGAATATGACCAATGATTCCCTATGGAATGTTTGGCAAATTGGGATCCAAAATGAATTAATAACATCATTGACGAACACTCAAGAATTAAAAATCCGTCAAACAGAAACAATCAATAAGCTGATTCAAGGGAAAGGTTTTACCAATTATGCTTCAATTACCCCTTCAGTTGCCAGTACAATATCCCAAAAACTTGATGCAAATGTTTTTGTATTTGGAAGCATAAAACAGGTAGGTGAAAAAATTCGAGTAAATGCGCAACTGATTGACTCAAAAACCGAGGAGATCTTTAAATCTTTTCAAGTGGAGGGGAAAACTGATAATATCCTTGATATTACTGATAATCTTTCAAAGAAGATAAAAGACTTTCTCATATTATCTGTATTAAAAAAGGAAGTAGAATCAGATATACAACCTTTAATTGGATCAACAAGTTCTCCAGAGGCTTGTAAATACGCTCTTCTTGGAAATGAAGCCTTCTCAAAGGAAGATTTTTCTAAAGCCCAGGAATATTATTTGCAGGCACTTAAAATTGACTCAACCGATTTAGGTGTCATAATCTATCTTTCCTGGGCATACAATGATCAGGGTTCTTATGAGGAAGGGAAGAAATACTGTCTGAAAGCATATGAAAAAAGAGATCAGATGTCTGAATTTTTAAAAATCAATACGGACTATCTGTATGCTAATTATTTTAAGACACCCCGGGAAATAATTGCCAGCTTAAAACAATTAATTGAATTGGATGAACAAGCTGCATTGTTTTATGAAGAGTTGGGATGGAATTACGACAGAATAGAGGAATATGATAAAACAATCCCTGCAATGGAAAAGGGACTTGAGATTTATAAGAAATGGGGTACGAAACCTTTTTTTGTTTGGAGTTATATATACCTGGGTATTGCTTACCATAAAACCGGTCAGTTTGAGAGAGAAAAAGAACTTTATAAAAAAGCATTAAAGGACTTTCCTAACGATTCTTATATTATCAGTTTGCAAGCCATTCTGGCATTGACTGAAAAAGATTCATCAGTGGCAAATACATATATTAACCGATACCAATCCTTGCTTAAAGATGAATTAGTGCCGGAAGCAGATATTGCAAATGGAATTGCCGATATTTACTCAGAGGCAGGTAATTTGGATAAGGCAGAAGAATATTTACGCAAAGCAATATTATTAGAACCTGGGAAAATAGAAAAAGGAAATAAACTTGCATATTACCTTTATAAGATGGGTGATCTTGCATATTTCCTAATTGACAAAAACCGAAATGTCAATGAAGGGTTGGAGATTGTAGATAAGGAATTGAAATCTAGCCCTGAAAATTATGATTACCTGCATACCAAAGGGTGGGGACTGTATAAACAAGGTAAATACCAAGAGGCACTTGAAATTTTACAAAAAAGCTGGGATTTAAGAATGAAGAAAGCTGTTTATGATTATGATGCGGCAAAGCATCTTCAAGCGGCGAAAAAAGCTGTTGCAGAAATGAAAAACTATTAAGTTAAAAGCTAATGGCAAGCATGATCCCTGGATACGAATACGATATTTTTATTTCTTATCGCCAGAAAGACAACAAAGGTGACAGGTGGGTTAGTGAGTTTGTCGAGGATCTGAAGACGGAACTTGAATCGACATTCAAGGAAGAAATCAGTGTTTATTTTGATATTAATCCTCATGATGGGCTTCTTGAGACGCATGATGTTGATGCCTCCCTGAAAGATAAACTTAAATGCCTAGTTTTTATTCCTATCATCTCACGCACCTATTGTGATCCCAAATCATTTGCATGGGAGCATGAGTTCAAAGCATTTGTAGAACAGGCATCCAAGGATCAATTTGGATTGAAAGTAAAACTACCTGGAGGTAATGTAGCAAGCCGGGTGCTCCCTGTTCAGATACATGATCTTGACGCAGATGACAAAAATCTTATTGAAACGGAACTTGGAGGATTTATAAGGGGAATTGAGTTTATTTATAAAGAGCCGGGAGCAAACAAACCACTTACTTCTGATGATGATGAAAATAAGAACTTAAACAAAACAAGATATAAGATCCAATTAAACAAGGTAGCAATTGCAATAAAAGAAATTATTCTCGGATTGAAAGCGAAGCCAGTCCAAATGGGGAAAACAATACCTGTTTTTACAGAACCTGTCGAGGATATCAAAAATGTGATTGACCTAAAAAGTAATGAGAAAGCTATAAGATTAAGTAAGGTGAAGATACTCTCAGGAAGTATTGTTTTGATTGCATTACTGTTAATTGTGGTTATTCTTGCTTATTCTAGGATATTTAAAAGAGATCCTATTGAAAAACTTAGATCGTCAGGTGAAAGAATTTCTATTGTTGTCATGCCATTTAAGAACCTGACAAATGATTCAATAAGATGGAATATTTACGAGGAAATAATCCAGAATAGTTTAACTTCTTACCTTTCTAACTTTCCTGAACAACTTCAGGTAAGACAGGTAGAATATGTAAGTGGTATTCTCAAAAGTAAAGGAATCACCAAAAATGCTTCCATAACTACACCCATTGCAAGTAAAATCTCGACTCAACTCGACGCAGATGTTTTTATTTACGGAAATATTGTAAAATCAGGTGATATTATACGCATTTCGGCACAATTAATAGACACTAAGACTCAAGAAATTATAAAATCTTTTCAAAAAGAAGGACCCTCTAACGGAAAATACATTCTTAATAAAATTGATTCTCTTTCAATAATAATCAAGAACTATCTCATTGTATCAAAATTGGAAAAGGAAATTGGAAAAGAAGCTTCCTCCGATATTGTATTTAAAGGAGTGACAAACTCTCCTGAAGCATTCAAGTATTTTATCTATGGGAACAATGCTTTTCAAAATGATAATGATATGAGCACAGCCGGGAACTGGTATTTGAAAGCGATAGAAAAAGATTCTGACTTTATTCCTGCAATTAATTTTCTTACAGCGACATACTATAATCAGGGCAATTTTGATCAGGCAAAAAAATGGACTCTCAAATTAGTTGAAAAAAGGGATAAAATGTCCACTCTGCAACAGTTAATGACCAGTGCCTCTTATGCTTTACTGTTTGAGACACCTGAAGAAACCATTAAATATATACAACAAATTCTTAAAATAGATGATCAGCAACCCATTACATATTTTATGCTTGGCTCAAATTATCTTGATTTATATCAATTTGACAAAGCAATCCCTGAATTTGAAAAGGCACTGGAAATATATGATAATTGGGGATCAAAATCCTATTGGGTCTATAATTATACAACTCTTGGATACGCATATCATAAAATGAATCTATATGATAAGGAGAGAAAACTATACAAGAAAGCTGAAAAAGAATTTCCTAATGACCCTTCAATAATTTATAGACAGGCTGTCCTTGCTTTAAGTGAAACAGATACTATTGTTGCAAAAGGATATATTGAGAAGGTCACATCTGATTGGAGAAGAAATTCTTTATCAGAAGCAGACATTAGTGCAAGATTAGGTAATATTTATTATGAGGCTGGTAATTTGGGAAAAGCAGAGAAATGTTTTCGCCAGGCATTCTTATTAGAGCAAACAAATCCGGACAGGTTAAATTATCTTGCCTATTTTCTGATAAATAATGACAGAAATATTAATGAAGGTATTGAACTCGTTGATAAAGCACTGATAATAAGTCCTGATAATTATGAATATTTGGACACCAAAGGATGGGGATTATATAAGCAGAGTAAATTTAATGAATCGATTGAATCTCTTCAAAGAAGTTGGGATTTAAGAAGAAGAAATGCTATATACAACCATGAAGCATTCCTCCATCTCGAGGCTGCCAAGAAATCTGTTGAGAATCAAAAAGTTCATTGACCACCTCAAAAATCGGTCATCCTTCACCGAACATCCAATACAAAACAACAAGGATTTAACTCCGGGTTTGGGTGGTCATTTTACTCCAGCCAAAGTGGCCAAAGGCATTGGATTTTTTGATAAGAAAAGATTGGTGTTAATTACCACCGACCTTTGTTTAAATTTAAACGGATTGTCATAAAATCAATCAAAAACCACTCATACGATTTGTTGAATTAGTAATTGATTATTAATTCAAGAATATATAACCTCGATGCTGGGACTTTTTTATCTTTGCTTTATATGGGACGTTAGCTCAGTTGGTTCAGAGCGCTTGCTTCACAGGTAAGAAGTCACTGGTTCGAATCTAGTACGTCCCACAACGAAATTTAAAACTATACAACTCTCTGTGCAAGAACCGAGCATACACGACCACTCCAAAAATCGGTCTGGCTTCACCGAACATTCAAAACAAAACAACAAACTTTTAACTCCGGGTTGGGGTGGTCATTTTATTACGGCCAAAGTTATTGGCTTCCCCGGTCAGTTCCCAATTTTTACAACTCCTTCAGCCACATTAGGAAACTTTGTGAAGACTAAATCATCGTGTCCGGGAATTATAAAATCAGGATTGGTAACTAAAGTTTTCATTCTTTTCATAGCCCCCACATATGCTTTTGGGTCCATGCATAAAGTGGCTGGCAGTAGTTTATTATAATTGTAATAAAACCAGATTGCATCGGATGCAATCAGTATTTTATTTGTTTTAGAATTCGAATTGACCAGGACATATTGATTTTCAAAGGTATGCTTTGAACCGATAAATACCCTTATTCCAGGGATTATTTCAATACTATCTCCTTTAACAAGTTTTAACCTGCCTTGCAAATTGATTTCAATAATGTTACGAACATCATTTTTTTGAAATCCTTCTGAAACGCCTTTTTCTTGCCATGCTTCCCCAACAAAATAATCGAAGTCATCTTTTTGCATCCAAACTTTTGCATTTGGGAAAAGATTTATTCCTCCGATATGATCATAATGAGGATGTGTCAGGATTATATCATTGATATCGGATGCAGACACATTTAGTCTCTTTAACATTAAATCGGGTCTTACATAACCCTTATTCTCCGTTTTAGTTGTATCCAGATAACCTGCATCAACAAGAATATTTCGGCCATTCTCTCCCTTCAATAACCAAACCATGAAACAAATTCTTACACTATCTTTTGGGTTTGCTCCAACAATCCCTTGCTGAGCTGGGATTTTCGGTCCGTCATCGTATTTAAGTGCAAAAACATGATACTCATTACCATTTTGACAGTTTGATATGATAGCCGTCAAGAATAGTATGAAAGCTAAAGTAAATTTTTTAATCATGACTTAACAATTTAAGCTTGAATTACTGCTGCAATTATTAAATGTTGCAAGTTACACCAGCAAAAATGCAAAGTCAAATTTATTTATTAAAATAGGAATCGATCCTTATAAATATTGACTCTGATGGAAGGAATTAGCAAGATTTGTTTTCTGTGTTTCTTGAGATTTTAAAGTATATAAACATCATGAATTACCCCAGGTTGGTGGTGATCATTTTATTCAGGTTAGTTAGGATCATAATCGCATACTTTTTCAATTATAAAAGAAAGGTGTTAATCGCCAACGGCCTTTGTTTAAATTTAAACGGATTGTCTTTAAGTTTTATTGAATTAACAGGACTAGACCTCACCAGATTGAATCTGGGACATTTAAAAGTGGTTTTAATGCGGAAGGTTGTCAGGAGATGATCTTCCCTTGGCGACCTCAGAACATCGTAAAAATTGTAATCGTACTTATAACCTCAATTGACCACCATAAAATCCGGTCTGATTTCACCGAACATACAAGACAAAACAACAAACACTTAACTCCGTATTTGGGTGGTCATTTTTTCTCAGCAAGAAGTGGTTAGATCACTGGCTTTTCCAAGTATATTATTAAATTAGTTGCATCTTAAAAAAACAGGAAGTAATTTTGATTACACGAAAGATGGGTCTGATCAAAAACTATTCTGGATTTAATCTCTTTGATCATATCCTTTAAGTCTTAATTTATATAAAACGACTTTATATGAAAAAATCATGTCTGTTTCTGATAACATTTCTCTGTCTATTTTCGCTTAGCGCACAGGTTCCTGATTTTGGACAGAATTGTTCAACAATAATTGTAGGAAAGGATGCAAGTGCTTCTGGTTTTGTAATTATTGCCCATAATGAGGATGATGGTGGCAATCAGATTGTGAACTTCTTTAAATTTCCATCAAGGGATCACAATCAGGGGGAAATTCTTAAATTCAGGGAAGGAGCAGCAGAACAGCAGGCATCACATACAAATTCTTATTTATGGATGGAGATGCCCGGGCAGGATTTTGCTGATAGTTACCTGAATGAATGTGGTGTTCTGATAACCTCTAATTCATGCCCTTCAAGAGAAATTTATGGAGAGATTACGGATGGTGGCATCGGATATGAGCTGAGGAAAATCATAGCAGAAAGAGCTGTTTCTGCAAGAGCCGGAGTAGAACTTGCCGGACAGCTTATTGAAAAGTGGGGATACAACGCTTCAGGAAGAACATATACAATTGCAGACAAGAATGAAGCCTGGATGTTTGCGGTGGTCAGAGGCAAACATTGGGTCGCTGAGAGAATCCCCGATAATAAAGTAGCATTTATACCTAATTATTACACAATTAAAGAGATTGACCTAAATGATAGCAAGAATTTCCTTGCTTCAAAAGAACTTGTTGCTTATGCTGAAAGAAGGGGATGGTTCAAGTCTGATATAGATGGACCATTCAATTTCAGCAAAGTCTATTCTTCGGAAAGAAACCTGAAAAGCATGGCAAATATAGGCAGGATGTGGATTGGAGTGAAAATGCTGTCAGGCAGGGATTATAAGCAGGAAGACAACTTTCCGTTTTCATTCCCCCCATTACATAAAATAACGATAAATGATCTGTTTCCTGTACTGGCAAATCATTACGAAGGAACTTCTCTGGATGATTCCCAGGAATATAAAAAAGGCACACCTCATTTGAATGATACTCAAAACATCTGTGCTTCATCACAACAGCTGTCGTTCATTGCCGAGTTAAGACCTGAAATGCCATGGGATATTGGCGGCAGGATCTGGGTTGCTCCCCGAAGAGGTTGTGTCAATGCCTATATGCCAATATATTTTGGTGTGACAGAAATGCCAAGGTCATTAACTATGGATACACCTGAAAAAGCATATGAGCTGCATTTTAAAAGAACTGATACAATTTATAAAAGGAATAATTCAATGACATGGTGGAATTTTGTTGCTGTTGCAGAGTATATAGATGAAGACTTTATAAACAGGTTCCCCAAGCGCCTGAAGATTAAGGAAGATCTTCAGCAATATTATACTGCCTTGGCCGGGCAATTGGAAAAGGCCTATATGTCCATATATAAAAAAGAACCTTCAAGAGCTGCTGAAATGATCAATAATTTCGAAAAGGAGATACTCACTAAAACCATTTCTGAGAATAATAAATTTCTTGGAAAATAGTCTTTCAACATTACTTACTTCTGAATAACAGCTGATCAAAAAGTTTCTGAACTTTAAAAAGGAGACTGATATATTTTGCAGGGTAGGTAATTTTTGTCCAAAACCTGGCGTAAACCTGGCGTATAAAAAAAGACACCCACAATTTATAACTGTAAGTGTCTGATATTATGATGGGTATTATGATTACACTGAATACGCTTGCCCGGTCAGATTACACATTTGGTTAGTAATCCTGGTTTCACTTTACAGATTAATTTTTATCTTTCAAATAGAAATGTTTCGGTAATACTTCTGCGAATAGAATTAAACAGGTATTCAACATTTTATATCTGCGACTTTAGTGATCATTTTTGACTATGATAGGTAACCTCCAAACGCCATGGGCATATGTCCCTGCAAAAAGATTCGTGTCGTTTACCGCAAGAGAAAGGATTGAGGTGGCCGTCAGGTTGTTGTTTACCTCAGTCCAGCTTGTACCGTTATTTGTTGAGAAAAAGACGCCACCGCCGAAAGTTCCGACAAAAAGATTTGTACCATTTACTGCAATGGCTTGGACTTCAAGGTTCGACAGGCCAATATTGACCGCAGCCCAGCTTGTGCCATAGTTGGTCGAAAGAAAAACGCCATTGTTAGTACCTGCAAATAGATTCATGCCACTCATGGCAAGGGAGTAAACATGTGTGTTTGTCAAGCCGTCATTTACTGCAGTCCAGGTTGTACCGTTGTCGGTTGAAAGAAAAACGCTACCGTCTCCAGTTCCTGCAAAGAGACGCCTACCGTCTGCCAATAGTGTGGAAACCCAGACTTTCTTCAATCCAGTCGAAGTCCAGTTTTTGCCATTATCCGTTGAAAGAAAGACACCTCCTCCACCAGTCCCTGCAAAGATTTTTTTCAATAAGTCGCAACTCAAAGCAAGGGCGTAAACATGTGTGTTTGTCAAGCCGTTATTTACCTCAGTCCAGCTTGAACCATTGTCCGTTGAGAGAAAGACCCCACCAAAGGTTCCGGTAAAAAGATTTGCACCATTTACAGCGAAGGCGAAAACCCAACTTCTTAAGCCGTTCTCATTAAGGTGATGAATATTTGTATTTGTCAGTCCGTTATTGACCACAGACCAGTTTTTGCCATTGTTTGCCGAGAGAAAAACCCCACCATCAATCCCTGCAAAAATATTACTGCCGCTCACCACAAGGGCACGGACACCTGTGGATGTCAAACCTGTGTTTATCTCCGTCCAGCTTTTGCCGTTGTTGGTCGAAAGAAAAGCACCACCGCCGAAAGTTCCTGCAAATAGGTTAGAACCGCAAGCCGCAAGTGAATGAACCTGGAGATGCATCAGTCCATTATTGACCTCAGTCCAGCTTGTGCCATAGTTGGTCGAAAGATAAACACCATCACCACAATTTCCTGTAAAGAGATTTGTTCCACTCACCGCAAAAGCACGGAAATCATTGTGAGTAGGTAAACCATTATTAACAGCGATCCAGCTTGTTCCATTGTCTTCGGAACGAAAAACGCCATCAGCGTATGTTGCTGCAAAAAGATTTTTGTTAATCACTGCAAGGGCCATGACACCACTTTTGCCAGTCAATCCATTATTAGCAGATGTCCAGCTTGTGCCATTGTTGGTTGAAAGAAAAACACCACCAGCCACAACGAAGATATTCTTGCCACTCACTGCAAAGGCACCAGCAGAACTGTCCGCCAGACCATTATTGACTGCTGTCCAGCTTTTACCATTGTTGTCCGATCTAAAAACGCCACCGCCGTCAGTCCCTGCAAAAAGATTCATGTTACTCATGGCAAGGGAGTTAACATTTGTGTTTGTTAAACCGTTATTTACCGCAGTCCAGTTAATACCGTTGTTAGTTGAAAGAAAAACACCGTCTTCATTCCCAGCAAAGAGATTTGTATCGCTGGCCAACAGTGAGGAAATCCAAATATTCTTTAATCCTGTCGAAGTCCAGTTTGCGCCATTATTTTTTGAGAGGAAGACACCACCCCCACCGGTCCCTGCAAAGGTATTAGTACCGAT
The DNA here is from genome assembly GCA_003141525.1 of Bacteroidales bacterium. Lineage (GTDB taxonomy): Bacteria > Bacteroidota > Bacteroidia > Bacteroidales > VadinHA17 > LD21. The sequence goes on from PLML01000145.1 coordinate 9,553, forward strand.
CGTAGCAAAACAATTTATCTTACCCCCGTTGGGACCGTTAGTTTGAATCCATTGAGCCGGTGCTACACTTCCATTCATGAGTGAAAGCAAGAATAAAATTAGAATACATTTCATTTTATTCATATGTTTGATGTTTTAGTTAAAGGTCGAACAAAAGGATATTTGACTTTATTGAATTTTCATCATAAATATAAGTCTGGTTTAAAAGTTATAAGCAAGTTAAACTATTTCTATCGCCAGACAAATTATTTTACATGTTTAATAATTCATTAAGAATTAACCTAATACTATCAAAATATAGTTGATATTTTAAATTTTAGCTGTGGGTTGGCACTCATAATATGGTACCTAGTCTAACAGATAAAACTCGTTTATAAGTGTAACAGAAGTACTAATCTCCATACCAAAATAGGAGGATAAATAGTAAAATCCGTCCTTCTTTGACCACTTCAAAATCCGGTCTGAGAACACTTAACATACATAGCAAAACAACAAGGATTTAACTCTTAATTGGGTGGTCAATTTATTCCGGCCATTGGTGGCAAGGTCACTGACTTTTCCAATAATAAAAGAATGGTGTTAGTTACCACCGACCTTTGTTTAAATTTAAACAGATTGTCATTAAATCCATTAAAAGCCTAGCAACAAATAAAAACGCCCAGGGCTGTCTTGTAATTGATATGACCTAAATATCACCAGACTTCACCAGGTTGATTCTGGTTAGTTCTGGGAGAGTGTATCGGGATTTTAAAGGGAATGGTTGGCTGAAGATGATCTTCAACAGGCGACTTTTAAACATCTTAAAAATGGGAAGTGTAGTTTTGAACTCAATTGACCACAAAAAAACCGGTCTGATTTCACCGAACATCCAAAACAAAACAATAAGGATTTAACTCCGGGTCTGGGTGGTCAATTTGATTCGGCCAGTTATGGCCAAGGTTATTGACATTCCCACTCAGGTAAATAAAATTGTATTGAATCTTTTTAAAGATTAAATTTGATAATGAAATAAATAGACCTCCAATGATCCCATAAATATTAGTTAATAATGAAATCGATTTATGTTCTTTTATTCTTTTCTCCTCTTTTGCTTTTTTCTTGCAAAACAATGAAAAATGACGAAAAGCTTAAGGAAACATTTAAAGAGGATAGTTTAGCTTTAGTAAAAATGGTCAGAGAAAGAGCAATTGCTCGGGAAAAACATGACAAAATCGCTGAATTGTCACAATTCTCTGAAGATGCAACTTTTATTAATTCAGACGGGTTATTGCTTCCTGATAAGAAAGCAATTGAAAAACACCTAAAAGCAATAAATTCATCAGATGACTCTTCGGAAACTTTTGAAATTAATTTATCTGAAATAAAACCACCTACAGGAATATTACTTTATAGAAACTTTAAAGGCAGATGGACTGATCTATACGACCACTATACTGCTGGAAATATAAAAATCAGAATAATTGATAAAAATAATGCTTTGGTATATTATCCATGGAGGATTGATTCATTTTTGCGTTCAAATCCTAAGGATACAATTATTTCTGAAATTGGATTAATGACTTTATCTGCCCAAAGAAGAAATGATAAGTGGTTTTGGATTGCGATTACAAACCAACATACTCCAGAGTATTTCAATGATTTAGATAAACATATTAGAATAAGATAACTGGCCTAACATAACACGGTCGATGCAATGAAAAGAAGTATCCCGGGTTAATTCAAATTTAAATAAAAAAACCACTATTAAGCTTCTTAAAAATCCTATTAAATCAGGCTGCCATGAGCAGCCTTTTTAATGTCTGATTGTATACCAAACTTCCTGTAACCTGAAAGGAAGTTAAAATTCGAATCTATTTTTCTATAAGAAATTTGATGCTCCGGATTTGAAGAGTCAAGGTGTATAATAAAAGAATGGTGTTAATTACCACCGACCTTTATTTAAATTTAAACAAATAATCATAAAATCCCCAAAAACCTAGCAAGAACCTGGCAACAAATAAAAAATCACCTACAAAATTAATTGTAAGTGATTTATTGTCTGGTTGTCCCGTCAGGTCTCGAACCTGAACTCTTCTGATCCAGAATCAGACGTGTTGCCTATTACACCACGGGACAATTTTGCGGGGCAAATATAGAAAATATTCTCCAAAAAAACTTTTGACGAGAAAAAATCAATAATTCAAGCAAGTGTGTGACCGGTATGCGGTCCGCGGTATGAGGCGACATTTACCGCATACCGCACGCCGGATTTATTTATTGATCTTCGACCAGGTATCTTTTAATTGTAATGTACGGTTAAACACAGGCCTTTCCGGCGTCGAATCATAATCGACACAAAAATAGCCAAGTCTCTGGAACTGAAACTTTTCAAGCGGTTTTGCCGAACGAAGTGAAGGCTCAACTTTACACCAGGTAAGGATTTTTAATGAATCGGGATTCAGGAATTTCCGGTAGTCATCATCTTTTTGTCCTGCCGGATCTTCATGACTGAATAACCTGTCGTACAACCTTACTTCTGCATCAACGGCATGCTGAGCCGAAACCCAGTGAAGAGTCCCTTTAACCTTTTTATCTGACGTACATTCACCACTCTTCGTCTTTGGATCATAAGTGCAATAGACCTCTTCGATAGCACCTGTGATTTCATTCTTCTTAAAGCCCTCACATTTAATAATGTATGCACCTTTGAGCCGCACCTCGGTACCCGGGGCAAGACGGAAAAATTTGTGTGGCGGCATCTCCATAAAGTCATCCTGTTCAATATATACCTCGCGGCTGAATGGCACTAGCCTTTTACCCATTGTTTCGTCTTCCGGATTATTAATAAGTTCTACATTCTCAACTTTTCCTTCAGGATAGTTTTTAATAATTACTTTCAGTGGGTTCAGTACACCAAATACCCTGGGGGCTCTTCTATTAAGATCTTCTCTGATAGCATGTTCCAGAAGGGAAACATCATTTATAGCTTCGACTTTTGTATAACCAATAAGGTCGATGAATCGCTTAATGGATTCAGGAGTATACCCTCTTCTCCTCAGGCCACATAAAGTCGGCATTCTCGGGTCATCCCATCCTCTTACTTTGCCCTCCTGAACCAGTTCGAGCAGTTTTCTCTTGCTCATCATGGTGTAGGTAAGATTCAGACGGTTAAACTCGATCTGCCTCGGCCTGTAGTCATCAGTTTTAAGCTGATCAATAAGCCAGTCGTAAAGAGGGCGATGGACTTCAAATTCAAGTGTGCAAAGAGAATGAGTAACACCTTCAAAATAGTCGCTCTGGCCATGGGCAAAATCGTACATTGGATAAACTATCCACGAACTACCTGTACGATGATGAGGAGTTTTTATTATCCTGTAAATGATTGGATCCCTCATGTGCATATTCGGGGAAGTCATATCAATTTTTGCCCTGAGAACACGGCTTCCCTCTTCAAATTCGCCTTTATTCATTCTTCCGAACAGGTCAAGATTCTCTTCTGCCGGACGATTCCTGAAGGGACTTTCGGTTCCGGGTAGTGAAGGGGTACCTTTCTGGAGGGAGATAAGATCTGCAGGCTGATCATCAACATAAGCAAAACCTTTCTGTATAAGCTCAACCGCAAAATTGTACAAATTACTAAAATAGTCAGATGCATAATATTCTCTGTCATCCCAGTCGAATCCCAGCCAGTGAATATCCTCCTTTATAGAGTCGATATATTCAACCTCTTCTTTTACAGGATTGGTGTCGTCAAACCGGAGATTACATTTCCCGCCATGTTTTTGTGCCATACCAAAAGCGAGACATATTGCTTTTGCATGACCGATATGAAGATAGCCGTTAGGCTCCGGGGGAAAACGGGTAATAATCTTCCCCTGGTTTTTCCCGGCTTTTAAATCTTCAACAATAAACTGTTCAATAAAACTTATTGAGGGTTTTGTTTCTTCTTTATCCCTTTTGATTTCGTTGCTCATCCATGGTAATTTTAAAAGTACAAAAATAGAATGAATTTGAGTTCATCCTATTTTTAAGATTGATATTTTAGATGGATTCCTTTTTTTACCACCAAGGATCACAAAGGTTTGCACGAAGGAACACAATAGCTTTTAAGAAAATATTACTTCAGGTTTTTCCTTGATGAACCTTTGTGAAACCCTTTGAGTACTTTGTGGTTAAGGATTTGGCCTCAGATAATCTTTAAGTATATTGACATATTCGGCAAACTTCTCTCTGCCTAGCGGAGTTATGCTGCAAAGTGTCTGAGGATAATTATTCCTGAATTTCTTTATTACCTCAATATATCCAGCCTCTTTAAGTTTTGTTATCTGGATACTCAGGTTTCCGGCAGTTGCCCCGGTCTGTTCCCTGATATAGGTGAATTCGGCAACCTCCGTTCCGACAAGCAGGGAAACGATCGCGAGGCGCAGTTGCGAATGAAGTATTGGGTCGAGTTCCTTAAACCGTGTCATGATTTACTTTATTTCTTAACATATATCCGGGAATAAGATAGCCAGTAAGCATTGCCACAGGAGTTCCTAAAAGAGCCAGAGATGGTCCTGCAAAATGGACAAGAATTGCTATGACCCAAAAGCATATGCCGCCGGTAATGAGTGGCTTGAATTTGACAATGAATCCCGAAAGAAAGGTGGGAAATCCTGCAAGGAGCAGAATATAGGGCGTAACATTTTCCATCCTGTCCGATTGTACAATAAACAGTACTATTGCTGCGAAAAGAAATCCTATCCATGTCCACATATAAAGCTTATCGGCATAAGTGTGAACCTTTGCTTTTCGCCCGGTTACAGCTCCATAGATCATTGATACGAATGCACCCGGGATCACCAGTATCCACACATAATAGGCATGAGGATAGCTGGTTAGTTTGGTAATTAGCCACTCTGAAAGACTGCAAACAGTTATAAGCCAACCCCAGAAGAGCAGATGAAAGCTTCCCTGGCGAATGTTGACTTTGGTCCTGTTAATCATTTCTGTTATGATTTTCAGGCTTTCTTCGCCTGTCATCATTTTTTCATTGTTTTCCATAATAATGTTTATTTTTATATTTGTGTAACTATGAATGTAAATATGTCACAAATATAAACTAGTTTATAATATAAACCAAATAATTAATGAATTATTTTTATTTTTTTTGATAAAAAAGTAGTTTAAGAAGCACAATCTGTAAGATCTGAAATTCTTTAATGACCCCTTCCCAGCCTTCCCCCAGGTGGGAAGGAGTTTTGATACCGTTCTCCCTTGGGGGAAAAAGAAAGGGGGTAATAATTAAAAAAGACTTAAATCTGATAAAAAGTATAAATCTATGGGTCTTATCCAGATCGAAAATATGGAGTTTTACTCCTTTCACGGCCATTTTAAGGAAGAACGTATTGTCGGGAACAAGTTCCTTGTTGACCTTACAATTGAAACAGAGATGAAGGTACCTGCAGCAAGCGATAACCTTAAAGATGCGGTTAATTATCAGAGGGTATACGATATAGTTAAGTCGCAGATGGAGATGAAATCGCATCTGCTGGAGCATATTGCCGGGAGAATTCTGGATGCAATTTATGCCGAGATGGAAGGGATTGAAAAAATTACTGTTAAAGTTTCGAAGATGAATCCACCAATGGGAGGGAAGATCGGATCAGTAAGCGTGGTTATGAGCCGTTAAGCCATCTCACCGGTAAATTGTATGATATTACCGATTTTTTCATTGAATACTAGGCTTTATTGAATTTCTTTGCAAAATATTGCAAATAAAAATGAATAAAGCTATCTCACGATCTGCTGACAACAAAATTTCCAGGCCAAGTGTATTTAGTTTACTGAAACCATACTCAGGACTAGTGATCGTTTTGATTATTATGGCGTTGCTTGGCAGTGGCATTAACATTTTGATCCCGAAAATTATTGCCCACGGAATTGATGCTTATTCGTCAAATCGTTTTAATGTTTCATCAGTAATTTTTCAGTTTCTTATGGCTGCATCAGGAATATTCACATTTACTTTCCTGCAAAACATAATGCAAACATATGCCTCAGAGCGGGTAGCAAAGGACTTGCGGACACAACTATCCGATAAAATTTCGCGTCAGAGTTATACCTATATACTTAAGTCTAATCCTTCAAAACTTTTAACAAACCTTACATCTGATATCGACTCTGTAAAGATGTTTGTTGCTCAGGCTTTTGTTACTATTATTTCTTCGGTTTTTGTTATTGCTGGCACTTCCGTTTTGCTCATTATGATAAACTGGAAACTGGCTTTAGCCGTTATCTCGATAGTACCTGTTATCGGTGGCACTTTTTTTATCGTATTGAGGAAAGTGAGAGTGTTATTTAAACGGGGCAGGGAAGTTATTGACTCTCTCAACAAAATTATAAACGAAAGCATTATGGGGTCTGCATTAATAAGAGTGCTTAACTCACAACAGCCCGAAAGCATGAAATTCCTGGAAACCAATTTAGAGTCGCGAAACCTGGGCTTATCTATTCTTCGGATGTTTGCAACACTGATTCCTGTTATTATGTTCGTTGCAAACTTAGCTGTGGTCACAATACTAGTCCTGGGTGGCCATTATGTTGTTGCCGGCACTATGTCGCTCGGAAACTTTGCAGCATTCAATAGTTATCTTTTACTGTTAATATTCCCGATTCTTATGATTGGTTTTATGAGTAACATTATTGCACAGGCTACTGCTTCATATTTAAGAATAAATGAGGTACTGGAAGCCCCTGAGACCCCTGAAGCGGGAATTATTGACAGCAACATTAAGGGAGATATTCTTCTGAAAAATGTTTCACTCTTTTATGGTGATAAACCAGTATTGAAGAATATTTCATTTTCAGTTAAAGCCGGAAGCAAAACTGCTATCATAGGACCAACCGCCGCAGGCAAAAGCCAGTTGTTATATTTGCTGACAAACCTTATTTCACCCAGCTCGGGATCAATTGAATTCGATGGGATAAGCGCCGAAAAATATACAAAAGAATTGTTTCATAGTCAGATTGGCTTTGTTTTTCAGGATAGTGTAATCTTTAATATGAGTCTTCGTGAAAATATTGCTTTCAATGATAAGGTTACCAATGAATCTCTGGAAAAAGCCATTGCGACAGCAGAATTAGCCGATTTTATTGAATCACTGCCTCAAAAGCTCGATACAATTGTTTCGGAACGGGGTACAAGCCTTTCAGGCGGGCAAAAGCAGCGGATTATGCTTGCTCGTGCACTGGCAGTAAATCCTAAAATTCTCCTGCTTGACGATTTCACATCGCGTGTTGACAGGAAGACAGAAAACACAATCCTGTGCAACCTCGAAAACAATTATCCTGGCCTGACACTTATATCTGTAACACAAAAAATTGCTCCAATAAGGCATTTTGAACAGATCATTCTATTGATGGAAGGCGAAGTTATAACTACAGGAACACATAAAGAATTGAAAGAGAGCTCACCTGAATATATTCAGATTTACAGTTCACAAAGAAGCACTCAACACTATGAACTATAATTTAAATCGGCCCTCAGATAAAGCTGAGCAAAAAATATCGAATCTGGCATCGCTCCGGAAATTATTAACTCTTATTGGGGAAGAGCGACGTAATCTTACGATAGCTTTTGCTGCCATCTTTTTAAATGCCGGATTATCTTTACTCGGTCCATATTTGATTGGCTACACCATCGACACATATATTCAGGCAAAGCTATATCATGGAGTGCTGGTATTTGCCGGAATTCTCCTGGCGCTTTATATTGTTGCTTTTATAGTGAACTATCTTCAAATGCTGATGATGGGGGGTATCGGGCAACGTATGCTGTACAGTTTACGTAACGCAGTGTTTAATAAGCTGCAGGAATTACCTGTTGACTTCTTCGACCAGAATAAAGCCGGTGACCTTATATCACGCATTAACAATGATACTGATAAAGTAAACCAGTTCTTCTCGCAGTCGTTGATGCAGTTTATTGGCAGTACTATCACCATGACAGGTGCAGGAATTATACTTTTGTGCATAAATCTGCCGTTAGGCCTTGCTGCTCTCTCCCCGGCATTAATAGTATGGATATTTACCAGGTTTGTTTCGCCATGGGTTAAGCGCCGCAACGCCGCCAGCATGAAAAGTGTCGGCAGCCTTAGCGCAGAGATTCAGGAAAGTCTTGCGAACTTTAAAGTAATTATCGCCTTCAACCGACGTGACTATTTCCGCAAACGGTTTGAAGAGGCTAACAAAGATAATTACACCAAATCGGTTCAGGCTGGCATCGCAAATAACGTGTTTACACCGGTATATACTCTGGCAGCCAATATTGGTCAGATGATAGTACTCACCTTTGGAATTTATTTAATTGTGAAGGGACATTTTTCAATTGGCTTGCTCATAAGTTTTATTGCTTATGTAACTAACTTCTACAACCCGTTACGTCAGTTGGCTGCTTTGTGGGCTAACTTTCAGGTTGCAATGGCCGGGTGGGACCGCATTTCCCTGTTATTATCACTCGAGACCAATTTGAATGTAATGGAAGATCCCAAATGCGAAACAGCCAAGTCATTCCTTCATTTTGGAAATGTATCATTCAGGTATCCTAATGGCAAAGAAGTATTACATAAGGTTAACTTCGATCTGGAGCGTGGCAGAACCTATGCATTTGTAGGTCCGACAGGAGGAGGAAAGACCACCACGGCATCACTTATAGCCAGATTATATGACTCAACCAGGGGATCTGTATTGTTAGATGGTAAAGATATCCGTTCTTATAAACCCGAAGAGCGTGCAAGGAAGATCGGATTTATTCTTCAGGAACCGTTTCTGTTTTCTGGTACTGTCCGTGACAACATTTTATACGGGAATACAGAGTACAAGAACTTCTCCAACGAACATCTGTCGGAAGCAATATCAGAAGCCGGACTCGAAAGCCTGCTGGCAAGATTCGATCAGGGACTCAATACTAAAGTTCAAACTACCGGGGATGGCATCAGTCTAGGGCAGAAACAGCTGATTGCATTCATGCGTGCCGTTCTTCGCAAGCCTGAATTACTAATACTTGATGAAGCCACAGCAAACATTGATACAGTTACCGAGCAATTGCTTGACACCATATTGAAAAAACTGCCTGAATCGACCACCAGGGTAATCATAGCGCACCGGCTGAACACAATTGAAAATGCCGATGAGATTTACTTTGTAAACACCGGTAAGATTATCCGTGCAGGCTCATTCAATGATGCAATTAATTTGCTTCTGCACGGGAAAGTAGAGAGCTAGTCATCTGATCAGAAAACCTCACCTATGTTAAAGTAAATCCCCTGTGAACCTCGTTCTCCAAATCCGTAATCGATATCCAGATTGGTATCAGAGTATTTGTTTATCTTAATCCTCAGGCCGAATCCTTCGCCCGGAATTATAGGATGTCTGTTATCAGGAATAATATTTGAAATTGATTCCGCATTTACAAATATTACACCTCCCAGGAGACCATTTTTAGTCAATGAAAACCTGTATTCTGATTCAAGGTAAATTAAATTTCTTCCTGTATACCTTCCCGGAACGTATCCGCGACCTGTATTTGAATAATTGTCCCAGCCAATGCTTGGCAGGTCTAAATAGGGTGGTGTTCCTGATATTGTAATTTCATTAAAACTCCAGAAAGCAAGTATATTGTGTGAAGAAGCCGGGAACTTAAAATAATGCCGTAAATCGATCAATAATGACTGCCAGTCTTTGTCGCTTCCAAGAATAGTCATATTAGGTCTGAATTGTACATTTGCATAGGTGCCGTTACGCGGGTTTACCGCATTTCTTCTATTGTCATACTGAATATTTAAAGATACTCCTGATGATATGGAGCTTGTACCCTTTTGATACTTAACAAATTGATTCAACTTTATCCCTTGTACCGAGTCTACTTCAATATTCCAATGATAATCGAGGTTGTAACCCACCCCGACAAACAGATTTGAAGCTATTTCACGAAACGCAACCTGGTAGAATCTTAAATATGAATAATCAATATGAAGAGGGTTAGACAATGTACTTTCTGGTCCCAGTCCATAGGTCCAGGTCGGGAATTTATAATATCGTGTGTCACCTACCAGGTGAAGTTTATGCTTTTCTAGAAAGATATTACTGATGGCAGTGAACCAATACTGATGATAAAGTGAGTAATTACCATTAAATAATATTCGTGAAATTTTATTTCTTTCAGCATCTGAATAAAAAGAAGTGCTTGTTGCAATAACGCCGGTAGTACCGGTGTGTATTGAATAGCCAATGATAGGAATGATAGAAAAGTACGGGCCGTTGCCTTCCAATGAAGTGCCTTCTTCCCGCAATTGCTTACTAAAAAGGCCATGGAAAATATCGACAATATCCTTTTGCTGAACTCTGGCGCTATCCCTTGGGGTGATTTTATCCGGCTGACCTGAAACAAACCGGATTGAAAAAATAACCAGGATCAGTGAAAGAGAGGCTAGTTTGCTTTTATTTATTTTCATTCAATCAACCGGCGTTTATTTGTTGTGCAGGTTCTAATATAATATTGTTGAACCAAAATTAGAGTTTTTATTTAAATAGGTGTTTGTTGATAGTTTTTTGAATCATCAGTTCTAAATCAGGCAGAGCGTTGCAAGACTTAACCCTAAACCAATGAAGTGTTGAGAAGGTCATTAATTATCGATTTTTTTCCTTTGTGTTACTTTGTGCCTCACTTTGTGAGCCTTTGTGCCTGCCTGCCGCCTGCCTGCCGGTAGGCAGGGTTCAATGAATTATATTTTACCACAAAGGTACATAAAGGTTATCACGAAGGTTCACAAAGGACTTTATAAACAGCTCTCCGCGGGGAAGGGGTAATAAAATAAATGAGACGAATTTGATCAAAGGCAACAAATAACACAAAATTTATTATTTTTGCACTCCAAACTTACGGTACCCCTTCGCTATCCCTCGACAAGCTCGGGATTAGCTGCGGAAGTCAAAGACGGCGGTTCGAACTGACTGAACGGAGTGAAGGAGCTCGCGAGTCCCTGTAATCGGGACGAGCAATCCGCCACCGGGAATGAGTTGAGATTAGTTTGTGAAGTTCTTTAAATAAAAATATTTGGTCGGTTAACCGAGTGGCTAGGTAGCGGTCTGCAAAACCGTTTACGGCGGTTCGAATCCGCCACCGACCTCAATTTTGAAATTATCAGTCTATTATGGTAACCTATTATTTTAATCTTTGACTATTAAAAAATTCTGGCAGGATATTAATTAAAGAATTTGTTCATGGTCCATATGGTTGATATGCAATATTTTTATAAATTTATATTTTACTAAATATTCATAATAGTTTGCTACCTGAAAATGTCATTACAACTTTTATGCTCTTTATTCATGGCCATTTTGGTTTGCCCGGGCCAAAGTAAAAATCAAACTAGTAAAATAAAAGGAGGGGGGAAATGGAAATTAAAAGTTCTGTGTTTAAAGAAGGTGAGTTGATATCCAGGAAATATACCTGTGACAATATTGATATTTCACCACCACTGGAATGGTCACAGGTCCCTGATGGCACAAAAACATTTGCGCTTATTTGTGATGATCCGGATGCACCTATGGGAACATGGCTACATTGGGTTCTTTTCAATCTTCCGGGAAATATACTGGAACTTCCTGAGAATGTGCAAAAACTGGAAGTTCTGAAAAATGGGGCACGACAAGGGAAAAATGATTTTGGGAAAATCGGGTATGGCGGACCATGTCCTCCGAGTGGAATCCACAGGTATTATTTCAAAATTTATGCATTAGATAAGGAACTTGACTTTAAACCTGGTATTACTAAAAAAGAATTGTTGAAAGCAATGGAAGGACATATATTGGCAGAAGGACAATTAATGGGAAAATATAAAAGATGACAATTACGTTCCGGATCCTTCCGATCACTCTGCCTTACCGTGCCGACTAAGAGAGTCTGCCTGCCTTAACAATGACGGAAGTCTGTGTTTGCAATGCTGCTAAATCAGCAAATCCCGAGAACAACACAGCCGCGGCCATTGCTGTAGCATCATCACTGTAATGAACATCAACTGCTGCAATCATTGCTTCAGTCAGTAATATATTCTGTTGCCAATATCGGCATTAATCCAAATTTACTGAATCCCCGCGAGCGCATTGGCTTCGCCGAGCTCTCCGCCAAGTGGCGGATCGGTTCTCCGTTGCTTGCTGCGGAGTCAGC
>PLML01000148.1 GCA_003141525.1 Bacteroidales bacterium
AATTTTTGTCATGTACTTAGTATAAAAATTTAAAACAACAAAACAAAGCAATTTTTAACATTGAATTCATTTCCAGTTAAGACTTGAATTCAGCAAATAAATTGAGGAAATGATGAAAAAATATCGGCAACATTAGTATTGATCGCTGAATTAACAGCATCATGTTTTGCGAATGCCCATAGTGAGAACCAAAGTAATAATTTGGGACATAATGTAACATTAGAAACATCTGCACTTAACATATTATTTGATAAAAACGATAGTCTGCCTCTTAGTTATGAAGTAATTAAATTAAAGGGACATTTTAATGGTAAAACAGACGGTCAAAGCATAAAAATTGTAGTAAAAAATGCATTAAGCAAAACAGGCACCAATATTACACCTCATTGGAATAAAACCAACAACGGCGAAATTTTTGCGGTAAGTAAAACAGATCCTGTTATTACCCCTCGACTGAAAAGGATAGACATTTTAAAAAATCAGGCTAATGTTTGCTATGAGGGATATTTAGAGAATTTAAAAATAGTATCGTTTACTATTCGATATACAGTTAAAGACCAGACAGTTTATATAACGATGGAGGATGTTATTGAACAAAACGGGTATAAATTAATAGAAATACAAACCAGTAGTTTAGTATCTATTTACCAGACGGACGGAGCCTCCTGGCTTGCACACGGTGATGGTGGCGATTATTATGCTGATCTGGCAGCTGCAAAACCTTGTGTGCTGAAAGACGGATGGAGTAAGGATTTTCCATATTTTCCCAATTTTAACTATTTTCCTTTAGTAATAATGGGAAATGGGAAGGTGAATAGCTCTATGGAAGTACAAGGTTACTATGCAGCTATGAGGATGAAGGGTATGTTGATATAGTACAATTGCTTGATGTTTATAGAAACAAAGGAAATTTTTATTGTACCTTATATTTTTTCTCCAAGAATAAAATTGCCACAGTAAGCCAGATACTAAATCCAAACAATTTTGGAATATGGAGAATCATGGAAAATGAAGAGTATAATGAAATAATGTCTATACGATTATGGCGAGAAGTTAATAAGAAGGATAATCTTTTGGAATTCGCCTATTAAATCTTACTATGGAAAAACCAAAGGCATTGACCATTTTTAGCCTTAGTTGATTGACCATCCTTTGTCGAATTAAAGTACTCGTTGTTAAATTATTTAATTGAATTTTAATATAACTGGCCAAATTCAGCCAATATTAAAAACTATGCTTTGAGTTAAGTCAATGAATTAATCAGGTTAAAATATTATTCTAGAAAAGACCTGATATTTTTCCATTTTCATCGATATCTATCCTCTCGGCAGAAGGGTTCGATGGAAGACCTGGCATACGCATTATAGTACCGGCTATTGGCACTATGAATCCTGCTCCGGAAGAGATTTCAACCTCTCTGATTTTGAAAGTAAATCCCCTTGGACAGCCTTTTTTGTGCTCGTTATCTGAAAGAGACTTCTGTGTTTTTGCAATGCATACAGCCAGGTTACCCAAACCGAGTTCTTCTATTCTTTTAAGCTGCTGCTTTGCAAGTACTGTATATTCGATATGATCCGCACCATACATTTTAGTGGCTATTGTCTCAATTTTCTTCTCAAATGACCAATCTAGATCATAAAGAGGCTTTAAATTCTCGGGACAATTGTTTACGGCTTTAACTATCATAGTCGCCAGTTCAATTGCTCCTTCGCCACCTTTTGCCCATGCTTCATTTAGAGCAACCAGAACATTTTGCGAATTGCAATGTTCCTTTAGAAGATCAATTTCTGCCTCAGTATCTGTACCAAATTTATTTATTGAAATCACTGGATTAAAACCGTAATATCTCATATTGTCGATATGCTTATCGAGGTTGTCAAATCCATTTTTGAGAGCTGCCATGTCTTCTTTAAGCAATTCCGAGAGCTTGAGTCCTCCATGATATTTAAGAGCGCGAATTGTTGCTACTATCACAACAGCATTTGTATGAAGATTGCCAAAACGAGACTTAATATTGAAAAACTTTTCAGCACCAAGTTCACTTGCGAATCCTGCTTCAGTTACTACATAGTCACTAAAAGTGAGTCCCATTTTTGTTGCGATGATAGAATTGGTACCCTGGGCTATATTCGCAAATGGCCCTCCATGAATAATAGCAGGAGTGCCCTCAAGTGTTTGTACCAGGTTTGGTTTAATAGCCTCCTTAAGCAGGGCTGTCATCGCTCCCTGGGCTTTAAGATCACGGGCAAAAATAGGGTTCCCCTTATAGGTATAGCCTACAAAGATGTCTCCAAGTCTTTTCTTCAGATCGCAAAGATCATTAGCGAGACAAAGGATTGCCATCACTTCAGATGCCGCAGTTATATTAAAACCTGATTCCCGGGGCACACCCTGATTGGAACCACCAAGTCCTATGATGATGTCGCGAAGTGATCTATCGTTCATATCCATAACTCTTTTCCAGTTGATAGTACGAGGATCGATGCCGAGATTTCCCTCATTCAGCTGAATATTGTTATCTATGAGAGCAGCCAGCAGGTTATTAGCCTTTTCGACTGCAGACATATCCCCTGTAAAATGAAGGTTAATATCTTCCATTGGAATCACCTGGGAATAACCTCCACCAGCTGCACCTCCTTTAATTCCAAAGACGGGTCCAAGAGAAGGTTCACGAAGGACCACGATAGTCTTTTTGCCTATCCGATTTAAAGCCTGGGCAAGACCAATTGAGGTAGTAGTTTTTCCTTCACCAGCTGGTGTAGGCGTAATAGCCGTTACAAGTATCAACTTTGCATTTTTAACCCGTTCTTCATCAATCAGTGATAATGGTATTTTTGCTTTGTACTTTCCGTATAGTTCCAACTCATCAGGGTTAATTCCAAGCTTTTCTGCAATTTCGACAATTGGTTTGATCAATACCTGCTGAGCAATTTCAATATCTGTCTTCATTACAACGGTTTTAGTCTCAATTTGGTAAAATATTAGTTAATTATATCCCTCAGATTCAGGTGATTAAAATTAAATTTTTGATTACTCTTTTTCTCTTACATTACGGTAAATATATTTCACTTACGTAAGAGACCCGAATCTGTTACAATTCTCCCGACTATTGATTCCCATCCTAATGACATTATATGAATGCCATTAATTCCTTTCTTTTTCTTAATCGACTCTATCAGTTCCAATGCAATTTGAATTCCTTCCTCCGGAGCACCTTCGCTTGCTTTTTCCATTCTGGTCAATATTTTATCAGGCAGGTTGACTCCAGAAACTTTTGTATGAAGGTATTCAGCCACTTTAAAGCTTTTCAGAGGAGCAATACCAACAAGGATATATACTTTATCGAGAATCTTCCGTTTATCAAGTTGTTCCAGCCATAGGTCAAGTCCATGAACATCAAAGACAAGATTGGTCTGTAAAAATGAGCACCGGCATTTACTTTTTTGTGGTCTCTTAATGCCTGTAAAGCTGGATCTGAAGCGAATGGGGGCGATGCAGCGTCAAGAAACAACTTTGGCGGATTTTTCATTTTCCTGCCATCGAGATATATTCCTTCATCCCTCATCCGTCTCAATAACCATAACATCTGAACCGAGTCGATATCCAGAAGAGTCATATTGCTCCTTGGTGAAGGACCTACTCTTGCGCTATCACCAGAGAGGCACAGAACATTGAAAACACCCAGCTCATTAACACCAATTATTTCAGCCTGCAGGCCGATCCGAGTTGTATCACGGGCAGCAATCTGAAGAACAGGTTCAACATCATGGTCTAAAGCAACTTTGTTGCAGACGATACTCGACATTCTTGGCCTTGCATAGGAGGAATCGGTATAATTTATGGCAGTAACATAAGGTTTTACACTTTCGATATCTTTAGACAGCTTTTCTGTATTAGCACTCAGAGGGGGTGTCACCTCGGTCGCAATAACAAATTCTCCACTGCGCAAACGTTTCTCAAATTCCGAAACAGATCTCTGATAGCCAGGAGCATGGTGATCTGAATCACCTTGCCACCAGTCGGGCTGACGAATTGTTTTAAAGACGCTATCCCACGTCTTTGATTTTTTTAATTTGTCTTTTGAGAAAATATCCTTAATAAATTTTGTGGTACCTGCTTTTCGAATTTGACGCACAACATCGCTCCAGGTTTCAGTTCCAACCTTTTCCCAATCGAGCGGGGGAAGCACTTCAAGAAGCATCTCTTCCCTGCCCATCTTTTCTGACCATTTATAAATGCAATACCATATACATTTACGGGATTCGTCGATATAGCAATTCTTTGATGGTGTTATACCACCGCAGTGTCCGTTTCTCATACCCTTAGGACATTCCATGGGACAAATGAATGCTGTTTCCTGAAGAAGACAATTGCCATACATCCGGCACCCAAAAAGCGGACCTTTTAGAAAAAGTTCTGTCTTCGCGAGAAACCTTCTACCAAATCTTTCTTTCTTAAATGGATAAAATGCAGGTTGCCATCTGCGAGAAGGGGTAAAAACAGACATTAATGTAAGTTTAATAATTTATTATACAGATTTAAGAACTATTTTCTTTAATTATACTTTAGCAATACTTTGAGAACATTCTATAAAACTCATTGCAAAATCATCACGTCCGAGTACAAGATCTGCGGCTCTTACTGCAGCACTAATCTTTTCCGGGTTGGCAATCGGACATGTCAGTCCGTAAAGGATGGAGAGTACCATATGAGCGATATTAAGCATCTCTCTTTCCGGAAGACCAAAAGATATATTGCTGGCGCCCTGAGTTATATTCAGGCCTAACTTCTCATGAACTAATCTTATTGTTTCAAGAGTAACTATACACGCCTGAGGGTCAATAATAACATCTTCTTCCTTAATCCCCAGTCTAACAGCCTTGTTGAGTATCTTCTCAGCAATTGAAAGTCTTTTATATGGATCGTGAGTGATACCATCGTCATCCATTGTTAATCCAATAACAGCAACATTATACTCTTTAATAATTGGAAGAATGGCATTCATTGATTTTTCTTCTCCGTTTACAGAATTAATAAGACATTTCCCTTCAATTACCTTCAAGGCTGTTTCGATTGCTTTGGAATTAGGAGAATCCAGACATAGGGGAATATCGAAATGACTCTGAAGCTGTTTAACCGTTTCCGGAAGTAGTTTTACATCATCCACACCTGGAAAACCAACGTTGACATCGAGCATATCGGCCATAGCATCTATCTGGCTTTTAGCCAGTTCAAGAACATATTCGAAATTACCAGCTTGCAAAGTCGAGACCAGTTTCTTTCTCCTTGTTGGATTAATGCATTCTCCGATAATAATAACCGGTCCTTCGGTGTTGATAATAACCTCTTTTGTTTTGCTGCGCAGAATCGTCTTCATTTTATCTATCGGTTGCAAGTTGTTTAAGATAATTCACTGCACCCTGAGGATCGGGTGAGTAAAAGTCAGCTCCGATCTTCTTGCAAAATTCATGTGTAACAGGTGCCCCTCCTATCAAAATTTTAGTACCGGAATGTTTGGTTTTTATGTCGGTAACGATCTTGTTCATATTCTCCATTGTTGTTGTAAGCAAGGCTGATAGACCTATTACTGCATCAGGCTTTTCCTCAACTGCTTTAATAAACTTATCGGGTCCAACATCAACGCCAAGGTCAATTACCTCCCATCCACCTCCCTCTACCATCATGGCAACCAGGTTCTTTCCGATATCATGCAAATCGCCGCTTACAGTACCTATTACAAATGTGCCTTTTCTCTTTGTCTCACCAGACTGAAAGAAAGGTTTAAGGTGAATCATTGCACCACTCATTGCCTTTGCAGACATAAGCATTTGTGGAACATAAATCTCCTTCCGGCTGAATCTGTTACCCACATTTGCCATAGCAGGAATTAATGCATTTTCGAGTATTTCCTCGGGTTTGCATCCCTGGTCCAGAGCATTCTTAGCAATCTCAAAGGCGCCATCCTGATCTTTCAACTGAGGAGGATACGGGGATTTTTTATCCACTTTGCCCAATTCCACAGCTTCAATGAGTTTCTCGAGCAATTCTTTCATAATTTATTTTTTATGTTAAACTTATTTTGTAGCTGTACCAAAAATAACATCCCCAGTTTGTTATTACTACATCAATTTTTACTACTTTTAATGCTATATTAACACAAAATACAGTTTTAGTATATTTATTACTACTATGACAGCTCTGCTCGAGAAAAAAATTGAAAAAAAAGATGAATCGTTTTTTATAGGAATTTTTCAAGACAACCTTGAAAAAAGCAGCTGGCATTATCATAATAATTTTGAAATAAGCTTCATTACCGAGGGCTCTGGAAAACGGATTGTGGGAGATTCTATTGAAGAATTTCAACCAGGTGACCTTGCATTTATTGGACCGAATCTCCCGCATGTATGGATCGCCGACAAGGAAACACGAATGCTCTCCAAAAGAACTCTTGAGATGGTTTTCCTCCAGTTTAATTTGAATGTGTTATCTGATCAATTATTAAACCTTCCTGAATTCAGCAATGTGAAAAGAGCCATGGATTTATCGGAAAGAGGAATTCAAATTATTGGGGATACACTCAATCAGGTAAGTGAAGTCATGCTCCAGTTACCCTATTTGAAAAGCTTTGAGCGAATGCTTCACTTTTTTATGCTGATGGACATAATTGGTAAAAGTAAAACTAATATTCAACTTGCAAGTAAAAAATACCATAAAATTCGGTTCACCACAGGGAATAAGCGGATAGCAGCTATCCACGAATATTTGATGAACAATTACCGCGAAGAGGTGAATTTGAAGAAACTAGCCGAGCTGGTCAATATGGCTGAAGGATCTTTATGCCGTTTTTTTAAGATGAACCTGGGGATCACTATATTTGAATACCTGAATAAGATAAAAACAGAATTCGCATGTAAATTACTGATGGACCCGGATCTGAGCATTATGGATATATGCCTGGATAGCGGCTTTAACAACATCAGCCATTTTAACAAGCAGTTTAAAAAAGCTAGAGGAGTTTCCCCATCAGAATACCGGAAACGGTTTAAAGGATTAAGTTAAATTTTTGAAAATGTTAAGGTCGCAGAAAATTCCGAAATAAGTGTTATCCAAATTGATCACATATTCATTAAACTTTAACCAAAATTAAAACTCATATATATTGAATACAAATTTATTGTTGAATTGCAAATCCATCAATTAATATGACCAAAAAAGTAACTGGTTTTTTGGTATCATAATTCAAGGGGAGGGCATATTAGTAATGGATTATATATCAGGTATTTGCAATATTATATTTATTTGGTAGGAGAGTTTTTTGGTATTAATTATATTTCATTTTGAATATAAATAAAGCATATTTGTCTTATTAATCCCTCATTACATGAGGCATTTCATGATAATATCTCCCTTGCAATAGCGAACCATTTTTCTTTCTGTTTCTCCCTCCCCATTGCTTAAAAGTGAACATTACCTGTTGAGCTTCACATTGATCCCTGATTCCAATTACCCATGATTCCTCCATTGCCCGAGCATTAGGTCCCGACTCTCCACCAACAAATACCCAATCTATTTCACTTAAATCAAGAACTCTCAAATCCGTTAGTAATGGTTCTGCGGAAATAAATTTATGTCTGGCATTTGTTTTTCGTAAATCGTTTATTCTATTTCTACATCTATATTCTTCCACTGTCACTCCCATCCAAATATTTTCCGGCCAATCTATCTTAGATGAAAATTCGACAAGCCTTTCACTCCTTTTTGTAAGGATAAGAAATGTATGTTGGAGACATTTTCTCATCGTTTCAAATACTCTTAATAAATATGATTCGGGTACCTCAGGATGGAATAGATCAGACATTGAGCAAGTAAAGATTCTTTGAGGTTTTTTCCAATGTGTAGGTACATCCAGCAAATCCGAATGAAGAGTTATCCTGAAACCGTTCAAATGTCTTGGATTATGCCATCTCTGAAATGTTGTTGTAGCAAGTTTTTCGGCGTAACAATTAAGACATCCAGAAGATACTTTAGTACATCCTGTCACAGGGTTCCAGGGCTTCTCGTCCATTCGGCTATTTTGGGTTGGCATCTAAAATGATCTTATTTAAGCAATGTAAAAGAAAAACGATTTTGTCGTATCAAAATCGTTGTAAATATTGAGGAACTGTAAAACGCAAACGTTATCTGGTAAGAATTTATTTAATGTATTTATGAGGTTTAATTTCTAAAGTAAATTCGCCACAATGCATTTAATGGAAATTTCAATGATAATTAAATCTCTTTCAATTGTTTTATTCTTCGGACTGTATTGACAGAATGTCCGGTTATTCCGGCAATCCGCCTAACAGAAAGGTCACTCTTGTCAAGTAGGTCTGAAATATTCTGATATTTATTGATTAAAGAAGCAGGCGTTATACGGGCACCTTTGATACGACCTTTATAGACTGACTTCAGCTTTGCTAATTTTATCCCTTCTAACTGCCTGATTTTCCTTTGATTATTTTCCATTTCGGCACCAATCGAAAGCATCTGAAGTAACATTTTAGCTATCGGATTCTCCTGACCGTTCTCCAAAGTAAGCAAATTGAATTGTTGGATATAGAGTGCAATACCCTTTTCATGAAGCAGTTCCACAAAGTTCAGGACATCGACCACTCGCCTGCCAAGGCGTGAGATTTCAGATACCATAACTACTTGAATTGGTGTTTTGTCTATATAATCTAATAGTGCTTTAAATTCATTTCTAGATTCGGATTTAATTGTACCGGAGATTTTCTCCTGGAATGTTCTTCTGACATGCCATCCTTTTTCCTGGGCAACAATGTTAAGATTGATTGACTGCCGTTCATACTGTTGAGATAGGCTACTGACTCTTGAATAGATTATTACTTCCATGTGTATCATTTTTAATGTGACCCTATTTTTAATTTGTTTTGGCCATTTTTGCGGCATATTTGATTAGAAAAATGTATCAACTTGAAGTATACATTAATACAGATATTTAAATTATCAGTGCTAATGGTGCAGAATATTGATCAAAAATTATTATACAGGATACTGGTTAAAATAAACGACCTTTATCCTTAATTGCACGATGTATTTGATGCTCATACGAATAATACCCCAGCAACATTAGGCATGAAAGGTCATTTGTAAATGCATAGTAACTTGACTCCTCTACAAATACAAAACGTCGTGTAAGCCCGCAAGATGTTATAAGTCCATGCTTTATGAAAATCCTGTCAAAGAGTTTGATTGAATTATTATGATCATTTTTAAAGCACACTTCCAGCTCAATATGTCTAAAACCATCATTATAATAAGGTCTTTTAATTTCAATCCCCGTTTCGTACAAATGAGCAAGAGAATTAATGTCTTCTACTTTGAGATCATACATTGTAAATAGCGGATGAAGTTGTAATGATTGCATTATTGATTTATTTCTACTTTGTTACTCTTATGTTTACTAAAGATATATTACCGGAATGCTATCCAGCATGGTCTGATCGACCGGACAATTATGTTCCCTTCGCCATTCTTCAATATCGTAATGATTCTTGTCCCAAATGCGCCACATGCCTGAATAGCCGCATGGTGTCATTAAATGTGTACAGATGACTCGCCGGTAATGTCCAGAGAAAAATACCTTTACATTAATGAAGAAATCCTTAAAACTAATAACTTCAATGATCACCTGTTCAAGCATGCTCCCTTCTCTGTACTGGAATTCTTTACCAACTGAGATGACATTGTCAGAGGTACAAATATGTGAACTATCAATTTTGAAAGTTTTATTCCCCAACATTTTAAGTATCCAGAGCTCAAAAAAGTGCAAATACTGAATCTTCATCCCGTACCTTTTATGTTTCATGAATATTCTGTTTAAAATTTTCTGCATAATTTTCTGTATTATGAATTAATCTGATTTATTTAAGCCTCTTCGGTCCATCAAGATAGCCGTAAGTGCACTGGCTGCATTTTTTTCCGTGGTTCCCATGAGGACCTTCATGCCGTCCGAGGCAGGATAAACATATGCGGTAACCGCATTTATTTCAGACCATCCAGAGCCATGTCTCTGTATATTGTGTGCCGCAGCACATGCAAGGAATGTAATTTACCATAATCATATAATTTTAAAGGTTAATAATAATTTTGTTGAGGCAATAGGCGTCATGTTCATGACACAAAACTTCCAACTTTCGATTTCTGACTTCCGGAGTATACGAAAGAACTTCGATCTTGTTACAAAGAGGATATACTTGTCAATTTTGTCATCGGCGTGTTGTTGCATCAAGTTAAAATGGTCGCTCAGCCTGTCAATAGAATCTTTCACCATTTTGAATTCCTGAGCATCACCGAAAATCTCCAGTTTGTGAATAAGCATATGCAAGATTCTTACATCTTCAGGAGAAAGAGGTATATCAAACTCCCAGTCCTCTGTATAACGATAACATTTCTGATACCTGTTGTACTCAAGAGGTGCTCCACGCTCATTTTTAAGGAAGTTTAGATCCTTTTCAAGTGTTGAACCAGAAACATCATAACCTTGATCATTAAGAACCCAGAGCAGGTCTTCCTTTTTGGGATATCCTTGCTTGTACTTATTCCTCTTCAATTGGGAATGAATAATCAGATACCTTAGATAGGCGTTCTTATTCTTAGGCATTGTGCTTGTTAAAACCTAAAGATACAATCATATATTATCGTTTTTTTTCACTACAAAATTTTTTTACAAAATTTTTTTCAGTTATTTCAATTTGATAAAAATTAATTTTTTTTGAATTTTTTTTTCAACATCTCTCATTTCTCACGTTTAAGAATGTACCGTGATTTCATTTATGCAGCACCCACAAGTATCGATGACCCAGGGAGGGCTGGTATCCCCAGTAGGGGTGGATACACATGATTACTATGTACATTATTGAATTGTTACCTTAGGTTCATTACAAATCTTTTTTGATTTAATTATTGGCTAATGTTTAATAGTTTGTACTAATCTCTGTTATGTTCAACTTTTTGCTTGATAGGCTATGTATTAAAAGGTCAATACATCATAAGTCTCAAGAAGTTCTTTTTGGCTTATTCCAAGATATCTCCTTGTGATTGATGTTGAACTATGATTAAATAGTTGACTTAATTTCACAATGGCTAATTCAGCATTTTCGCCAGATCGATTAAAAATTTCCCGACCGAAGCATTTTCTCAGGCTGTGACTACTGAAATTCTTGATTTTCAGATTGTATCTGATTTTCATGTCTTTTAAAATAACATTAATTCGTTGAATAGAGAATACAGTACCTTTTTGACTCGTAAATATGAATTCATCCAATGTACAGGGAATAAGATTCTGATAACAATCAGCAATATGACGTTTTAGTTGTGAGTTTATCTTGATCTCTCTTATCTTTCCAGTCTTCTTCTCAACCAAAGCAAATTCATCCAAATTATAAACCTGCTCCCATTTCAATCTGAGAATGTCCGAAATCCTGAGTCCCCAGAATGACCCAAATGAGATTAAAAGAGACATTTTATAGTTTTCCTCATTGTACAAATTTCTTATCAGGTTCATAGCTTGATTCCATTCCAAGTAATCTGAAGTACTTTTGCTGAATTTGGCTGACATATTGTTTCAGTTTTATAAGTTATATGTTAAAAGTGAATATTATTTTTCTGCTCCTAATTATCATCACTATATAATGCATTGAAATACAGTATACAAAGCAAATAATATTCACTAATAGACAAAAGTGAACATGTTTCTTCCGGACAAAAATATTTATAGATCATTTCAGTTCTTCTCAATTATGGCAAATTTGGTAATGTTGATAATCACTATTGTAAAACTCAAAATGCTTTGGGTAGGCAAATATGCTTATCCCAGTTATCTTATCTCCTTCAGTGAAAATTAAAATCATGTGGTTTTTCATATTTTCATGATTTATACAAATGTGCTTCTGGTAGATTTTAAATTTCTTATTCATGGAGCAAAGATAATAAAAGTTATAATTAATACCATATATATATAACCATATAATTACAACTTTTATTTATATGGTAATAATTATGACAAAAACTATAACTCTTTTACAAAGATTTTTTAACTTTGGATTCTAAACTCTTTAATATGGTTTACGAGAGAAAGAATCCAATATCAGTCCAGGATCAGAAAGTACTAAGTGCAATTGGCAATAAAGTTTATAAGCTAAGGGAAGCTACTGGTCTGTCTTTGGAGCGATTTTGCGCAAAGAATGATATTCCCAGAATTTCATATACAAACTTGGAAGCCGGAAAGAACTTCCACATGACGACGCTTTTAAAAGTATTGGCTACATTTAAAGACATAAAGTCTTTGAGTGATTTCTTCAGAGATTTATAATCCACTTCTTTTTTCCAAATCCGGGAAATGTTTCATCAATATATTTCTAAGACGAACACATTCATGCGTGGGTACCCTTTAACCCACATTTTTGTCAAAGATTTTATTGTTTTAGTGTTTTAAATGCCATTTAACCTAATTAATGTTGATTTTCTGAGAACATAAACAGATTTATTTGTACGGAAATGGGACATTAATGGTTAATTATGGTACTATCTAATATATAATATATGGTGCTTAAGTATTTATTGATATTAACCATAATTATATGTCCAGAAAACCAGTTTCAAATTTTAATCGTAAAAGACTTCTTGAACTAAGCACTTTCTTGCGTGAATTACGCCTAAACAGTAATCTTACTCAGCAGGATTTAAGCAATTACAATCTGCATCGAAACACAATCATCCGAGCTGAAAACAATCATAACATTACTCTTATAACTCTTTTCGAGTTGGCAGATGCATTTGATATCAGCCTTAGTGAACTATTTCTTGATATTGAATAATCCCAAGATTTCTTTTTAAAGAGATAAGTGTGAATCAAATTAATTATAGATCAATGTCCATAACCCTAATATTCTTTTTCTTTATCTTATTATCAAGAGGTTAACCCTAACTTGACCTATCAATGTGACAGGCTGACAGGCTGAAAACTCGTTTTGAAACATTACAGTGACAGTGACAGTCATATTAAGTATCTATATTCTCACTGTCACTGTTTCAAATAACTGTTTTAAAGTCTATTTTATCCTGTCTCCCTGTCTACCTAAATCTAGAAAAAATAATAAAAGAATAGTTTTTTTGAAATTATTTTCCACAAAATGATGTCGATGCTTTTTTTCTGCGTATTTAGAATTTGGAGGGTACAAATTACCACCTCCATTAAAAAAATAATTTGAACTTAAATTTTACCAAAATGAAAAAAGTACAAAAAACACAAAATGTAAAAATGAATCTTTCCCTTGAAAAGGACTTTTATGACCTCCTTCAGGAGAAAGCCAAGAATGACTACGTGAAACTAGCCACATGGGTAAAGCAGTATCTGAAGAAAGGGCTGCTTGAAAAAAATAATGATGATTCTAAATGTCTAACTAAAAATGGAACTAATATGGAACTTTAATACAAGTGGTAACACAGAAAATGATAACCAAGCCTTAGGCTTATCGATCATCCCAGTGGCATCAAACAAGATACCCTTCAAACCCTGGGGGGAGTACCAGAAGAAGATCGCTCCAATATCTCTCTGGCACTCACACTATTTAAACCAAGGAACAATCGGAATTATAACAGGAAAAATCAGTGGTAATTTGGAGTGTATCGATATCGACATAAAGAATGATCCCCATAAAACTATCATAAAAGAATTCTCTGACCTTATCCCAGAAGAACTTTTAAGCAGACTAATTATTCAATCAACTCCGAGCGGTGGACAACATTATATATATAGGTGTCCTGAGGCCATGATCGATAAGAACTTGAAATTGGCTTTGCATTCAGATAAGACTGTTATTCTCGAAACTCGTGGTGAAGGAGGTTACTTTTGCACGAGTAAAATCAAAAATAAGATAATGCAAGGCAAACTTGACCTTGAGAATCTTGAGGTTGAAATACCTGTTATTACCCCTAAAGAACGTGATTTTTTGTTAACAACTGCCAGAAGT
The DNA here is from genome assembly GCA_003141525.1 of Bacteroidales bacterium. Lineage (GTDB taxonomy): Bacteria > Bacteroidota > Bacteroidia > Bacteroidales > VadinHA17 > LD21. Next base: position 14,034 of record PLML01000148.1, read on the forward strand.
CTGAATAGACATTGTCCAAGTAAAAATGGCAAGATTTCAAAGAACGATAAATCATATGTTTACACTGAACCTGCAATTAATGATTTCAATGATAAATACAACGTTTTGGATTTATTTATCAAGCATGGGTGGAGGGTTGCTAAGGAAGACTATGAAAAGTACTATCTGTTAAGAAGTGGGTCATCAGCACAATATTCAGGATACTATTTCAAAGAGCAGAAGACATTTACTTGTTTCTCAACTTCCACTGACTTTAAACCGGAAAAACCTAACAATCATTTCCAGATATTAGAGGTATTGGAAGGCAAAGGTGACTACAAAACAACACTACGCTTGTTGCCCAAATATGGATTTCCAGTAAAGATAACTTCCGATAAGGTCACCGTAGATTCAATTGCTGAATACCTAAATGGTTTAGGAGTCCGATATGATTCATTCATACAAGATTTAACTCTCAATGGCAAAGTCATTGAAGAACTTGACTATAATACTCTTTATATTAATTTAAAAAAACATTTCGAGAAGGAGATTCCGAGAACCCGTTTTGAAGAGATCATTAAGTCACATTATATCACCACAATTAATCCTATTCAGGATTTTATTGATGCCAACAAAGACAGACATCCTGCCGGAACATTTGAAGAATGGCTTGACTGTCTTGTGCTCAGAAACAAAACTATTGACAAATCTATTGTGATCCATTTTCTCAAGAAATGGTACGTGGGAATGATTGCACAGGCATTGAATGGTGATTACCCCAACGAATTTTTCCTTACGCTTTTATCAGTCCAGCAGGGTATTGGCAAGACCACATTTTTAAGAAATTATGTTCTTCCTAAAGAGTTACAAGGCTACTTGAGAGAGCATTCACTTAGCTTTGACGATGATTTCAAAGTTCTTATGGCTCAGGCGCTATTAATTGTTGATGATGAGATGGATAGTAGAACTTATGAAATGGACAAAACGTTCAAGACTGTTCTTAGCACAAAGGAACTTACCACTAGACGAAAATATGATAGAAGAATCTCAACGATCAAGCGCAGATGTTCTTTTGCTGGTAGCGGTAATAATCTATGCGTTGTCCGAGAGCAACAAAACCGAAGAGTCCTGCCAATCGAGATAGAGAGCATAAACAAAGAGAAACTCTCTCAAATTGACTTAAGTGACCTGTTTATGGAAGCATATCATTTATTTGCAAATGGGTTCAAGTATTCATTCCAACATGAAGACCTGCATCTATTAAAGCATCTGTACGAGAACTATATTCAGAAAAGTGATGTTGATTTAATACTTGATGAGTTTCTACAACCACCTGAGACCGCCAGTGATATTTTTCATATAACCAATCTCGATTTAGTCAGCACTCTGATTAAAGAGTTTCCTCAGTTTAGCAAGAGGATTAATGTGCCTACAGTGGGCAAACTGATGAATGAAAAAGGATATGAAACCATTCGCAAGGGCAAGAAAAGGATTTCCTGCTATATAATCAGCAAAAGCAGCAGGATCCTGGAACTGCTGGACAATAATGCCCAAACCTGGCATCTGATGGTTGAACCATTAAGAGATGAAATATCTAAAAATAGAAAAAATGAAAAATAATATTAATCAAAAAAATATTCAAAATATTTCAATGTGTAATAATCTGTTATTCTGTCACATAACGAGACAATTTGAAAATTTTACTGTCCTTATGTGTTTCTATGTGTTTCTATGTGTTTTTTTTTGCTCCGATCAAAGTATTTATTAGAAAACAAAAAAATAATTGGATTTTTAAAAAATTAAGGTTATGAAAAAAAATGAATTTAAAAGAATCAATCTATGGTTGGAAAAACCAATCTATGATAAAATTAAAGAAAGTGCTGATAAGCAGTTTCTAAGGGTAGGAACCTATCTGAGACAGGTAATTCTCCAAACATTTACAAATAATACTATCAAAAATTAAAAATTAAAGTCATGTCATATGAATATTATACAATCGTAAAAGCTTCCGAAGGATTTTGGGAAAAACTCCTTATGAAGCAAATAAACAAGGAAACCCCTTTTGAGATTAACAAAATTGTGGCTGATGAAATAATTATCAACTCAACAAACAAGACAGCACTTGATGACATAATTAAGTTGTCTAAAGAATACCCGGAAGAAGTTTTTCGAGTAAAAATTGCCGGAGAAGATGTTTATGAAAATTATGTTTATCTGTACGAATGTTCCAAAGGAGATTCAAAATTAGTAAAGGAAGGTTTTGAGTATTGCTTTGAGGTAAAGAAATCAGATAGTGATAAGTTGGATAACGATGTATTAAGGAGATTTGAGAAAATAGTCGCAGATTACTATCAAAGAATCGAGCAAAATCATCTAAATGAAGTCAAACTGGAATTAAAATTTGAAGAAGATCAGAATGATAAAGAAGATGAAAATGCTGACGTATCAGTAATAATTAAATATAAAACAGGAAATGTATGCTTAACAGCTAAAAAGTTTGGTTTGACATACATCTCTGTAGATGTTGAATTTTTAGACAAAACGGATAAAATCAAGTTATCGGAAAGAGAAAGTCAAATCGAAAATAATGATTTGCCATTTTAAAAATAATATTATTAAAAATTAAAACTATGGGATATTATATGCAAACCAATGTATCGTGCACAAATCCTGAGATATTATCATCCGGGAGCACATTTAACCAGAAATGGGGAAATATTTTAATGGAAAGTAAAAACGGGGTAGCTTATTACTATTGCCGAAAAGAATATTTAAATGATGCAATAGTTGAATTATCTAAGCAACATCCGGACGTAACTTTTACCGGTGTGACATGGAGAGATGATGACTTCCAAGATTCTGTTGAATTCACTTCCATCATTAAAAATGGTAAAGAAGAGGTAGTAAAGATTGCACCACATTATCAAATCCTTTTTCCTGTCATTGATGATGACGAGTATAATCGTTTATCCATAAGATTCGGAGATCACATTGAACTTTATTTAAATCGATTAGATATAATTAAAGACGATCCTATTGAAGGTCAAGTAATTGATATCCTTAATGACAAAAAGGATGAAGAAGGCTTTAAATCTTATATTACAATTACATGGGAGAATGATAAACACAGATTCACAGCAACAAAAAGGTATACATCGCAGGTAATGGTAGGTTACGAGAAGAAATAACCTAAGAAGGAAAACCCCACTAAAAAAAGGAATTCCTTATTACTGTCAAAAAATAACGGGGTTGAATTGTAAAATTGAATTTAACCCCAATTTTAAAAAATTTAAAAATGAATAATTTAAAAACTCCAGATGCCGGCGAATTAAACAATAGCACTTGTGCAGATCAAAGCCATTGCGAATTGGAAAACGAACTTAGATTGCAATTGGAAAAAACTCAAGAATTCCATGTCAAACTTCAAAAACTTCAGGAAAAATTATCTGAAAATAAAAATGCCGAGGAAGATGAACAAATTTTTAATGAGATAAAAACATTTTTCGACCTTCAGATTTGTAAAGATGATCTATTCCCCTTTTTTGAATTTGCAAATAAGTATCAGGAATATATGAAAGACGTTATGAGCAGATTTCATAATTATAAATCTGATTTAATTGCCGAAGATAATCTTCTTTATGTTTTTGGCCTTTATAGAAAATACATTGATGATGCTTTTGATGAATTTATAGTAGAATTTAAAAAATTGAATGCAGGTATATCACACGTCCGAAAATACCTTCTTTCCTATTCTAAATTTGAAAAATGTATTTTTTATCATGCATATAATCTATGCGTTCATCAAGGTTTAAAGTCTCCGAATTTTGATGACGTTAATAAAATGATAAGTACTAAACCATATGGGAATAGTTCCGTTTATCCACAAACTGATATATGGCAAATTGTTGGTTTTCCGGGAGATCGAGATCATAATGCATATCGGGATTATTATTGTGGGCTTGCGATTTGGCAACATGAATTAACAAAAAAACAATCTGAGATCACTGACGGTAAATTTCAAGTTCAAAAGAATAACTTTATATCAAACGACATGACAAATGGAACTGCATCAGATTCAAATTGACTACTACCTTGATCCCGATGTGGATCATGAGATAGAAGAATATGAGAGTGAAAACTATAATATTGTTATCGATGATCTTTATTATGAACTATGGTTAGAAAAGTTTATTGAACGAAATCTTGATTTTCTGGAAATGCCATGGGATGAAATTGATTTGCAATCATCTGAAGAGGAATTAGCTCATATAAAAGATGTCTTATCAGTTGTAAGTGAGGCATTAACTCCAATGCAGGTAGTTGCACTTTACTTTTATTCAAATTATGATGCTGAATTCACTAATTGTCCAATAGAAAGGAAGAACTTTATCCTTAAAAAAATGGCTGATTCAAAGAATCTCTGTGATTATGATATTGTAGATTTTAATGAATTCTGCCATAATTTAAATAAACTCGATCCAACAGTATTTCTCATACTGACAAATATAATCTACAGATCTCAGATTATTAGGCATCTCGTGATTAAAAAAGATAACGCTCTGGAAGAATTTGAGAGAAATTTGAATTAAATAATTAAGCAAAAAAAATGAAAAAATTAGATAAAAAGCATACTCAGTATGAAAATACCTCGAGCAAGAAAACATTAAAACGTGAAGTTTTTGAGACCAGCAGGGAACTAGAGTATTTCTCTGAAAAGGAATTAAGGGCACAAATAGGGCATGACAAGATTTTCTGGCCAATTGCTATACTGAGGGAATTAATTGACAATTCACTGGATGCTTGTGAAAAAACAAATACTTCTCCTATTATTGAAATTGAGATAAAAGATGATTTTATAATTATTTCTGATAACGCAGCAGGAATTCCGGTCGAGATTATATATAAATCGCTGAACTACTTGTTCCGTGTAAGCGACAAAGCTTACTATGTTTCACCAACACGTGGGCAGATGGGGAATGCCCTTAAAGTCATTTATGCTGCACCTTTTGTCAGCAGTGGCAATGGTTATGTGGAAATTGGTTCTCATGGTGAGTTGTACCATATTTCAATAACACTTGATCGTATTGCCGGAAAACCAAAAATTAACCATTCAGTAACCCCTTTTGTAAAAAATGGGACTTTTGTAAAAATTCACTATCCTCAGTCAACGAGTTTACTCCTTACTCCAAATCGCAATTCTTACAATATCCCTCCTACACCTCAGGAACTAATTGAAGGTTATAACGCATTCAATCCTCATGCGACATTTATTTTAAATGGGACGACTAAGTACATGACAAAAATTT
>PLML01000017.1 GCA_003141525.1 Bacteroidales bacterium
AATGCCATTGCAATAATTAAAATTTGTCTCATTTTTTAAGTAAAATTAAAGAATCAATATATCCAAAATATCCAAAATCTTTCTAATAAAATGTTATTCAACTGGAATCGGGCTATCAAATGAAACCTAATGGCCCGGCGGTTTAATGAGTTGCCGTCCGTGTCCGGGCTGGCATGAGTTTTTGCAAAGTCCCGGTTGATGGACGCCAGTATTCTCGTCCAGATAAAGTTGTCGAGATAGTTGAGTCCCGGTAGACGGAACGAAGCAGTCCCGTCACGATAAAACTCTCTAAGTGGCTCTGCAAAAACCATGACAGCAAGAGCGTCGGCCGGCAGCCCTATTGATTTTGTCCCGGCAGCAGGATTAGTCACGGTACACAAGGTTTTATAAGTTGTGATGTGGTTTCTCGCATAGACTTTTTAAGCTGATTGAGAAGTTGTCTGGGCTGCGGAAGGCAATTACCCATACCATCTGTGTTAGGTGGTCGTAGCACTTTTTTTCTAGTCATGCAGAATATTTGTCTTTTATTTTTTGGTCGTTATGTGTTCGTTGCTTTGCAGTAAAGAATGCACTAAAGTCTCTAAACCCGTACGCTCCGGCGATCGGCTCCAACTGCGTTTTTGCCTGCTCTACGTGCTAAGTCATAATGGCTACATTTGAGCGACATGTGAGAAGAGCTATCTCTCTAATCGGGTGTATCCAGTCTAGTTCATATCGTTCAATGACCGAAAAGTAACAATCCATCCTTATCCAAAGTAATTTTTCTACCGGCACCCATCTCCACATAGTGATCGCCATATGCCTCTCGGAATGCGGCTTTCGCTTTATCTCCTGTACAGTGCATAGGACCGACATAGCGCACACCCATGGATTTGAAAGAATCGACGACAGTCTTAATCTGCTCATCCGTTTGATTAAATAAATGAAAACCACCCAATACCAGATAGATATCCCTGTTTACTATCTCTTTTGCCCTTTTTAGTATAGAGACGATTCCCGGGTGGGCACAACCAGTGATCAGCACAAGTCCTTGCGGCGTGTCGATGATCAAGCTCTGTTCTTTTCCATGTATTATATTTGCTGGTACTGGAGGCATGACTCCAGTTAAAAAGACGTGAGGAAATAGTCCTATAGGCAAAGAATCTACTCTTTTCAAAAAGACGTGAGGAAATAGTTCGACAGGCAAAGAAGCCATTCTTTCACTTCCGTCGCCGAGGGAATCCAGTTTGACGGGAAAAAATACGGTCTCCATATTCTTCCAAACGGTTTCGCCCATTAGTCCACCTATATGATCGTGATGAATATGTGAGATTACCAGATATTGAATTTGATCGGGATCGATGTTCGCCTGTTTCATGTTATGCAGCAAAATATCCGGCTCCTCCCCAGTATCAAAGAGAATCGTCTTTCCAAGACCAGCAATAAAACATGAAAAGCCGTTGGCCGGTGTGAACATCGTATCATAGGACACATTATCATATAAAATGGTGATCGTCACTTGTGACTTGATGGAGGAACTATCCTTGACAGAGTCTATCAGCCCACTGTAAAAATATGACATCAAGGATAAATTCCGATTTCCATTTATGTTTTCCATAAAAGTGGATACTTTGTCGATGTCCTTGGCAAAGTAGGCATCTGTTTCATTTTGAATGATAGCTTTCACTATAGCTTTTTCTTTTTCCGTGTCAGTCTTGAGCTGACATAGAGTCAATAGAACAAAAATTCCTAAACCTAGGCTCAAAAAATAATTTATTTTGTTCATGATTTTAATTATTGGTTAATATTAAAGTACTTCTGAAATTAAACAACCAATTGTAGATTACTTGCTTATATGTCTGTTATATGCAAGTTAGAAAATTATAAAATGCAGATCAAATTTATTTTATTTAGATATAGGCGTTAAATTAATTTCCGGGGAATTTTACATTGGAGGTTATCAACCGGCGCAAAAATGGCTTAAGGATCGCAAAGGTAGAGTATTATCCTATGAGGATATTCAGCATTACCAAAAGATAATTGTTGCCCTGGCAGAGACTGAAAGGTTGATGAAGGAGATTGATAAGATTGATATTTTCTAATAAACGATGGGGGGCAGTGCTTTTCATAGCACCGTCCGTGTTAGGCGTAGTTGATTTAGTTATTAAATAGATTTTTATCAACATCCATAAAATTCTTTATTTGTTGATAGTCCCAGCGACTATAATCATCATCATTAGAGTTAACGATGATGATTTTTGCAGCTTTTACATTCTCCGCTGCAATAATTCCAGAAATAGAATCTTCAAAAATAAGAGTTTCACATCCCATTAATCCCATTATGTTTATAGCCTTTTGAAATATTTGAGGGTTGGGTTTACTCTTAATACTACCATCATTAAATATCACTTTTGACCTATCAAAAAAAGAATTAAGCTCTAAGTGTTTAAAATAAAAATCAACATTATTAAGCTCCGAAGCAGTCGCAATTGTGAAAGGAATATTAATATTTTTGAGGAAATTTAGAAATTCTTTTGCTCCCGGAGCTAGTTGAATATCAGTTTGTAAACATAATTTCTGATAGATTTTCTCCTTTTCTGTGCTTAATCTATTAATCTCTTCTTTTGACAATTGATTAGAAAACAAAATGTTTAATATATCTTTATTGTTCTTGCCATGAATCTTTTTATTTTTCTCTTTATTTGATAACCTAATGTTATTCTTTTCAAGAAAAATATCCCAAGCTTTGTTATGAATATTAGTATCCCAAAATAAAGTTCCATTGAAATCAAAAACTACACCTTTTAAACTACTACCCATTCTTTG
>PLML01000093.1 GCA_003141525.1 Bacteroidales bacterium
ATTTTTGTCATGTACTTAGTAAAATTATATTAATTTTATATACAATATGAGTAATAATATTGATATTTAGGCTATTTAAATTAAACATAGTATAAAGGGACGTTTAATATATGCAATTAAATGCCTGAAAATGGATAACTGATTAAAAATTTTGCCTTTATGAAAAGAAATTGGGAATTGGATGAAATTATAGATCATTTTACTTTTTTGCCGAATGAACTTACACAGGTTGGCAATAAAACCGGAGAAACAAGACTTGGTTTTGGCGTAATGTTCAAATATTTTCAGTATGAGGCCAGGTTTCCAAACTATAAAAATGAGGTTCCTATAGAAATCATAGAATATATTGCTAAGCAATTAGACGTAGCTCCTTTTGTATTTGACAAATACGATTGGAGTGGGAGAAATATTAAATACCATCGGGCTCAAATAAGAACTTTTTTTGGATTTAGGGAAGCAACGACTGAGGATATCCAACTAACCAAAGAATGGCTGTGTAAACAAGTTCTTTATCAAAATTTTGAAATAGAAAATCTGAAAGAAGAAGCTTATAAACGATTCCGAGAATCAAGTATTGAGCCTCCAACGCTCGAGCAAATCAATAGATTAACAAAATCAGCAATACGTACTTATGGAGACCAATTTTTACAAGAAACGTATTCACAACTATCCTTAAGTACCAGATACCAGATGAACCTTTTAATTGAAACCCTGGCTTTATATGATGAAACTGAGGCTGATGACAATATTGAAGAAAAATCAATGTCATTTGGTGATTTAAGGGCTGATCCAGGCCGTATTGGACTTGAAAGTGTTTTTAAGGAAATAAATAAACTCCAAACTATCCGGCAACTCAATCTACCGGACAACCTTTTTAATAAGGTTCCTACTAAAGTTATAAAGAGGTATAAACAAAGGGCTGTATCAGAAAAGTTAATGGAGTTACGAAGGCATCCTGATAAAATGCGTTACACCATTCTGGCTGCTTTCTTTTGGCTTAGAAAAAGGGAAATTACCGATAATCTTATAGAACTGCTTATAGCAATTATCCATCGTATAGGCGTTAAGGCTGAAAGAAAAGTGGAAAAAGAATTTGTAAATGATTTTAAACGTGTTAACGGAAAAAACAATCTTCTTTTTCAGATTGCGGAAGTCGTCATTGATAACCCTGATGGAATCATAAAGCAAGTATTGTATCCGGTAGTAAATGAAAAAACGTTAAAAGCATTGGTGAAGGAATTCAAAAATACGGGTGTTCAATTTCGTCAAAAGGTATATACTGTTATGAGGGCATCTTACAGTAAACACTATAGGGGCATGGTTCCCGAATTGCTTAATATCCTTCAGTTCCGGTCAAATAATGACCTTTACCAACCGGTTATAAAAGCATTGGAATTAATAAAAAAGTATACTCCCATTATTACGCGTTACTTCAGTAATGATAAGGAAATACCTATTGATGGGGTAATAAAAGCCGGGATGAAAGAAACGGTCATTGAGAAGGATAATAATGGCAAGGAACGGATCAATAGAATAAACTATGAGATAGTTGTATTACAAGCTTTAAGGGATAAGCTACGCTGCTAGGAAGTATGGGTGGTTGGTGCAGATCAGTATAGGAACCCTGATGAAGATTTACCAATTGATTTCGAAGAGCGCAGGGAAGAAAATTACAAGGCTTTAAAACAACCTTTAGATGCAGAAGAGTTCATTACCAATATCAAAAAATCAATGTATCAGGCGTTATCAAAACTTGATAAGGGTATGCCTAAAAACACCAAAATTCATTTGTCAAATAAAAGTAACGGGGGGATCACATTGTCGCCAAGTGATGCTCAAGCAGAACCTGAGAACCTTACCAAATTAAAAACTGAAATAATGCGCCAATGGCCGATGCTAAACCTGCTCGATATTCTAAAAGAAAGTGATCTGAGGCTTTCTTTTACTGATGATTTTAAAACGCTGGCAACACACGAAAAACTTGATCGTGCCACTATCCAGAAAAGGCTTATCCTTGCTTTATATGGGTTAGGTGCAAATACAGGGCTCAAACGTATATCTGCCGGGAACCATGGAGTAAGCTATCTGGATTTACAATATATCAAAAGAAAATTTATAAATAAAGACAACCTTCGTAATGCAATATCCCATGTGGTTAATGCGATTCTGAAAAGTAGGGTAAAGGACGTTTGGGGCGAGGGCACTACTCCTTGTGCTTCTGATTCTAAAAAGGTTGGCGCCTGGGACCAGAACCTTATGACCAAATACCACATAAGGTATAGGGGCAGAGGGATTATGATTTATTGGCACGTTGAGAAAAAATCAGCTTGTATATATTCCCAGTTAAAAGCATGTTCGTCTTCTGAAGTTTCGGCAATGATTGATGGATTATTAAAACATTGTACCGATATGGAGATCGAAAAGAATTTTGTTGATTCACACGGTCAGAGCGAAGTGGCTTTTGCCTTTTGTCATTTACTTGGCTTTAACCTGATGCCCAGGCTCAAAGCCATTCATTCGCAAAAATTATACCGGCCTTAAAGCGGTATTAGCGAAGCCTTCCCAAATTTGCAGCCGATATTGACCAGGCCGATTAATTGGGAGCTTATCCGGCAACAGTATGACCAGATGGTAAAATATGCAACTGCATTACGTCTTGGAACTGCCGAAACAGAAGCAATCATGAAAAGGTTTACAAGAAATAATTTAATGCATCCAACATATCAAGCCCTAGCAGAGCTGGGGAAAGCCATAAAAACAATATTCCTTTGTGAATACTTAGATTCGGAAGAATTAAGGATGGAAATTCATGAAGGCCTTAATGTGGTGGAGAATTGGAATTCTGCCAACGGCTTTATTTACTATGGTAAAGGCGGGGAAATATCTACAAACAGAATTGAAGACCAGGAAATTTCTATATTGAGCCTACATTTATTGCAAAACTGCCCGGTATATATCAATACTTTGATGATACAGCAAGTTCTATCTCAGAAAAAATGGTATGATTTAATGACGCCGGAGGATTTTAGGGGCCTAACCCCACTAATATATGCTCATGTTAATCCTTATGGGCACTTTAATTTGGACATGGAAGAAAGAATCCTCATAGAAAAAGAAGCTGCATAACCATTTATAATATATTAATATACAATTATATATAAGCTACTTTGCCCCTGGTTACAGCTACGCTACCTATGCCCCATATCGGCAGGATGGCGGTATATATAAAATATATTGGTCGTTGTTAATGCAAACATCGGATGTCTTATTGAATCCAGGTCAGTTGTCTAATAAAGTCAATCGGCGTGTTTCCCGGTATTACCAATCGTACCTGATTCGGATAATGAATTTCTATAATGTTTGATTCCGTTGGTTTGTTTTCTGTCTGCAACTTTATCGGAAGAAAATTGGATTGTCTGTTCTCCTGTTTGTATTTCCTATGCCAATAATAGAAAAGGGATTCTGATAATTTCTCGTTTGCGCAAAATGCCGCTTGGCTCATTCCGCTTTCCTTCCACTGCTGAATCATGCGATACATCGTGGTTTTGTTCCGTCGTTTAATCATGTTGTATTTTTTCCGAAATATACGACGACGGTTTAGGCATTTGCAAGATGTGGTTCACCGAATGCTTACAATATAACTGCCGCTATTGGACGCGCAAGGACGCAAGGTCGGGGTGGTAAAGGTTCGATTGTTGTATTTGCATCGGGTAACTCTAATCTCTTTCGGGGTTAGTTCCCCGCCGCTTGCGGAGTAAAAGTAATATCTTTGTACGTATGAGCGAAAGCGAGTACATTCATAAATCACATAATGTTTCGGTATTGTAATGTAACATGTATTGGTTATGGATCTAATTTTGAATATCATAGTCCTGATAAAGCACAGCTCCGTGAAAATATTGAGCCGACAAAAGAGTATATAAAACTATGTAAAGATATCGGCGCATCAGGAATAAAAGTGAAACCGAACAATCTGCCTCCCGAAGTTCCAAAAGAGAAAACAATTGCACAGATTGCAGCTTCGTTAAATGAAGTCGGAAAATTTGCCCGGGATTTTGGCCAGCTTGTGAGAGTTGAGGTTCACGGACCAAATACACAGGAACTTCCAAATATGAAAGCCATTTTCGATCAGGTGACTGAACCTAACGTTAAAATTTGCTGGGATTGCAATGACGAGGATCTATTACCACCCGGACTTGAAGGTAATTTCAATATGGTTAAAAAATGGTTTGGCGATACTGTTCATATTCGTGAGCTTAATGATGGCAACTATCCTTATCAACAACTCTTTAATCTGTTCTCAGGTATCAATTATAAAGGATGGATTCTTCTTGAAGCCAGAACTGAACCTGTTGATAAAATAGCTGCAATGAAAGAGCAGTTAGCATTGTTTAATAAAATGATTACCAATACTAAAAAGAGATAGACTATAAAATACCAATATATAAGACCAATGAAAAAAATAGTTCTGTTCTTCATTCTGGCTGCTACTGCATGTTCTTCATCTTCGCCAAAAAAGGAGACAGCAATGCCAGCCGCACTTCTAAACGAATCTACAATAAAGAACATAATTGACAGTGGNNAAAGCAGCGCAGCCAACTGCAGATTTAAACCTTCTGAAAAAAGGGGTGAAACATGCTGCTTCACTTTGGAGAAAAGAAGATGGCACTCCCGCTGCCTTTTCTGCCTTTGTCAAAACAAACTATATCTCTGATCCTGCTAAAAGGAAGAGAGTATTCAATAAAATAAGCAACTACCTTGAGTCATTAAATGGGAACTACAACGAAATAACTCTTTCGCTAAGGAAAATTCTCGACGAGTCTCTTGGTGATATAGATGAGACTGACCGTATGTTTGGGAACTATTCAGCAGGTTCTCATATGCTGAATGATTTATACTCTAACAAGATAGCTTTCTCAATTGCTCTTAACTTTCCATATTATACATTAGCTGAGAAGGAAGAATTTGGACCAAAATGGAGCCGCGATGATTGGGCAATGGCCCGACTGGGAGACCTTTTTGTTTCAAGGGTTCCTGCCGAACTTGATCAGGCAGTAACAGAAGCAACAGGAAATTCGGAAATGTATATCGCTGATTATAATATTTATATGGGACATCTTCGCACTGACGATGGACTTCAGATCTTCCCCGACAAAATGGTTTTACTCTCTCACTGGAATCTTCGCGATGAGCTTAAAGCCGATTATGCTGACAGGATGAATGGACCTGCTAAACAAGAAATGATCTATAAAGTGATGGAACGTATTATAAACCAGTAGATTCCAGGAGTGGTTGTCAATAGTCCTGACTTCGAGTGGGCTCCCTATTCAAATAAAGTTACAAAGGGAGGTAAAACTGTTGAGGCATCTCATGAACCTGATACCCGTTACCTGCATATAATCAATAACTTCAAAACACGAAGAGAGCTCGATGCCTACAATCCTGACATGAACACCTTTATTCTCCGCAAATTCTCACTTGAGATGGAGATTGCTCAGCCCGAGGTTGAAGCTTTGTTTGATTCATTCCTCAGTTCACCTCAGCTCGTAAAGCTTGGGGCATTAATTAAGAAGAGGTTAGGACGCGACCTCAGGCCTTACGATATCTGGTATGACGGTTTCAAGACACGCAGTACTATTCCGGAGGCACTGCTCACTTCAAAAACATCAGCTCTTTATCCTGATCCGGCTGCTTTCCATGCAGGAATGCCTGTCATGTTAAAGAAACTCGGATGGTCACCAGAAAGAGCCAACTACCTGGATGACAAGATAGTGGTAGATCCGGCACGCGGATCAGGTCATGCCTGGGGAGCAGCTATGAAGGGTTCCTTATCGCATCTTCGTACCTGTATTTCAGAGGGAGGGATGGATTATAAAGGCTATAACATAGCAGTACATGAGTTCGGACATAATGTCGAACAAACATTATCTCTTTATGATATAGATAATTACATGATGTCGGGTGTACCTAATACCGCATTCACTGAAGCAAATGCATTTATCTTTCAGAGCCGTGACCTGTTCCTTATCGGCATGAAAGATGATAACCCTGACAAGAAAAAATTTGAAACATTCGATGCTTCCTGGTCTCTGATGGAGATAATGGGTGTAGGAATGGTCGATATGAAGGTTTGGAAATGGCTTTACGAAAATCCCAATGCCACCCCTGCTCAACTGAAGAAAAGTACCATTTCAATTGCGGTTGAAGTATGGAATAAATACTTTGCACTTGTTCTTGGAATTAAAGACTCTCCTATCCTTGCCATCTATTCGCATATGATCGATTCTCCGCTATACCTTCCGAATTATTCTTACGGGCACATAATTCAATTCCAGATAGAAGAATACCTGAAGGGAAAAAATTTCTCAAATGAGATTGAACGCATTTTCAAACAAGAACGACTGACCCCACAGCAATGGATGGTTGGAGCCGTTGGTTCGAAGATCTCTACCAAACCTATTATTAATGCACTCGATAATGCTTTAAAATCCGAATAGTTATGGCAAAGCAAATAGATTATTTTGTTCACCATGTTTATTTCTGGCTCAAGAAACCTGTAACAAAGGCTGTCAGAACCAAATTTGAAGATGGTTTGAAAAAGTTAATTACTGTTGAAACAATTGTCAGTTATCATCTGGGTCTGCCGGCAAAAACCAATCGGGGTGTAATTGACAGATCCTATAGTTATTCCCTCCTGGTTACCTTTAAGAGCAAAGAAGATCAGGATGTATATCAGACACACCATACTCACCTGAAATTTATAGATGAGTGCGGCGATTTGTGGGAACGGGTCGTGGTCTACGATTCGCTAACCTTCTGAGACATCAGACAGAGGTCAGAGAGATCCCAGGATATAAGTCTCCGGATTTCCTCTGTGACTGCTCTGTGTGCCTCTGTGTAAGTTCTTTTTGCTACACAGAGTTATTTCGTTAAA
>PLML01000028.1 GCA_003141525.1 Bacteroidales bacterium
TATTCTCGGACGTCTCAAGAAAAAAGAATGGAATTAATCCAAAAAATTTAAACTTTGATCTTCGATTATTAAATCCAGGACAACTATCAGCACCATACCACTTTCATAGATTTGCTGAAGAATTATTTATGGTTATTTCAGGTTCAATGACTTTAAGAACACCAGAGGGATTCGAGTTAATCTCAAGTGGTGACCTTATATTCTTTGAAATGGGTGAATCAGGCGCTCACCAGTTTTATAATCATACCTTTGAAACATGTACTTACCTCGATATAAGAACATATATTGGATATGATGTATGTGAATACCCTGATTCAGATAAAATACTTATCGCCCCTTCATTTGAGATATTTAAAAAGAATTCTCAATCTTCATATTTTGAAGGAGAAAAGGACGTCTTAGAAAAATGGAATACTATCAGAAATAAAAACAAATAAAACCAGCCACTAGTGCATAAGCCGGGTTTATTGATCACATCTGTCCAGCCAGATTACACTTAACATACATAGCAAAACAACAAGGATTTAACTCCTTATTTTGGTGGTCAATTTATTCAGGCCATCTATGAGCAAGGTCATTGAAATCCCCACTCGGGTAAATAAAATTGCGATGATGCTTTTTATAGATTAAATTTGATATTGAATTAAATAGACCTCTGATGTCAAGCATAATACCAGGATACGAGTACGACATCTTCATCAGCTACCGCCAGAAAGACAACAAGCACGATGGTTGGGTTACCGAGTTTGTCGATAATCTGCAGGGGGAACTTGAATCAACTTTTAAAGAGGAGATCAGTGTTTATTTTGATATTAATCCTCATGATGGACTTCTGGAAACGCATGATGTTGATGCATCACTGAAAGATAAACTCAAATGTCTGGTCTTTATTCCCATCATCTCAAGGACATACTGCGATCCTAATTCATTCGCATGGGAGCATGAGTTCAAAGCATTTGTGGAACAAGCTGCTCAAGATCATTTTGGATTAAAGATTAAATTAACTAATGGTAATGTAGCAAGCAGAGTGTTGCCAGTTCAGATACATGATCTCGATAAAAATGATATTTTATTATGTGAATCGGTCCTAGGTGGAGTACTCCGAGGAATGGAATTTATTTATAAAGAATCAGGATTTAACAGACCACTCAAACCTGATGACGATGAAAAGATCAACTTAAACAAAACAAAATACCGAAACCAGATTGCCAAAGTGGCTCTTGCAGTAAAGGAGATTATTACTTCAATCGGACAAAATGAGAAAGATCAGGAGGAAGTACCCAAAGAAGTTTTTAAATCAATATCATTATCTCAGAAAAATAATAAAGCAAAAATTATTATAGCATCTGTTATATTATTAGCACTTATTGTACTTGGATATTTCTTAATCCCGACACTATCTAAACCAAAAGGACAACTTGAAAAATCAATTGCTGTGCTTCCATTTAAATCTCTAAGTGATGACCCCTCTCAACAATACCTTGCTGATGGAACAATGGATGCAATACTGCTTCACCTACAAAAGTTTAAAGATTTAAGAGTACAGTCAAGGACATCAGTGGAACAATACCGTGGGACTAAAAAAACAACTTATACTATTGGTCAGGAACTTGGTGTATCATATTTGCTTGAAGGTAGTTTTCAAAAGTCTGGAGATAATGTAAGGTTAATTGTCCAGTTAATTAAAGCAAGTTATAAAGAGAGTCATGCATGGGCAAATGAATATGACAGAAACTGGAAAGACATATTTTCTGTTCAGAGTGAAGTTGCACAAACAATTGCAAAAGAATTACATGCAATAATTACTCCTGAAGAAAAGCAACTAATTGAGAAAATACCAACTACAAACCTGACAGCATATGATTTTTACCAGAGAGGAAGAGAAGAGCATGCAAAATATCAATTTAATATTGGTAACATGGAGGCATTGACAAAGGCCGAAGTTCTATATAAAAGAGCATTGGAGTGTGATCCCACTTTTGCCCAGGCATATACCGGTCTGGCAGCGGTCTATTGGGATAAACATTATCAAAAGGAATATTTTTCAAAAAAATTTATGGATTCGGTTCTTTTCTTTACAAAGGTTGCTCTCTCTTATAATGATCAATTGGATGAAGCATATACGATCAGAGGAAATTATTATTACGAAAAAGGTCTTCCGGAACAGGCGATGAAAGAATTCGACAAGGCATTAAAGATTAACCCTAATTCCTGGAGATCTTATTTTGGGAAAGCAGGTCTGTCTGACACCCTGTTAATTTCGCTCAAAAATTTACACAAAGCAGCATCTCTGAATCATGGATCAGAATTACCTGATATTTTAAGACTCCTTGCTTATGTTTACTGTGATGCCGGATTCACGGAGAAATCCAAATATTATAGTCTTGAAGCTTTTAAATTGGATGGGGATTCTGTTAAAAACTTTACACAATTAGGATACTTAGAACATAAATTGGCTAACTACGAAAAGTCTGTTGAATTTCTGGAAAGGAGTTATAAATTAGATACAACTAATCTATCTACCCTTCAAGACCTGGTAGTAAATTGTGGGTTCGCAGGGCAAATGGAAAAGTCTTTGAAATATAGTAAAGAATTTGTTTCCAGAAGGGAAGCTCTTTTTGGAACGGAGTATTCTGTTGGTCCCGCAGACAATCACCGGATCGGATATGCTTACTGGAAAAATGGATATAAGAAAGAATCGGAATATTACTTCAATAAACAATTGGAGGAATGTAATAACCAAATTAAATCTATTCGTCCATGGTCTCAATTATATTATACATATTATGATATTGCTGGAGTATATGCTTTCAGGGGAGATAAGGACAAAGCATATAAGAATTTAAGAATTTTTAATCAAAGGAAATTGCAGCCTTTATGGATGTTATCACTTATAAAAAATGATCCATTATTCGAAATCATTAGAAAAGAACCCGAATTTCAGCAGATTATCAGGGATACAGAAGCTAAATATCAGGCAGAGCATGAAAGGGTAAGGAAATGGCTTGAGGAAAATAAAATGTTATAGGTCGAAACTAATTCCATAGCATAAATGTCAAGTATTATTCCGGGATATAACTACGACATCTTCATCAGCTACCGACAAAAAGACAACAAAGGGGACAGGTGGGTTAGTGAGTTTGTCGAAGCTCTGAAGACTGAACTTGAATCAACCTTTAAGGAAGAAATCAGCGTTTATTTTGACATCAACCCCCATGATGGCCTATTGGAGACTCATGATGTGGATGCCTCATTGAAAGAAAAACTTAAATGCCTTATTTTTATTCCCATCATCTCAAGAACTTATTGTGACCCAAAGTCCTTCGCATGGGAGCATGAGTTTAAAGCGTTTGTGGAACAGGCTTCAAAGGATCAGTTCGGATTAAAAGTAAAACTACCTAATGGGAATGTGGCTAACAGAGTTCTGCCTGTTCGTATTCATGATCTGGATGCTGCTGACATTAAGGAGTGTGAATCAGTTCTTGGAGGAGTGCTTCGTGGAATTGAATTCATTTATAAGTCAGCCGGGGTTAACAGACCCTTAAGATCAACTGAAGAAAAACCACATGAGAATCTGAACAAAACCATTTACCGTGACCAGATAAATAAAGTGGCTCTTGCAATAAGGGAGATTATAACAGCAATAGAACATCCTGGACAAAAGACTGAAGGGATTTTAAAAGAGGTTGTTAATGGGAAACCTGAAAAGGCAAAAAAACTTATCCCAAAAACAATTGTAGCATCTGTTATTGTACTTGCTCTTATTGTTATTGGCTATTTCTTTCTTCCTAAAGTACTTAAACACTCCGGACTAATTGAAAAATCCATTGCTGTTTTGCCATTCATAAATGACAGCCCAAGTGATAGCAATCAGTATTTCATAAACGGATTTATGGAGGATGTGTTGGATCATCTTCAGACAATAAAAGACCTGCACCCTACATCAAGAACTTCCGCTGAAAAATACCGAAAGACAACTAAATCAATTCCTGAAATTGCAAAAGAACTGAGTGTAAACTACATTGTTGAGGGGGATATGCAAAGGTACGGCAACAGTATCCGCATAAGTGTGAACCTTTTCAAAGCGTTTAGAAAAGAGCTTAAACTGTGGGGGAAAACATACGAAAAAAAGATAAATGATGCAACGGATATTTTCAGTCTGCAAGGCCAGATAGCCCAGTCAATAGCTACAGAATTGGAAGCAGCAATCACGACTAAGGAAAAAAAGCTTATTGAGAAACCAGCGACAAAAAATCTGGAAGCATATGATGCTTATCTGAAGGGCCAGTTCTATTCGACAAAATTCACTGCGAATGATCTGGATACAGCAATGCATTATTTTAACCTTGCAAAAGAAATAGATCCGGGATATGCCCTAGCATATGTTGGTATTTCTGGTGTATGGAATTTTCGTCAGCAAGCTGGGATTGTTCCACCCGACGAAGCCTGCCCCAATATAACGACAGCAATTATGAAAGCCCTTGAACTGGACAGTACAAGTGCTGAGGTTCAGTCTTCATTTGCGGGCATAAAGACATGGACATTATGGGATTGGGAAGGTGGTGAATCATCGTTTAAGAAAGCTATTGCACTTAATCCCAACAATGCGGGGGCACATTCAGGTTATTCACATCTTCTGAATATATTAGGAAGACCAAAAGAAGCGATGGAACAGATTGAGATAGCCCTCAAGCTTGATCCGATGAATGCTTTCATGATTGTATGGTATGCAGTTGATCTCCAAATGACTCGGAAGTATGATGAATCAATCAGGGCGTGCCATGATGCATTGAAAATAGAACCTGGGTATAATTTTGCCCTGGGAAATCTTGGAAACACTCTTTACTTGAAAGGAAAGTACAAGGATGCATTGGAATGTTTTAAATCATGTTGGCCAGATGATCCTGAAATGGTTAAAGCCTTAGAACAAGGCTACATTGAGGGGGGATTTAAGGGAGCGATGATTTCATACAATAAGGTAGCTGAATTAAGATTTAAAACTTCATATTGGAGTCCATGGGATATTGCAACGACCTATGCAATGGCTGGTGAAAATGATAAAGCTATTAAATGGCTGCAAAAGTGCTTTGAAGTACACGACCCAACTCTTCCCTATCTCCTTAGCCCTTTATGTGATAACTTGAGGGAAGACCCACGATTCCAAGAGATTGCAAGGAAGATGAACCTTCCATACAAATAAATTTATAGGTCACTCAGATTTTGGATGATTGAATCATCCTTATTTGACCATTCCAAAAATCGGTCT
Source organism: Bacteroidales bacterium (assembly GCA_003141525.1). Classification (GTDB taxonomy): domain Bacteria; phylum Bacteroidota; class Bacteroidia; order Bacteroidales; family VadinHA17; genus LD21. The sequence goes on from PLML01000028.1 coordinate 5,267, forward strand.
GAGTTCACCGGACATCCAATACAAAACAACTAGGATTTAACTCCGGGTTTGGGTGGTCAATTTATACAGGCCAACAATGGTTAAGGCAGTATCTATATTCATTCTTTAAGTATTTAATGGAGTGATTCTGTAAGGCCAACATTTGACTTTGTCATTTTTTCTGTTTATCATTTATAAAAAGAGGTTTTTTAATGATAAACGAACAAGATTGTACTAAGATATTAAATGAAGGTGAGTTCAAATTTTCCCACGAAGAAATGCTGCAGATCCGGGAATTCATTACCACATTAGCCCTAATAGAATTTGACAGGTATAAACAAAAACAAACCGAATCTTCCAAAAATGAACGTAATCTGCTACAAGAGGGTCAGTACAGACGAGCAGGCTGACCGGGGATTTAGTCTTCAACATCAAGAGTTGGTGTTAATTAAGTATTGCGAGATTAACAACCATAATATCGTCAATATCTATACAGAAGATTGCTCTGGAAAATCGTTTGACCGTCCAAAATGGAAGGAGATAATGTCTTATATAAAGAAAAACAGGGGTAAGGTCGATCTTATTTTATGTAATCGGTGGGACAGGTTTTCAAGAAATCAATATGATTCATTGACAGTAATCAAGGAACTCAGGAAATATGGAGTCACGGTTAATACAGTAGAACAACCTCTGGATATTGAAAATCCTGACAATAAGATACTCCTGAGTCTCTATCTTTCAATTCCTGAGGTTGAGAACGACAAGATTTCAATGAGAACGGCCGAAGGTTCATGGAGAGCCAGGATGGAGGGGTGCTGGACAACTAAGGCCCCAATAGGGTTTGATAATTACAGAGATGATAAAAAGTCAACACTCAGACCCAATCCATCAGAAGCTCCCTTGATTACAGAGGCGTTCAGAATGCTGGCTTCAGGAGCATACTCAGCTGACGAGGTCAGAAGATGGTTGAATGATAACAAAATCAAAATCAGTAAGAACACATTTCTGAGAAGTATCAGGAATCCGGTATATATGGGTAAATTACGGACTGGTGCATGGAAGAAAGAACCATCACAGGATGTTATGGGATTACATCCGGCACTTGTCTCTGAGGAAATTTTTTATCGGGCTAACGATGTCCTGAATGGCCGAAAAAGAAACATGAAATTCCATGATGACAAAACCGATCTTTATCCGCTGAAAGGTTTATTGGTATGTCCTGATCACAAAAGTTCCCTGACTGCCTACGCTTGTCGGAGTCACACAGGGAAACTTCATCATTATTATCTATGCTGCAAGGACAAATGCAAACACAGATACAGAATTCAGGATGTTCATGAGAGTGTAGAGGATATTTTATCCAATATTACGTGTTCTGCCCAGATCGTTAATTTGTACAGGAAAACTTTGGAAAAACTCTTTGAGAAGGATGACTTTCAAAGAAAGGACGAGATTCAAAAGACCAGAAGGGAGCTTGAGAAACTTGAACTCCGTAAATCAAACCTTCAGAACGATTTGATGGATCGTCTGATCACTTCACACGACTATCAGGATATGAAGGGTAGGGTAGACAAGGATATTGTTCTTATTAAGGATAAACTCACTGGATTACAACAAGAAGTATCACCTTTTAAGATTTACATTCAGAAAGAAGTCCCTATGCTGGAAAACCTCCTGGAATATTACAGGAAGTCAGACGGTGGCACAAAGAAGAAGATCCTTGGTACTATCTTTGCCGAAAAACTGATTTTGGAGAAAGGAGAAGTAGTATCTCCCGTTTTCACGGAACCCATACAACTCATCCTTCGAATTAGTAAGGTTTTGAGAAGGTCAGAAAATAAGAAAGAAGTCGATTTGAACCAATCCCTGGTTGCAACTCTTACAAAAAATCCGATTTTCAGAATTTAAAAGTTGCAACCCTCTTCTCGAAAATTGGTGTACATCTCATCCTCAGAATTAGTGAGGGTTTCAGGATGTTATAAAATGAAACAAGAGGTCGATTTTGACCTCTTGTGCCTCTGGGTACCCGGAGCGGGACTTGAACCCGCACAACCGTAATGGTCACAGGATTTTAAGTCCTGCGTGTCTACCATTCCACCATCCGGGCGCTTTTTGGTGCGGCAAATTTATAATAAATAATTCTCAATAAAAACAATTTAACCGCAAAGCACGCAAAGAAGGCGCAAAGTGCACAAAGTCAAAATCTTAAAAATACTTTGCGATCTCTGCGTAAATCCTTTGCGACCTCTGCGGTTAATGGATCTGGCTTACTAGTTCATTATTTTACCAGAAGGGGTTTCCCTAAACCAACTTTTTCAAGATCATCAAGTTGAGTTTTTGCGTCTCCGACAACAACATAGTACATTTTAGAAGGATCGATGTATTTATCTGCCAGTTGCAGCAATTTTTCAACTGTAATGCCTTGAATGAATTTTTCTTCCTGCTTAATAAAATCGGTTGGAAGATTGAAGGAGGTCATTGTATTTAGCATGCTTAACAGGTTACCCAGTGTTTCAAACCTGAGAGCATTATTTTTCAAGAGTGAAGATTTTGTAAAGTCGATATATTCCTGTGGAATATTTTTGCGATACTTCTCCATCTCTGTTTTGAAAATTGTCACAGACTCAAGAGTCGAATTTGTACGTACCCTGGATGTGGCTATAAAGGTTCCATAATTTTTGGCACCATTGAAATTTGATCTGGCTCCGTAGGTAAATCCTTTATCTTCTCTGAGAATAAGATTAAATATACCATTGAATGACCCTCCAAGTTTATAATTGGCAACAGTTGCCGGGTAGAAATCAGGATCAGTTCTGGGAAGAGATGGAGTGCCGATTGAAATAACAGATTGTTTTGCTCCCGGAACATCAACAAAATAAATCTGAGATTTGTCAGGTGGTCCGGGAACTTTAATTTTAGGAATAACAACCTCTTTTGGCTGCCATTTTTTATTCAGATCTGCAAGAGCAGCTTTTACTTTTATTTGATCAATATCGCCTACAAAAAGGAATCTGGAGATTGATGGGGAAAAATATTTATTATAATACTCTTTCAGATCATCAATTGTTATGGCTGAAACAGAAGCCTCCGTACCTGTAGCATCAATAGCAAGGATATTATCCCCGAACATGAGTTTATTAAGCGTACTGGAGGCAAGATAATCAGGACTTGCGGCATTACGTTTAAGATTATTTATTATACGGCTTTTCGCAAGTGCAAACTGTTCTGAGTCCCATCTTGGCTCAAGAAGAATTTCCTGAACAAGTGCAAGGGTTTTCTCAAAGTTTTTTGCCATTGAACTTACCTCTACCGAAATGTCTTCATTGGAGGAAGATACTCTTATTGAAGCGCCTAGCAGACCAATTGCATCTTCAAGCTCTTCAGGAGTTTTGTTTTTAGTACCTTCATTCATCATTGCTGCAACCAGATTGGCGACACCGGCTTTTTCGACCTTATCAAGCATATGACCGCCATCAATAATTATTGAATATTGAACCAAAGGCAATTCATTTTGTACAATGCCCGATACCTTCATTCCATCTGAGAGCGATTCTTTCCATGGAGCCGGGATAGTTACCTCGGGATCAGGTCCAATGACAGGCTTAACAGATCTGTCTAATTTAGTAGGTGTTTTAACAATTGGTTCTTCCTTTGTTGTATCAGCTTTTACCTCTGCAGCCTTTGTAACATCTTCCTCAACAATTCCTGAATTCTTTGAACCTTCAGCAATCAGATTTATCTGGCCTTTTGGTACAAAGCTTGTTTCGACAAAATTCTTACCCTTAATATATTTATTGTACGCAGATTTTACGTCAGCCATTGTAACGGACTGAATAGCTGCAAGGTCCTTTTTATAATATTCAGGATCTCCAGTGTTCATAGTATATTCTGCAAACTGAAATGCTTTCCCCTGAACGCTTGCAAAGCTGTTATAAAACCGGGTTTCATAACCGGCTTTAATTCTTGTGAGATCCTCCTCTGAAAAACCATCTTTCTCAAATTTTTCAAGACCTTCAAGTACTGCTTTCTCAACATTGGTAAGATTTATATCGGGGTTAGCTGTTACAGAGATGGTAAAACTACCTGCCAGCTCCTGTGAATTATTTCGTGCCATAACCCTCGATGTTAGTTTTTTCTCTTTAACCAGTACTGTATATAACGGAGACTTTTTTGTACCTGCGAGCAGGTCAGCAAGAAAATTGAGAGCATACGAATCTTTGGAATACCTTTCAATTGAGGGAAATACCATTGTAAGCTGCGGCGCTTTGGCAAAATTATCTTCGTGATAAAGCCTGGTTATTGAGCTAAGTGAGACAGGAATTGGACCTCTTTTTTCAATATTTGCACCGGAAGGTATTTCACCGAAATATTTATTAACTAGAGCCTTAATTTCCTCCTTGTTTATATCTCCTGATATAACAAGGGTAGCATTATCAGGGGCATAGAATCTCTTATGAAAAGCTTTTACATCTTCTACAGTTGCACCCGTAAGATCTTCCATTTCTCCGATAACTGTCCAGCTGTAAGGGTGGCCTTTCGGATAAAGATTTTTAGCAATGATTTCCTGATTAAATCCATAAGCTGCGTTGTCTACACTCTCACGCTTCTCATTCTGAACTACATTCTGCTGATTTGCGAGGGAAGTTTTTGTAACAGTGTTGGTAAGGTATCCCATTCTGTCAGATTCCATCCAAATTGCCATTTCAAGTGCATTTTTCGGTATAACCTCAAAATAATTTGTCCTGTCCTGGTTTGTACTGCCATTTAATGTTCCCCCTGCTCCCTGGATATTTTTAAAAAACTGATCTTCTCCTACATTCTCAGATTTCTGAAACATCATGTGCTCGAAGAGGTGTGCAAAACCGGTCTTTCCCGGAACCTCACGACTCGATCCAACATGATAGTATATTGCAAGTGCAGCAATCGGATCAGATTTGTCTACATTGAGCACAACAGTTAAGCCGTTGGGCAATTTGAACTTTTCAAATGGAATTGATAATCCAGCCTCTTTATCCTGAGGTTTAAAGGAGAAAAGACCGATTGTCACTAGCATAATGATGGATAATAAAAATTGTTTCATAATTATTTGATTTAAGATTTATCATTTATAAGGTTTTGAAGTTTCGAAGGTAAGATAAAACCTGAATTATAATATTCTTATAACATTATTTAACAGTTCCCTGGTGTGCGATATTCAAAATCACAATCATTCTTCACCTGACCCTTCGTTAGTTAATGAGAATTGCATAGTTGAGAATTAATCACCTGGTTTTGAAAATTAAAAAAAATGCTTATTTTTGCCCGTGATTTTGCGGGAGTAGCTCAGTTGGTAGAGCACGACCTTGCCAAGGTCGGGGTCGCGGGTTCGAGTCCCGTCTCCCGCTCAAATTAAAACAGACCGCCTCATTTATTGTTTTGAGACGGCCTTTTTCTTTTATCTTATGTGCCCAATAATTTCTTCTATTTTTTGACGGGACCCCACTCCAGGAGTGTATTATTCTCAAAATAAAGCCATGTGTTTCTGAATATCCATTCTTCCTTGACAATATTGCCGCTTATAATCCTGTTTATCTTCTCAGCAATGCCCCAGCTGTCTCTCACCATTTCTGAATTCATCCCTTTCCAGATCTTTCCGGAAATGAGTCTGGGTGCCATGTTCGAACCATATTTATTCTCAAGATATGAATATCTGCTTTGCTGCTGTTCACTGACCGGCACTGTTTGCTGAGCAGCAGGTTGAAATTGTATAACCGGCGGAGCATTAACCTGGATTTTGTCTAATACTGCATCACGTTTGAAAATATAGCCTTCATTTTCATCAAAAACAACATGAAAATAAGTACTGTCCGAGTCCAGGACTGTAACAACAGAGTCAGCCGGAATGATAAGAATTACAGATGTAAGATCATCTTTGGTTGCAAACAAACGGCTCGCTGACTTTAATGTAGCTGTTGGTTCAATATTCTGATCAGCAGGCTGGTTTTGTTCAAGAGCCTGAAGTTGATTTACTTTGTTTATCTGTCCATTAAGGGTAATTACACCAATCAGGAGGAGAATAATAAAAAATATTCTTTTCATATAATGTTTATTCAGTTAACGCAAAAACTGTACCACTTATTTTCCCTTCTTATGAATCATCATCAAGCCGTCCCGGATGGGTATAATAATATAATCGATTATTATTTCATTCCGGATAAAATTATTAAAATTGATTATACCAATGGCCTGAGGATCAGAAGTCTCTTTTTCAAGGACTTTCCCTCCCCACAGAACATTATCCACAAGAATGAATCCGCCCGGTTTTACTTTATCGATAATAAGCTTATAATATTCAACATATTCCCTTTTGTCTCCATCAATGAATACCAGGTCAAACATAAGATCCAGACCGGGAATAATATCCTGTGCCCTCCCGGTTAACTGGGTTATTTTTGTATCAGCTCCTGCACGGGTGAAAAATGAATGAGCGAAAGAAGTCAATTCATCATTTAATTCTATTGTAATAAGTTTACCGCCGGCTTTAAGTCCTTTTGAGAGGCATATAGCAGAATAGCCTGTGAAGGTCCCGATCTCGAGGATATTCCCGGGCCTGATCATGAGAGAAATAAGTTCAAGGAATTTTCCCAGCAGATGACCTGAAACCATATTCGGATTTAAAAACCTGATATGTGTCTGCCTGTAAAGATCTTCCAGGACAGGATCTTCAGGTGATGAATGGTCTTCCATGTACTGTTCCAGTTTACGGTTCATTTATTTATAAATTAATGTTGACAGTTTTGAAGGTTCAAAAATATCATTTGCAGTCTCAATTAATTCAGAGGCTGTTACAGCATCGATTTTATTGCATAGATCTTCAATACTCTCAATTTTATTAAAGATAAGGAGGCTTTTTCCGAGACTTAACATAAGACTTTCATGGTTTTCATATCCTCTTGCCAGATAACCTTTTATCTGGTTTTTTGCTTTGCTTAGCTGTATTGTGCCGAGTTTCGTGGTGCGAAGTTTCTTCAACTCAGTCATAGCGATAGAAATGCTTTTGTTAAGATACTGACTATCAGTTCCAAAATATATTGAAAAGATGCCTGTATCACAGTAAGGGTTATAACTCGATTCAACATTATAAGCAAGTCCGTTTTTCTCTCGCAATGATAAGTTCAATCTTGAATTCAGTCCTTGCCCACCAAGGATATTATTGAGGAGGAACATCCCCATCCTGCGCTTGTCTTTAAGATTATATGCAAGATTTCCCATGATGCAGTGATTCTGGTAAGTATCCATTTTTTTCGTCACCAAAGCTGGTTTATATAACCAGCTTTTATCATTTCTTTCCTGGTTTCTTTCTGTAACTATGTCTGCAAAATGTTCTTTGAACAGCTTCAATATTTTTTCATCAGAGATATTCCCGACTGAACAAAATACCATTTGTTTGGTATTGTAATTATTTGAAATAAAGTCGTTTATCTTCTTTTTTGAAAATGATTTTACTGATTCAGGTGTGCCGAGGATATTACGACCTATCGGCTGGTTTGAGAAAATCAGCTCTTCAAAATCGTCAAAGATCAGCTCAGACGGATTATCGAGATATGAATTTATCTCTTCGATTACAACATCTTTTTCTTTTTCAATTTCTTTTTCGGGAAAAACTGAATTGAAAGTTATATCGCTGATTAATTCGATCGTCCTCTCATAATCCTCCTTAAGAAATGAAGCATGGACAGCGGTTTCCTCCTTGGTTGTATATGCATTAAGTTCTCCTCCGACATCTTCCAGCCGGCTAAGAATATGATATGCTTTTCTTTTTTTTGTCCCCTTAAACAGCATATGTTCAATAAAGTGGGCTATTCCATGTTCCGGCAGGGTTTCATCGCGTGAACCGGTATTGATAATAAGTCCACAGTGAGCAACTAAGCCTGCTACATGGTGATGAACGAGCCTGATACCATTGTCTAGTGTATGAAGAAGAAGATCCATCTTGTTTTATTTATGAGATGCAAAGGTACCACATCATTAAAATGATTCCAAATAGAAATTTTTTTGTTAAAGTATTTGGTTACTCGGATTTGCGATATATATTTGCAGTCCGAAAAGGAGGTGCCATAGCTCAGTCGGTAGAGCAATGGACTGAAAATCCATGTGTCCCCGGTTCGATTCCTGGTGGCACCACAGCCTCAAACCATAGACCCTTGAAGATCAGCGATCTGCAAGGGTCTTTAAATTTTCTGGTGACGGAAATGGTGACAGATTTTTTCTTTAATAATGAAGTTATTGTTTATCAGCATTTTATGCTTTCACAACTTTAGTTCTTATTATGTCAGATTATTAGGAACCGAACAAAATGCTAAGTTATTGGTCTTAATTATATATATTTGCGACTCTCGATATAAGCGATAAGGCTTATTAAATAAAGACTAAATGGTGCAACAGAGCAAACAATTTGATGAATAGAAGATTAAAAAGTACTACTTCTTTGCTATTATTGTTGGTTTTTTTTACGCCTTCAATAGTTAAACTTGAACATCACCACGAACATTTTGTATATAAAGGAGAAAATAATAAAAACTCCCAGGTCTTATATGGAGAATGTGGTATATGTAATTTTGAATTCTTTGTTTTTTTGTCCGACCTTTTAGATATTGATTTACAAAATGAAACGCCTCTAGCTGATTATTGCAATAATTATAATTGTTTATATTATTCCAACCCCTCACAGTATTCATATTTATTACGCGCGCCACCTGGGTTACAAATTTGAATTATAACATCATATGAGATGTTTTTAGAAAATTTGTATAGAGCGTAATATGTTTCTATAACTTCTTTCCAAGGAGAATCATATAGCTTACTTTTTGTGAAACATTTTTCATTGTAGGTGTTTTGTTATATTTCTCCATTTTTATTAAAATCTAAATAACCAGGTAATGAATTATTTTACAAAAGCAGTCCTGATAGCCATATTCTTTTCATCAATTTCGTCAAAACTATTCTCTCAAAATGATAGTATTGCCAAACCCGATTCCATTTTATTAAAACAGATTGAAAAACAATTAAATAGCTCGCAGACTTCACCTTCTCCTATACAAGTAAGAACAGCTCCCTCCACTCTCCCTGACATTAGTGTGATTGGTGACTTTCAAGGTTCATACAAGAATAATGTCAAAAGAAATTTTGATGCAGGAATCAATGAAGCGGAGCTTTCTCTTCAATCAGTTGTGGATCCTTATGCCAGAGCCGATTTCTTTTTTACATTGGCTAAAGACCCCACAACTGGTAAGTTTACTGAAGACCTGGAGGAAGGGTATCTTACTACACTTTCTTTGCCTGCACATTTGCAATTAAAAGTAGGAAAATTTAAAAGTGCAATGGGAAGGATTAACCCTGTACATTCTCATGCATTGCCATTTATAAGCTTGCCAGACGCCTATGAAAGTTATTTTGGCGAAGGAATAGATGATGAAGGAGTTTCATTGAGCTGGCTGATTCCAAATTCTCTTTTTTACCAGGAACTAGTGGTACAAGTTACCGATGGTCCAATTGACAATCCTAGTTTTTCACGAAGCGTCGGAAACACCTATCTTGAACTGGTTCATTTGAAAAACTTCTTTGACCTGTCGCCAAACGCTACTCTGGAATTAGGATTCTCAGGCATTACAGGGCACAACTTTTATGATTTAAGGACTAACATCGCTGCTATGGATCTTACTTATAAATGGAAACCTGTACAATTTAATACCTATCAGTCCTTTACATGGCAGTCGGAAGCATATTTCAGCAACGCTGACACTTTAAATCATAAAGTCGTTAACTCCTTTGGTATGTATTCATTTATAAATTTTCAATTCTCAAAACGCATGTTTTTTACAGGAATGTATAGCTATACAAACAAACCTTATTCCGCAAGTACTATTGAGAATTCTTTTTCGGCAACTATTGGATGGTATGCTACTGAATTTCAAAAACTGGAAATTGAAGGAAAAACAACCTCAAGTAATATGGGAAAAGAACAGAACCAGATATTGCTTCGCTGGATTTTTGTTATTGGAACACATGGCGCTCATCAATATTAATAATTAAATATAAAAAAATGAAACTAAAATTTGTATTCTTCCTATTTGCGTTTTTTGCAACTTCTGCTATTTATGCTACAAAAATAATTGTAGTTACCACAACCGCTGATTTAAAGAGTATTACTGAATTGATCGGCAAAGATAAAGTTGATGTATCTTCAATTGCAACTGGCTATCAAAATCCACATTTTGTCGATCCCAAACCCAGCTATATTATCAAACTTTCAAAAGCAGATATGTTTGTTACTGTTGGATTAGATTTAGAGACAGGCTGGTCACCACAACTCCTTTCAAGTTCACGCAATTTGAAAATTCAAAAGGGGAGCAATGGTTATGTGGATGCCTCTGTTGGTGTTACCTTGATGCAAGTGCCTTCAAGCATCAATCGTGGCGAAGGCGATATTCACATCTATGGAAATCCACACTATTGGTTAGATCCGGTTAACGGGAAACAGATTGCAAAAAACATCTGTGATGGCCTTGAAAAATTTTCTCCTGAAAATAAAGACTTTTTTGAATCGAACCTTAAAGATTTTAATACTAAAATTGATCTGAAGCTGAAAGAATGGACTTTGAAAATGGTCCCATATAAAGGTGTAAAAATCATTGCTTATCATAACGAATGGTGTTATTTTGAACAACGATTCGGAATAATAATTGTTGATTTCATGGAACCTAAACCTGGTATTCCTCCGACTCCTTCACAACTTGTAAAAATTATTTCTGAAGTAAAAAGCAATGCAATTAAAGTAATTATATCATCGCCATATTTTACAACTTCTTCCTCCGACGTTGTTTCAAAACAAACCGGTGCTAAAACGATAGTACTTGGAACATCTGTTGGCGCATTCGACAGCATCAAAGACTATTTTGATTTATTTGATTACAATATTGATAAATTAATTCAGGGATTTAAATAACGATATATTTATACAAATGCTTTGTCTGTCAGGTTTTGTTTATCAGAGCAGCTTTTAATGGATTTTACTAATAATATAAATATAGAAGAATATGTTTGAAATGTTCCACTTGAATTTTATGGTGCAGGCATTCATAATTTCATTAATAACAGGTTTGTTTTTGTCCTACCTTGGTGTACATGTAGTAGGTCGTGGAATCGTTTTCGTTGATCTGGCACTTGGTCAGATTTCATCATTTGGTGGTGCGTTCGCGGCTTTTATAGGGTATGGTCTGACAACTATCCCATTGGTATTCACGCTCCTTGGAGCATTATTAATTTCAATGATTGATATAAGGGATAAACGTTTAAAACTGGAAGCTATCATTGGTATAATTTATGCTTTCGCTTCAGCTGCTACAGTTATGCTAATATCAAAAACGCCTCATGGTGATTCGGATATTCAGGAAGTTTTGTTCGGAAATATCCTTTCTGTAAATATGAAACAGATTACAATAACATGTATCGTTTTTGGCGCGTTGATGCTTATGCATAGTATTTTTCAGAAAAAGTTTTTTGAACTTACTGAAAGTTTTGAAATTGGTGAAACTGAAAAAAAAGGTTTCAATATCTGGAATTTCCTGTTTTATATTTCTATCGGTTTATCTATTGTTTTTGCTGTTAAAATCAGTGGAGTCATTCCTGTTTTTTCCTATTTAATTATTCCATCTGTTTGTGCTATAATGCTTGCCCGTTCAAACAAAACAGTAATCATTATTGCTATGCTAGTGAGCTTTTTAGGAAGTTTTATCGGGTTGAATGTATCTTTCCATTTTGATTTTCCTGCAGGATCATCTATTGTAGCTGTACTGGGAATTATTTTTATTTTTGTCTCAATGGTTCCGTTAACAAAACATTTTTTCCCGAAGAAAAATAAATCATTTTCTTAATATCGCTAATAACTCAAGACCAATGATCTGTGGTGTATCTTTTTTTGAATGGATGAGGGAATCGGTGACGAATCTTGCAACAAAAGAGGATATAAGATAATCTCTTATTATATAGTCGTTTTCAAAATAACTGTCACTGTTTGATAAACAAGTTTTAATTTCCAGAGTGATGACTTTTCCTCCATATTGCAAAAGTCAGAGAATCTAAATACTTGTTTTTCAATATGTGAAGGATTAGAATTATACTTGGTTCCAAAAGCACCTTTCAATATTCTTCTAACTACTTGTTGCCGTTTTCGTTGATGCTTTTTTCTTTCATTTAACCTTCCATAGTATCTTCTGAATCAATCACATAAAGCTTTGAAACTTTATGAAAAGAATCTTAATTGTGTGGTATGTATGGCTGTATTGAATATATACGCAAACGCACTTCTGATCGGGCAATCGGCAAACTTCATAAATACTGCTTGAGGGCTGGTGGCACCACACCCTTAAATCGCAGACCACAGTAGATCAATGATTTACAGAGGTTTTTAAATTTCTTGTTGACGGATTTGCGGCCGCTCCGATATGCGAAACTGAAAATAAAACGGATGTAATAATAATAGCTGATAGCACATTAAAATTATTTTCAATCGACTGAAAAATGTAGCTCCGGAATAGAATTTCCTGCAATGAAGCATTGATTAATAATGCGATACCATAAATAATGAATACACTTGCCTGTATCGTATTTTGAGCTCCTTTAAATAGCGGTCCAAATATATACTGACAAACAAAAGAAATAGCTATCCAAAAAAGACCAGTTAAAAAGCCAATTGATATATCGTAAATTATTCTTTCACTTTGAAAACCAAGTGTGCTAAAATTGCTTTTTTCAAAAAATTTGGTCATTATCAGACATGCAAATAGAAGACTAATAAATGGGATTATTTCAATTATCAAACGTGACCATTCTGGAGGAAAAAACTTGTTGAAAAATTTCATAAATGGAATTAGTAATGGGGCCTGGAATAAGCCCCAAAGAATCAAAAACAACATTATTTTCCAAATAATTGTCCAGGTGTTTTTTAAAAATTGTGTTTTCATATTATTGTAAATTATTATGTTTTTTGAACTTAATAATTTCCTTTTAATTTGAATTTAGTAAAGGCGAATAGTCCTAATAAACAAATAATTACAATAATTTCAAATCCAGCCCTATTATTCCCTGGTTTTGGCACGAGAACATTGTATTCACTAGTTTTCTTTTGTTCAATTAGTTTATTTATTTCATCATCTTTTTTATTAATGAGTTGACCGAAAATTCTCCAGTCATACGGTTTATATATTTCATTAAATTTTTTTGGCGGCATATTTGAATATTGGTCAAACGCTTCTTTTCCAATTTTTGTATCAATAAAATCATTTACTACTGAAGAATTATTTTCCTTAATGAAAACCGAATTTTTATCTCTGGAAGTATATAGCCAACGATCTTTAAACACGTTTTGAAGACCTTTCTTCTGTTCATAGTCATTCCACATTTTAAATGAGCCAACTTCCTCAGGATGTGACCAAATGAGTGGATGTCCAGCTAAAAGCGAAGCATTTATCGAATCTGCAATCTTTGCATAATTATATGCAGGTTGCCAAATAGTTGACCCATATTTTTGATATATCAATTTTGATAAGCGGGTAGCAGCATACGTTGCCCAGCCTTCCGATTCTGTATAAATCCAGTTTTGATAAGGAAATATGCCAAATAGGTGAGAATATTCGTGCAAGATTGAATTCACAGGATCGGGAAATTGACACGATAGTTTGGGATTATTCATAAATGAGCTGTCATGAATATCGTTTAAGTACTTCCGAGATAAAAAATTACCCTTGATTCCTTGTGGAAATACTGCATTAAATCCCCCTAGTTCAATACCATAAACTGTAATCCAATTAATATTTGGGGAAATGCCAAAATATTCTTGGCTTACCTGATTTGCTGCCTGCAGTATTTTCGTAAGTTGTTTTAATGATTTATATACCGAAGTATCGTTATAATTTATTTGGATTCCATTTACATTTTCATGATATTTAATCTCTTCACTTCCATTTTCCCTCATTCTATCAGCATATTGCTGTGAAACTAATCTAGGTAGAACCAGACTTAAAAACCCACAAACCAGGGAAATGGAAACTAAACCTTTGATCCGTGGTTTCAAACTTTTACTTCTCATAGTAATTGCAGCAAGAAGCAATGCTGTAAAAGGAAAAAACAAGGTGAAAAGGCTGTTGGAAACTGCTCCAAAAATAAAAAAGCAAACAATGGTGCTGGAAATCAAAGCTGAAAACACCCCAGACCAAAATGAATTTTTAAGTTCATTCCTAAATGCAATAATCGAAAGTGCTTGAGTTAATCCAACTCCGGCAAATATTCCGATAGGAATGGAAAGACTGTAAGGATTTGAAGCAAAATCCTGTAAAAAGCTTGACAATAATAATATTAGAAGAATTAAAACCACACGTAAAAATTTACGAAATGGATTAATGTTGAGAATTAAATTAACCGCTATAAAGCTCAAGTTAAAATAAAACCACCGCAACAAAACCACTTCGTTGAACTGAAATTTGACATAATATTCCGATTTAAAAATAAATAAACAAAATGCTGAAATTACCGGAAAGGAAAGTAGCCACAACGAATTGAAGAAACCTTGCTTTAGGTCAGCAATTTGTGGATTCCTGGTTTTCTCATTTCTTAAAAGCAACAAGATAATTAGAATTGAAAAAAGTAATTCTGAGAAAAGTGGTTTTGATAAAAGCCCATTTCCCAGAAAACTTCTTGGAATCAAAAATGATTGAATATCAAATTTATTAAATGCTAATTCGATAATTCTGAGCAACAGTAAAACCAGGGTTATTGCTATAAATAAAAATGTTTTCTTTTGTTGAGATTTAATAGAATCAGCTTGAAAGGTATTAGTTGCGATCATAATAGTTTGTTTTATAAGTCAATTTGATTAAAGACCAAGGAATTATTTAATTGTTGCAGTTGAGATCAGACCATTGAAAAGATTACTAAAGAATTTTCGCCTGAATCATATTTCATTCTTTGGGGCTGTGCTCCACTTCTTAATATCGCAGACCCCTGTAAACCAATAATTTGCAGGGGTCTTTAAATTTCTTGTTGACGCCTGCCTGCCGGTAGGCAGGGAAGTGTTGACGGATTTTATAACGCACAAGTAATGAACCAAGTATACTATTATTTCAAGTTATTTATGGAATACAGTTTTGTCTTGATACAAAATGAACCAAATAATCAAGGCTGAATAATGCCCTTTTAAAGAAATTTAGTGCGGGGGGGTGATTTAAGAACAACGATTAACGTCTTTTGTTAATAATTTTTCTATTCTGTAAACATTGGAGTCTGATAATAAACAGGAATAATAACTACTTTTAAAAAAAATATCCAGACTGTAATTATCCATATGAAATAGTATTGATTTTTAACTGAATAAAAAATGGCGCAACAATATTTAGATCATTCAAAAGCAATCTTAACTTCTAATCGTTCAAATTTTAAAGGAGGAAGCAAAGAATCAGGGATTATCTCGTTATTTGGGTATCAGAACGAATATGATCTTAGAGAAGGGTATCCATTATTAACTACTAAAAAGATGGCTACAAGATCTATGTTTCATGAAACAATATGGTTCTTAAGAGGGGATACAAATATTAAATATCTTGAAGACAATAACAGCCCTATTTGGAGACCTGATGCTTTTCAAGGCAATCTTCCCGGGATGCAAAAAGAAGGAATTATTCCTGAAGGTATTGTAAAGTATTCTCCTGATTGGGACAAAGCAATGGAAGAATATGGTCAGAGAATAAAAGAAGATCCTGAGTTTGCAGAAAGATGGGGCGATGCTGGACCAATTTATGGGAAACAATGGAGAAGATGGGAATATTTTGATCATGACAAAGGGAGTTTTGTTGAAATAGATCAACTTGAAAAATTGATAAATGGTCTAAGAAAGAAACCAACTGGGAAAAAACATATTGTTGATTCATGGAATCCTGGAGACACTCCAAAAATGTCTTTACCTCCATGTCATGTTTTATATCAGGCAACTGCTAATGAAGAAGGCGAGTTAGAATTGCAACTTTACCAGAGAAGTTGTGATCAATTTCTAGGTGTTCCTTTTAATATAGCTAGTTATGCTGCTCTTACCCAGGTAATTGCTCAAGAAGCAGAGATGGTTCCAAAAACATTTATCCATACTTTTGGAGATTCACATTTTTATGCTGGTATTGGGAAGAGAACTCAATGGCACAGAGATAATTTCAAGGAACTACAAAAAAGAATAAGAAATGTTTCTGCAAGAGAAGAATATTTAGAAGTTGCTGATTGGATTAATAAAAATGCTCCTGGTGACGGAAATGAAGAAAAATATGATCATGTAACTGCAATTCTTGAACAAATGTCAAGAGAACCCAAACCTTTACCTAAATTACACATTACAAAAAAACCCTTTGATCAACTAACTATTGCTGATTTTGTTGTAGAAGATTATAATCCTCATCCTCCAATCAGAAGGAGCATGGCTGTTTAACCAACAACCTTATTGGCCTTTACGCTAATCGGTGACAATGAATAATATCGAGGAGTTAGTATTTGCTTTTCCAACAGACGAGTTTTGGAAATTAATGACCTATAAAAAAAAAGGTTTAATAAAGGAAAATAGTGAAGTATTAAAAAGGATTGTTCAAAATGGTCTGTTTCTCAGAAGAAGTGAATTAGAAGAAGACCCTTCTTTTAAACAAATTATTCCGTATGCAATTATCTCTAATAAAGAACCGGAGCGAAGCGGAGTTCGGCAAAGCCAATCATTTTATTTATTCAAGAGGACATCCAAGCAGACCGAAAAAAGATTACACAATAAATTCTCTTTAGGAGTAGGAGGTCATATGAACCCTAACGACTCTATGGAATCGAAAGAACAATATTTAATTGATGAATTAAAAAGAGAATTATATGAAGAAGTCAAATTACTAAATGGATGTATGATAGAGGATATTGAATTTATTGGCTTTATAAATGATGATACAATTTCGGTTGGCCGCGTTCATATTGGACTTTTGTATAACATCCATGTATCAAATAAAGAGGTATATATTAATGAAACGGATAAAATGACGGCAGATTGGATAGATAAACCCAATTTAGCTGAATTTTATGAAGGAATGGAAACATGGACTAAAATAACATTTGATTTCTATATTAAATGAAAGAATACGACACGCACAATTTGCCCGACCGCATAATGTACTTTTGAATCCCCGCGAGCGCATTGGCTTCGCCGAGCTCTCCGCCAAGTGGCGGATCGGTTCTCCGTTGCTTGCTTCGGAGTCAGCGAGTATTAACAATTTACCTTAGGGGATCGAAGATTCTTT
>PLML01000121.1 GCA_003141525.1 Bacteroidales bacterium
GAGTCAGCGAGCATTAAGAATTTACATTAGGGGATCGAAGATTCTTCGTAGCTTGCTGCGAAGAGCTTCAATTGATCAAAGTAACCGGATTATTATGAAAAAAGAATTAATCCTTGAGATTATTCAGGAAAGATGGAGTCCATATTCATTTTCTTCAGCTCCTGTTGAAGGATTTAAACTGAAAGCAATGTTCGAAGCTGCAGGATATGCTCCTTCATGTAATAATGAGCAACCGTGGCTATTCGTTTTTTCGACTCAGGAGGAAAAGGAGGTTTTCAATGATTATGTAGGATTCCTTTATGACGGAAATAAAGTGTGGGCAAAGAATGCTTATGCACTCGTAATAAGTATGGCACGAAGTAAATTCTCACATAACGGCAAACCAAACCGGTACGCTTTTCACGATACCGGCATGGCAGTATCCAATCTTCTCTCGCAGGCCCTGGCTTTGGATGTTTATGTTCACCAGATGGGGGGATATTCAAGAGAGAAGGTTAAAGACTACTTCAAATTAGGAGATGATATTGAGCCCGTGGCAATGATTGCAGTGGGATATCTTGGCGATGGATCAGAGCTTACTCCTGAACTGTTAAAAAGGGATGAAATGAGGAGGCCAAGGAAATCAGTTAATGAATTTGTCTTTAAAAACTCCTTTGCCAATCATGCTTTTTAGTTAAAGAAGCAGTTTATTTACTATCACTGTCAGCTTTCTTAATCTTTTTTCTGACCTTGGGTTTGACAGGTTTATTGAACTTTTGATTTTTAAAAAGTCCGTTTTTTATCCCATTAATGAATTTTGCCCAGGCAAACGGATTTAACAGGTTGTTGATCGGATATTGTCCTCTGGTGGCCATAGCACTGAAGTTCTGTTCCATAGCATATCTGTAACCGGCTTCAGGCGATATTTTGTAATTTCCCTGATTCGCTATCGCTACATAAATTGAAGCGATGTTATCATTCATGTTTTCAATAATCGGATCAACAGGTCGTACCTTGGTTATATCTTTAATAAAATCACCGTAATTTTTCCATGGCATGATATTAACTTCTTTAATTTGAATAGTATCAATGTCCAAAGTTATGTCAACTTCACAATGCCTTTCTTCGAATGTTTCGGGAATTATTGTATGATATCTTTTAAATCCTAAAGCCCGGAAGAAAATAGTATCCCCCGGGGTACTGGTAATAGAATAGATTCCGGTATTTTCACTTAGAGTCCCCTTTTTAAACTTCTTGGATACAATAGCGACGCCAGAAACAGGCTTATACGACTTATCTGTAATTATTCCACTTACCTGAACATATTTCTCATTTTCAATTGTCTGGCCATAATTGGTA
Organism: Bacteroidales bacterium; assembly: GCA_003141525.1. Classification (GTDB taxonomy): domain Bacteria; phylum Bacteroidota; class Bacteroidia; order Bacteroidales; family VadinHA17; genus LD21. The sequence goes on from PLML01000121.1 coordinate 1,339, forward strand.
GAAGCGGCAAGGATGAAAAGTACGATTGTATAGAAAAATTTATTCAATTAGATCAGTTGTATTATATAATTAAATCGAATAGCGATGCAAAATAAACATTATTGAATGTAACGGTGAAACTTTTAACTATATTTTAACTTGATACATCAACAGATATCAATAATTAATCAATTGTGATCTTATGACAGATTAAACCTATTCATCATATTAAAGTTTGGAAAATATTCCAATATTTGTGCCAGCAAATTTATGATTATTCAATCTGTTTTTACAATGACACAGTACTCAAATAACTCGATAATTTTAACTTTATTATAAAAGTTTATTACTAAAGCTTATGAAAAGAGTTTTATTGCTGGGTGATGAAGCAATAGCACAGGCAGCACTGGATGCAGGATTAAGCGGCATGTATGCTTACCCTGGAACTCCTTCAACGGAGATAATGGAGTTTGTACAATCATCTAAAGATGCTTCTGACCGTAACGTTCACAGGGAATGGTCCTCGAATGAAAAAACTGCCATGGAGTCAGCCCTCGGAATGTCTTATGCCGGCAAAAGGGCCATGGTTGCAATGAAGCATGTTGGTCTGAATGTAGCTGCCGATGGATTTATCAATTCAGCCATAACCGGAGTAAATGGTGGTTTGATTATAATATCGGCTGATGATCCATCAATGCATTCTTCCCAGAATGAGCAGGATTCGAGGTTTTATGGTAAGTTCGCTTCTGTACCATGCTTTGAACCTTCGAACCAGCAAGAGGCTTATGACATGGTATTTGAGGCTTTTGAAGTCTCGGAAAAATATAAGTTGCCAGTTCTTTTCAGAATAACCACCCGTCTGGCTCATTCAAGAGCCAGTATTAACTTAAGGGAGACCATCCCACAGAAAAAGCTTTCCCTTCCTGTTGACCCATTGCAGTTTGTTCTGCTTCCGGCTATTGCAAGGATAAAGTATAAGTCACTGCTCTCAGCCTACGAATCATTAAGGTACGAAAGCCGGATTTCAAAATATAACAATTTTAAAGACGGAAGAAGACGGGACCTGGGAATAATAGCATGCGGAATTGCATATAACTACTTTTTAGAAAACGTTGGAGAATCTGTGAATGATTTTCCAGTACTTAAAATTTCGGCATACCCTTTTCCAAAGGAGTTGATTAAGGATCTGACCGGAAGATGCAATGAGATTCTTATTCTTGAGGAAGGAGCCCCGGTTCTTGAAGAGGCCATAAGAGGAATCCTCGATGATGGGATAAAAATCTATGGCAGACTTGATGGGACAGTTCCGCGTGATGGAGAATTAAACCCTGCCATTGTTGCAAAAGCCATTGGTCTGCCGTTAAGTTACGGACAGGATGTACCGTCGCTGGTAAAGATGAGGCCACCTTCATTTTGTAACGGATGCGGGCATGCTGATATGTTCAAATCTTTAAACGAATCTATTAAACCCTATGGTACAGGGCATGTTTTTTCAGATATAGGTTGTTACACTCTTGCAGCACTTCCTCCATATAATGCAATCAATTCATGTGTTGATATGGGCGCTTCGGTAACCATGGCAATAGGAGCTTCCGACGCAGGACTATTCCCCTCAGTAGCTGTAATCGGCGATTCGACTTTTACTCACTCCGGAATGACTGGTTTACTTGATGCTGTCGTAAAAAACTCATCGGTGACAATTATTATTTCAGATAATTCCACTACCGGGATGACAGGTGGTCAGAAATCACACGCCACAGGCAGGATAGAGCAGATTTGTGAAGGAATTGGGGTTAACAGGGAGCATTTGAGAATCATTGTCCCCCTGCGTAAGAATCATGCAGAAAATGTACGTATCATGAAAGAAGAATTTGAATATAAAGGAGTCTCGGTAGTAATCGCATCAAGGGAATGTATTCAGACAGCTACTAAAAGAAAGAGATCGGAAAATTGAAATGAATAACCCAAGAACCTAAGAGATGAAAAATGATATTATATTATCAGGAGTAGGAGGCCAGGGGATTTTGTCAATTGCAGCAACGATAGGATTGGCTGCAGTTGCTAACAATCTATTTCTGAAACAATCGGAAGTTCATGGTATGAGCCAGCGCGGAGGTGATGTTCAGTCGCATCTCAGGCTTTCTGATAAACCCGTTGCATCGGATCTCATTCCTCATGGAAAGGCGGACCTGATAATTTCTGTTGAACCAATGGAATCACTCAGATACCTTCCATGGCTATCGGACAAAGGATGGCTGGTAACCAATTCGAATCCGTTTATTAATATTCCTGACTATCCCTCATTAGATGAGATTTTGAAAGAGATAAAAAAAATAAAAAATCATATTATTATTGATGCAGACGGAATTGCGAAAGAAGCAGGATCAGCACGATCGGGTAACATAGTTATACTCGGTGCTGCCTCACCTTATATAGATATGCCATTTGAAAGTTTGGAAGATGCTATAAAAAAACTGTTCGGAAAAAAGGGTGATCATGTTGTTGAAACCAATCTTAAAGCTCTCAGAGCCGGAAAAGAATTTTCTGTCACATAGTACTTATTTTAGTGACAAAAAGATTTAAAATAATATTCCTGCAGAAATTATGGATGATTCATATATAAAAGCAGAAAATTTTTTAGCAATTTCCTCACAGTATAAGCTTGGGAAACTTATTACAGAATCTTCCCATCCCTCTACCAGAAATCTGTCATATCTTTCATTAAATAATCTTTCTGAGGCGATTGCAAAGCTAAAGGAACTCGACAATTCGACGATAAAAGTCCTGTCAGAAAAATTATCACAGATCATTTATCTGAAGGATATTATTAAGGGTACATTAAACTCTGGAAATAACATTTACTTCTGTGGATGCGGAGCTACAGGAAGGTTATCTCTTACCATTGAAACACTGTGGCGACAGGTACATCAGGGAGAAGATGTTGAAAACAGGATATTCAGTTTTATGGCCGGAGGAGATGTTGCCCTGATCCGTTCAATAGAGAACTTTGAGGATTTCCCCCAATATGGGGCCAGACAATTGCTGGAAGCCGGATTTAAAAATGGTGATCTTTTAATAGGAACTACAGAAGGCGGAGAAACACCGTTTGTTATAGGTGCTGTTGAAAAGGCAGCAGAGATTTCAAAGCGAAAACCATTTTTTCTTTACTGTAACCCCGATGATCTTTTATGTGAGGTAGCTGAAAGATCAAAAAGAGTCATTGAGAATAGAGATATTGAAAAGATTAATCTCACTGTCGGACCAATGGCAATTACAGGAAGCACACGGATGCAGTCTTCAACAATTCTGCTCGCTGTTGCCGGGATTGCACTATTTTATTATGACTCAATCAATGAAGCAATTGAAAATGAGATTAAAGCATTTATTAAATTCTGGGACTCTGCCGATATAAACTTTATCGGGAAATTTATCATCAGGGAAGCTGAATGTTATGAGAAAGGTGACTATTTACTGTATGAAACGGATAATGAATTAGGTATAACCGTAATAACTGATACTACCGAACGGTCACCTACTTTTAGTTTATACCCTTTTGAGAATGTCTACGAAAAAGAAATGAATCTTTCGCTGTGTTATCTTTTTATGCCCGGGAGTAATTCTAGTGAAGAGGCATGGGAAAAATTATTATGGCGAATGCCGAGGACCCTTGAATGGAACGATATTAACGGTATTGCATCCAGGGACCGTTTACTGGGTTTTGATTTCAGCCGCAAAGTATTATCAAGGAGAGCAAGTCAGCTAAAATCAGTAAGCCAGCATAGGTTTAAAATTCTTAATAATCAAAACGGAATTAATCTTGTTCTGGATGATGAAAGCCAGTATTTTTTTACTCCTTTTTCGATGCCATTGTTCAAACATCTGGTTCTGAAAATGATTCTGAACACTCATTCAACGCTTGTAATGGGAAGAATGGGAAGATATGAAGGCAATGTAATGACCTATTTAAGAGCGAGTAATAATAAATTGATAGACAGGGCTATAAGGTACATTGATATGCTTCTTGGAAGCAAGGACATTATTATTACTTACGACAAAATTTGCCATATTCTATTTGAGATGCTGGAAAAAACTCCATCTGACCAGTCAATTGTCATGGCTACACTTGCTGAAATTGAAAGAAGGCATAAAAAAATATAGGGACACGCTAAAAGGTGTCCCTATAATAAATGCAGCGATCATTCTCTTCCACAACGGCATATTCAACCTTGTCCTTCTTCATCTTTGCCTCGTTCCTTTCCTGATCTGAGCAGCAGAAGATCATTAAGTACAATCTCGGTGATGTTCTTTGTCACGCCTTTTTTGTCTTCATAACTCCTGTAGACAATTCGTCCCTCAACTGCTACTTCTTTGCCTTTTTTCAGATATTTCCCGGCAATATCAGCAAGACCGTTCCAGGCAACGATATTGTGCCATGTTGTTTCGCTTATCTTCTGACCATCGGCATTTTTGTAACCATCGCTGGTAGCAAGTGTGAAATGGGTTACTTTTTTCCCGGTTTCAGTGGTATTTGTTACCGGATCCTGACCAAGATTTCCGATCAGTGTTACTCTGTTTTTTAATGAGTTCATGACTTTAAGTTTTAAATGTTAATAATGTGTGATTTCTTAACAAACTTAAGTCATCGCCTGATAATGATTCGGTTAGTAATCATTTATAGTCATTTGTATCCGTTTGAAAACGTTTTTTTATATCTTTATCAAAACATTAGTGCTGTGGAAAAGAAATGTCTCGATTGCGGCGATACCATAAGAGGCCGTACCGATAAAAAATTCTGTTCTGATCAGTGCCGGAATAACTTCAATAACAGGCTAAACCGCGACTCGAACAATTTTGTCAGAAATGTGCATGGATTGTTAAGGAAGAACAGAAGAATCCTTTCTGACCTTTATTCCGAAGGTAAGGTGAAAGTTCATAAAGATGCTCTTTTCGCCCTCGGATATAATTTCAGTTTCTTTACCCATGTAATTGAAACATCAGGGGGACAAAAGTTTCATTATTGCTTTGAATACGGATATCGTGAAACCGGAGACGATTTCCTTGAATTAAGACAGAATAGTCAATATATAGAGTATCAATGAAAACCCCACCTTGCCCCCCATTTGGGAGGATTGGGGGGTCTGAGTTTTCAGATCGGATTGCCTTCCTGAGGAAGTGTATTTGTTTTATCCGTTATTGGTACCAGATAACCGGCGTAGTTGACATTATCAATTTTGAGACTTGAGACCGAAATACTGCAATAACCGTTTTTGCTAATCGTGATAAAAACATCAAATGTGTTTGATCCGCCGTTGTTTACCTTCATCTTTATTTCATACGATCCTTTAGATAAGTTATCAGTTACAGCATAATTTTCGGCCCTGCCTCTAATATTAATAGCAGCAATGGGTTTTATATCAAATTGCCGGCCCAGATAGGCTGTGTTCAGAGTGGCCCTTTCCTTGTCTACAATTAGAAAATTAGCTCTGGGTATAAGCTCTCTTATTCCTCCATAAGTAAAATATATCCTGTCAAACTTGATTATGTACCTTTTTGATTCAACAGCATTCTTAACAACAGTCTGTTCTAAAAGCTTTTTCTCTTTTCGAAGTTCAGCCCTGGAAGATTTTGCCTCTTTGGTAGCCGTACAGGATGCGATTACCACAAAAGATATGATTATTAAGAATAGCTTTTTCATGGCATGTATTTTATTGAATACTATTCAAATATCATGCCACAGTCTTAACTCAACCCATTTACTGGTTTTTTAAGAAAGGAAAATAGTATGTTAAGTTTTCTTTGGTAAGCTTTGCTCCATAACCGGAATCCTCAAAAGCTTCACAGTATTTTATTTTAGCGCCTCTTTCCGGGCCGTAGAGTTCAATCAGTTTTGCACGGTACGGAGTGGCATCGAACTCGCCTTTTCTGGTTTTTCCAAGCCATATCCTGCGATCGGCATCAGATGCAGGAACCTGATCAAGAATTCCCTGGTTGAAGGGTAACCATTCATACATCTGTGATTTGTGCTGATGATACATATCCATTTTCTTTTCTATTACATCATCTATGTCAATGGCTACATCGGCTTTAAAGGGTTCAGGATGCTGAAATCCATCGCTCATGAACAGAAACATGGGATTTTTCTTAAGATAAGGAACCTCAGGTAAAATGGTCGGAACTGTGACCATATATGCTGCATCGAGTACAAGAACCCCGGTATACCTGTGATCGGGATGATAATCGTATGGTCGTGGAAAGATAACAATATCTGCTTTTTGCTCCCTGATTAATTTTATGACCTGTAACCTGTTTTCATAAGTTGGCATTAACTGTCCGTCATGATTATCAAGAGTTACATACTTCACCCCGATAACTTCGCCTGCCTTCCGTGCCTCTTCACGACGGATCTTCGCAAGCTTTTCAGCAGGGATTGACTGGTGCCCGGCGTCTCCATTGGTAAGTGAAACCATCATGACATCCCATCCCAGCTGTGCCCATTTATAAGCTACTCCTCCGGCTCCATCCGGATCATCCGGATGAGCTCCGATAATAATTACATGCAGTTTATGGTCCTGTTTCTCCTGTGCGTGTACTTTTGGTATTATTGCAAAAAGCAATGCTAACTGAATTATAAAAATTGATTTCATATTAAAAGATATTTAAGATTTTAGAACGGTTACTTGATTTCTGAATTGTCTGTTCAGAGTTTATTTTGCTAAGGTAATTATTTATTGCAGTTTGTTTCATTATTCGATCTTTGAAAAAAACCTGAGTCTATGAAACTTTTTCGCCTTAATTCCCGTTATAGTATAGTCTGTTTGATAAAAAAATAATTACTAACCAATAGATTAGATAAACTTCAATGTTAAAAACCATGAAAAAATTATTTGCAATAGTATTCATAATTCTTGTTTCATTGCAGGCATTCTCCCAGATTAAATTTGGTCTGACTGCAGGGTTAAGCACAAATTCGTTATCAATGCCATCAGTTAAAACAATTACTTCACCAACGAGTTCCGGACCAAATGTTTTTACTGTTGACGCATTGACCTCGGCAAAATATGGTTTTCAGGGAGGAGCATTCATGAGGGTTACCCTCTTTGGCTTTTATATTCAGCCGGAACTGTTGTTCGCAACCAGAACAAATGAATATACGGTTACAAATGTTCAGTCAACCGTAGCTACAATTGCGAAACAAAACTTTAATAATCTGGAGATTCCTGTTATGCTGGGATTTAAGCTTGGTCCGCTTCGTCTCAATGCGGGCCCGTCAGGCTCACTTTTGATCAATTCACCAAAGGATCTGATAAGTAGTCCTGGTTTTAAAAATAATTACAGCAGAATGACTATCGGCTATCAGGCAGGAGTTGGTTTTGATTTATTTAAGTTTCTTACTTTTGACCTGAGATATGAAGGCAGTCTTAAAAAGTACCAGAACCAGATCGAAAACCTTACAGGTACCAAAGTTAATCTTGACGACAGACCTAATGCATTCTTATTCAGCGTGGGTGTGATGTTCTGAAAAGAATAATTTATATAAAAGTAGGGACATGCCATGGCATGTCCTTCCTATTTTGATAAAAGCATTCTTGCTGCAACAAGAAGGAGAAGTATCCCAAATATTTTTTTAAGCACCGCCTGTGGCAGATTCAATGCAATCTTCGATCCAAAATAGGAACCAACCAGGAAAAACAGGGCAAGGACAATTGCAAATTTTATATTTACCTGACCCTCTTTATAATAATTGTAAGCAGCAATTATTCCGACAGGTGGTAGCATCACAGCAAGACTGGTTCCCTGAGCGGTCTGTTGACTTATTCCCAATAAAAAAACAAGCGCCGGAATCATTATTATCGCACCGCCAATTCCAAGCATTCCTGCCATTACCCCGGTTATGATTCCAATTGCAATAAGAATCATTAGCATTGATGTTGACATTTTCATTTAATGTTAGTTTAAAATCAATCTGCACAAAATTATTAAAAAATCTGGGCCCACGACACAAGACACACGTCACAAGGAAGAATATAATTGCGTTTCTCCGTGCGTCGTGGATCGTATGTCGTGAGTCTATTATTTTGTGACTTACGACAATATCCTTAAATTTGTATGGAAGGTGAAAGACGATGAAACATAAGAAAATACTCTATTTTTTAAGTGGATCAGCAATTGTTGCTGTTTTCATTGCGATCTTAATTTACAGGACCCTGTTTGGTATAAATATTATAGTATATAAAAATAACCAGGTTATCTACATTCCTACTGGATCCACCTATAAACAGGTGATGGATAGTCTTGAATCAAGACTGATAATAAAAAACCGGAATGTTCTTGATTGGCTTGCTAAAAAGAAAAAATACCCCGCAATGATAAAACCAGGTCGCTATGTCATCGACAAAAGCCTGAGCTACAATAGTTTAATCAATCTATTAAGATCAGGAAGACAGTCAACTGTTGATATTACATTTGGTAATTTCAGAACGCTGAATCAGATTGCAGGGAAAATAGGCAGACAGTTAGAAGCCGACTCATCACGAATAATTGGTTTTCTTTCAAATGATTCAAATTTTGAAGCTGATGGATTCAAAAAAGAAAACATCATTTCTCTCTTCATTCCGAATACTTACGAATTTTACTGGAATACAGATGCCAAAGGGCTTTATAGAAGAATGCTGAAGGAGTATAGATTATTCTGGAATGATCATCGACTTTCAAAAGCAAAAGAAAATGGACTGGATCCGCAAGAGGTTTCAATCCTTGCTTCAATTATTGATGATGAAGCAGCCAAACCTGAAGAGAAACCATGTATAGCCGGTGTCTATCTTAACAGGTTAAGGCGGGGCATTCCATTACAGGCAGATCCAACAATTATATTTGCTCTGAATGACATTTCGGTTACAAGAGTATTAAAAAAATACTTAACAGTTGATTCTCCTTACAACACTTATACGCATCCTGGCTTGCCCCCTGGTCCAATTGGATGCGCCTCCATTGAAGGTATCGATGCCGTTCTTAATGCTGAGAAACACGATTGGCTTTATTTTGCTGCCAGGGCTGATTTTTCAGGATATCATTATTTTTCCAAAACTCTTGCTGAGCATAACAGGTATGCTTTATTATATCAGAAAGAACTTGATAAGAGAAAGATTTTCAAATAATTCCGACTACCTCGACTTCCCTTTCCAAATAAATACCAAATCTTTCAAGGACGGATTTTTTAATTTCTTCTGAAAGGTTATATATTTCCATGCCTGTAGCTCTTCCATAGTTTACCAGGACTAAAGCCTGCTTATCATTAACTCCAGCATCTCCTCTTCTTTTTCCCTTCCATCCGCATCGGTCTATAAGCCAGCCTGCTGCAAGTTTCATGTAACCTTCCTGGTCTATGAAAGTCGGCATATCAGGATATTCATTTTTAAGGCTGACAGCTACAGACTTTTTTACCACCGGATTCTTAAAAAAGCTTCCTGCGTTGCCAATTAATTCAGGATCCGGCAATTTGCTTCGCCTGATATTTATTACACCTTGTCTGACATTTTTCAAAGTCACTTTTCCGAGATTATCTACCTCTTCTTTCAGTGATTCGTAATTGAGATTTAGCAGGGGTCTAATTTTTAATCTGTAATATACCCTGGTAACCAAATACTTACCTTTTTCCCGGTTTTTGAAGATACTGGTCCTGTAACCAAACTCGCATTCATTGTTTTCGAAGAGCCTTACTAAACCATTATTTATATTAATTGTTTTCACTCTAACTATCAGATCTTTAACTTCCACTCCATATGCACCTATGTTTTGCACAGGAGTTGCGCCAACCTTTCCCGGGATCAGGGAAAGATTCTCAAGCCCTCCAAGCCCTTTATTTACTGACCATCCAACCAGATCATCCCAATTGACACCTGCACCGGCAGAAACGATAATATATCCTTTACCAGGCTCCTTCTCTTCAATTTTTATTCCTTTAAGTTCCGGACACAGTATAGTGCCTTTAAAATCACTGGTAAAGAGTATGTTGCTCCCGCTTCCCAAAATCAGAAGAGGTGTTTTCCACGAAACAGCCCCATTGAATAGTGAAGTTGCTTCCTTCTCAGTCTTTATATGAATCATACTTTCAGCCTTATAATCAAGACCGAAAGTATTATACTTCTTCAGTGAGATATTTTTGTAAATCATTTCAGGGATATTTTCTATAAAAATAATTTAATTTATCTTTCCTTAAAAAAGAGATGGAACTCTATGTGAAAACCCGCGAGGAATGGCGTAAGTGGCTTGAGGAAAATCATTCTTCAGTGCAGGGAATCTGGCTTATATACTATAAAAAGCCATCGGGAAAACCCCGTATTCCATATAATGAAGCCGTAGAAGAAGCCCTTTGTTTCGGATGGATTGATGGGAAGATAAAAAGAGTAAATGAAGATTATTACGTTCAGTGGTTCACTCCCCGACGGCCGGCAAGCAGATGGTCGGAATTAAATATAAGCAAGGTCAGGAACCTGATTAAGGAAGGCCGGATGAAACCTGCCGGACTGCTGGCATATGAAGCAGCGATTAAAAAACCTGCTCTGATCTACAATACAAAGGAAGATGAGAATCTGATTGTCCCGGATGATCTTTTGATTGCTTTGAAAAATAGTGATATGGCTTACAATAATTTTATGAATTTTCCACCATCAAGTCGACGGTTGTATGTGTTCTGGTTAAATGACGCAAAAAGAGAGGAGACCCGAAAAGCCAGAATCGCTAAAATTGTAGAGCGGTCGGAAAAGAATATTAAAGCGGGTATGGTGTAAAAATCTTGCTGTCAGGGAGGCATTTCATACTAAATAAAATATTAATTTGCGGGTAATTAATTTTACCCATTTAACCTGAAAATAAATTTACCATGACAACCAATCGTCGTAATTTCCTGAAAACAGCAACATTTGCAGGTGCCGGTGCAATGGCCGGTGGTTTAATATCCGGTTGTGTTCCTGAAAAATCAGAATCACAACTGGCAGCTATAATGGAATCTGCCAAAAAGTATCACAGCCAGAAATTTAATATGTCGGGATATGCAGCTCCGGCAATTCCGGTCGTCAGGATTGGCATAATCGGCCTTGGAGACAGGGGTAGTGATGCAGTTGAACGTTTGTCATATATTGACGGAGTTGAAATCAAGGCTTTGTGTGATAAGCGAGAGGTTTGCGCAAAAGAATCGCAAAAATATCTTGCCAGTGTCGGAAGAGCTTCAGCTCAGGAATTTTTTGGAGATGAGAATATCTGGAAAAAACTTGTTGACCTTCCCGACCTTGATCTTATTTATACCTGCACACCCTGGATTCTGCATACCCCAATTTCGGTATATTCGATGGAGCATGGAAAACATGTTGCATGTGAAGTTCCAATAGCACGTACGATTGATGAAGCCTGGCAACTAGTTGAAACATCTGAAAAAACCAAAAAGCATTGCATGATGCTCGAAAACTGCTGTTACGATTTCTTTGAATTGCTTACTCTGAATATGATAAGGCAGGGAATGTTTGGAGAAATAATACACGGTGAAGGTGCTTATATCCACAATCTTATGGGATATAATTTCAAGAAACCGCAGGACGATAAACAAGTTGATGGAGCCTATACCGATATGTGGCGGTTGAAGGAAAATGCTGCAAGGAACGGTAATTTATATCCAACACACGGACTGGGTCCTGTTTGCCAGGCAATGAACATCAACCGCGGGGATAAGATGGAGTATCTGTCATCAATGTCCACTCTGGATTTTACAATGGGTCCTAAAGAGAAGGAGCTTACTGCCCAGGATCCTTTCTATGCTCCGTGGAAGGATGCAAAGTTCCGGGGTAATATGAATACCACAATAGTTAAGACTGCACTTGGCAAGACAATAATGATTCAGCACGATGTATCATCTATGCATCCTTATTCAAGAATACATCTCCTCCAGGGTACCAATGGAAAAGTAGTCAAATATCCAAAAGAATTAATAGCACTGGGAGAAGAGTGGGCCGATGATACTAAAATGAAAGAATTGTACGACAAGTACTCGCCTGAAATTGTGAAAAGAGTAGGTGAAATGGCTAAAAAGGTTGGTGGTCACGGAGGAATGGATTTCATAATGGATTGGCGTTTAATGGATTGCTTAAGAAACGGTCTGCCTCTCGATCAGAATGTGTACGATGGTGCTCTGTGGAGTTCGATTGCCCCGCTAAGTGAATGGTCGGTAGCCAACAGGTCACAATCTATAGATGTTCCGGATTTCACCGGAGGTTCGTGGAAAACCAACAAACCTCACGGGATAAACCTTGAAACCGGTGGTACAACGAAAGTACTGGACCTGCCTGAACCCAGGAAAGACCAATAATAGAATATAAAATATATTGGTTTGCGGTTTGGGGTACGCGGTAGTGGTGGCCGCATACCGCACATCGGTACCGGTACCGGTAAGCCTGCAACACAGTTAATTCGTTAACAGGGTTTTTACTTTTGCGAAGTCAGGATGTGTTATTCCTCTTTCTTCACACAAATCGATTGCATATTTGTATGCCTCTTTAAATGTTTTAAAGTCATCCTTACCGCTCAATGATTTATTTTTATATTCATTTATCATTAGTTTAGCTTTATCATATTGATTATTAAATATATATGCAATAGGAAGCAGCACAGGTATATCTATATTTGTGCTGTCTGAAAGTTGTGATATCTGAATTGATTGAAGAGCCTGAGTGAATTCCTTTTTCTGGATAAAATCAGATGATATAAAAGAACACCATCTGCTGATGTCTTTCCTCTCAGCATCCTGAAGGTCAGGGCGGGTCATTAATTTACTACAGATCCGCAGGAAGCAATCAGGGATTCCCAGCCTGATTACAGACGAATCATTCTTGGCGCAAAGAAGTAAAAATTTATATCCTGCGAGTGTAAGATCGCCTATTGATTTAAAGTTCAGAATTTTATCATTTATTTTTTCAATCTCCTCTTTCGTCTGATCAGTGGGATTTGCTTTATAATCATAAACACTTGCTCTCAGAAGGTTAAACAGATATTCCCTTTTTTCAGGACTCTCTTTTAATAATTTTTTATATATTTCTTTTGCATTATCAAGGTATTTGCTTTTCTCGTTTGTTCCGCTTTGTATTGCTTCGCTTAAGTTATATTCAGATGCCTGCAGAAGCGTTTTCTCATCTTCAGAACTTTTTATAGAATTTATATCAGTTATATTATAAAGAAGTCTGTCAAATGAAGTGAGTTTTTCATACTTGTCTAATTTTTTATAATTATTATATGACATTTTCACCGGGTACAATCTTACAATGCCATTGTCCATTCCAATCAGAATACTTTGTCCGTCAGGCGAAAATGCCACGCTTGTAACATATGATTTATAGCCTGAAAAAACCTGATCGATATTCCCATTGATATCCCAGAGAATAGCCGTTTGGTCGGCTGAGCCGGTAAGGATCTTTTTACCGTCAGGTGAAAAAGTAACTGAGAATATTGAAGTAGTATGTCCTTTAAATACCTTTAATAATTTCCCTTTAAGATCCCAGAGCCTGGCAGATGGATCTGAACCGAATGATCCGGTCAAAAAGCTTGACCCGTCAGGTGAAAATGCTACTGAATTAATAGCGCTGGATTGGTCTCTTAAAGAAGCCAGCAGATTGCCATTAATGTCCCACAGGCGGGCGGAATAGTCGTCTGAACCGGTTATTATTGTTTTACCATCGGATGAAAACGCAACTGAATTAACAGTTGAGTTATGTCCCCTGAAAATCTTGAGTGTATTTCCATTGATATCCCAAAGCCGGGCAGTGGCATCACGCGATCCGGTTATAACTTTCTGTCCATCAGGAGAAAATGCAACGCTGGTAACTCCCGATTTGTGACCTGAAAAGACGCTGATTATATTTCCATGCATATCCCAAAGCTTTGCAACACCGTCTTCTGCCCCTGTAAGGACCTTCTGACCATCAGGTGAAAGTGCAGCATCATTTATACTATTCGTGTGTCCCTTGAAAATTTTAATAGTATTTCCGTTGATGTCCCAGAGTCGCGCTGTTTTATCTAAAGAGGCTGTGAGAAATTCTTTTCCGTCTTTTGAGAATTTAACAGACGTAATTTTACCGGCATGTCCATTATAAACCTGGTTAAGATTTTGATTCAGATCCCAAAGCTTTGCAGTACAGTCTGCTGAACCGGTTACTATTTTAGTGCCTTCGGGCGAGAAGGCAACTGCTCTAACCTTTATGGTATGCCCCCTGAATTCTTTAATTTCATTGCCGTTCAGGTCCAGGAGAACTGCATAACCGGCGCTTGCGCCAACGAGTATCTTTTTTCCATCGGGTGAAAAAACCGCATCATTAACTTCTCCCGGGAATCCTGTGAAAACCCTTACTAATCTTCCGTCAAGCTCCCAGAGTTTTACTGTTTTATCACTTGATCCTGTAAGTATTCGTTTCCCATCGGGTGAAAAGGCAACTGTATTTATAAAATCCAGGTGTTTGCCCAAAACTATCAGTTGTTTTCCTTCTTTGTTCCATAGTCTGGCGGTTGAATCTGCAGAGCCGGTTAGAATATGTTGACCATCGGGTGAAAAAGCTACTGCGTTTACTGATGATTTATGGCCTTTAAATTCCTGAATTACATTTCCGTTCAGATCCCAGAGACGAGCAGTTTTATCTTTTGATCCGGTAAGTATTTCCTTGCCATTAGGAGAAAAGGCGACAGTATTAACTCCCATACTATGCCCTTTGAAATCCCTGATTACCTTCGCGTTAATATCCCAGAGACGGGCTGAGCGATCTGATGAACCGGTCAGAATTGACTTGCCATCGGGGGAAAAGGCTACAGAATTCACATATCCTGAATGTCCGATAAAAATTTTAATACTATTTCCATTCAAGTCCCATAGTCTTGCCGTAGCGTCCCCTGAACCGGTAAGAATATACTTGCTGTCAGGAGAAAATGTTACAGCGCTTATTGCATCTTCCTGTTTTGCAAATGCATCGTCCTGTTTGGCAATTAAGGTATAAAATATATTATCTGAATATATCCGTTTGATATTACTTAGAATATTCTGATTGGTGGAATCGAGGGAATAAGCATATTCAGCAAGTCTTAATCCCTTTGTCGGATCATGAATGGCAATATTTGTAGCCAGCAGATTATATTTTTCAGCAAGCACCTTAGTATTAAGACCCTCTGCCCTGTTTCGTTCTTTTAATGCCCAGATAGAAAAGACGGAGAGTAAAAAAATAATTATTATTCCTCCTGAAACCAGGACATTCCTTTTCCTGTTCCTTTTTCTGTAAAATGTTTCCCGGCTTATTCCAATCAGGCTCGTAAGTTCTTCAGAAAGTGACAACCGTTTCTCAAACGGGCCGATATATTTAAGATCGTCCTCGGAGAGGAGCACTCCGTGTTTTTTCCAGAAATAATGTGCACTTTCGATAAACTGCCTTACCTCAAGAATTTCTATTTCAGCAGCTGATATTTTTTCAAAGATCTTTGCAGCCAGAGCATCATGCCGGAGCTCATAATACCCGTTTTCATTTTTGTCAAGCAATATTCTTAAATGAACAAGGGATCCTATTATTTCTATAACATCTTTCTCTTTGACATTTTCTCCGAGAGTATTAGCATAATCCTTCACTTCAGCCAGATTTAGCAGTCGTTTGGTACCTTTATATGAGACGAACGACTTTAGAATGGCCAATGCTCTATCGGGTCTTGCTAATAATGAGATCTGGTCATCAAGAAAACTTCCAAGCAGATCAGAAACATCTCCTGCTCTTTCTATTAATACCAATGTGAACAAAAGAGATTTCCGACCTCTTTTATCATCTTTTTCATCATAATTGGCAAGGTTGAATATCCTGTCAAGAAAAATCTGAAGCCAGGTCAGCTCTATCCCGGGGCTATCGGGATTTAGTTTTCTTAGAAGGTTTTCAGCAAAACCATCCTCAACCTGAATATCATTAACACTGCATGATCCCTTTATTGCTGCTATGGCGTTGGTTCTATCCATTTTTTCAATACGCATCCTGTTGGACAGGAAGTTAGGGATATGTTTCTCAAACTCTGCCACATTTGAAAAATACTCCTCGCGGATAATAAATATAAATCTGCAATTCAGATCGGATTCTATCAGGACTTTTAGAACCTGAATAAGGCTCTGCTTTTCTTCTTTTGTACCGAAAATAAATAATTCTTCAAATTGGTCGAAGATGAAGATTAACTGTTTATGGATGTCGTCAGAAATCTCCCTCAGTGCTTTTTTAAACAGAAGAGCTGTCAGCAATTGCCGGGGAGAAGATTCTTTAAGTAGAATTTGTATAGCTTCAGAAAGACTCTCAAGATAGTTATCTGAGCGGCGAATATAGACCGGGAGATGTTCGGTGTCATTAAGTTTATTAACTAATCCGCAATTGATAAGGGATGACTTGCCGGTTCCTGATTCTCCATAGACAAGCAATACTTTGCTTTCAAAAAGCCGCCGGTACAATTCTTCTATTTCCTTTTCACGTCCGAAAAATATTTCACGGTCTTCTCTTTTATAGGAATCTAGGAATTTGAATGGTGATTTCATGAAAAATAGTATAGGAACAGCGTTAAATAATGGCAGAGCATAATTACTGAAAATTAAAGAGAAATACAATGATCAGACTGTTATTAGTATGTTTATTAATCGTACAGTTTATCATACATTACAATTATTTTGTATTGCAGGAATTTGTAATATTGTCTTGTTATTACTTTGAATGCGCATCTGCCAACAGATTAATTCATTTTAAAATAAATGTCAAAATATCATACAGGAACAGTAAATGTGCTTCCAAAAGGACCGAATTCTTATATAAATAGATTAATACACGCAGGTGAACATCAGCAGCTGGACTTTAAGTTTGAAATCTCCGACTCCCGGAAAATTGCCAAAACTCTAGTGGCTTTTTCGAATACTGATGGAGGTACATTGCTCATTGGAGTAAAAGATAACGGTAAAATAAGCGGAGTACGTTCTGATGAAGAATTTTATATGGTACAGGCAGCTGCAGGCATGTACTGTAAACCTGAAATTTTTTTTGAATCAAAAAGATGGGTTGTTGACGGCAAAACTGTGCTTGAAGTTATAATTCCTAAGGGTACAGCATGTCCTTATTTTGCTCAGACGGAGCCCAATAAATGGCTGGCATATATCAGGGTAAAGGATGAAAATATTCTGGCTAGCCGGATTCATTTGAAAGTATGGAAAAACAGGACTCACAACAGCGGCATATTGATGGAATACAGCGATAAAGTGAAGAAACTAATGGAATATCTTGAATTCAATCGATCAATCTCAATCTCGAAGTTCTGCAGAACAGCATTTCTACCAAAAAGTGCTGCTGAGAATATTTTAGCTGATTTGATTTATTTTGGATTGATTGAAGTAGTCTACGAAGGCAGCAGGTTTATCTATAGCTTAAAAACCGAGGATTAACCCCCCTTTAGGGGAGCAGGGGGGTCAATACCCCGCCGCCTGCCCGTCTTTTCGTGATTCAGAGGCTCCAAACCATACTTTGTTCTTATCGTCCCACATAATAGCCTGATAACCTCCATAGCCGCCCAGGTCCCATTGTATTGTATGACCCATAGACATAAGTTTTTGAATGACTTCTGTTCGAAAACCACTTTCAAGTAGTAAAATGCCGCCATTTGTCATTTGCTGGCCGGTTGGTTCTGATGATCCTATATGATGCATCCTCGGGGCATCCCCGGCTTCCTGCAGATTCATTTTAAAATCAATAAGGTTAACCACAATCTGAACATGTCCCTGCGGCTGCATATCACCGCCCATCACTCCGAAACTGATCCATGGCTTTTTATTTTTTGTTATAAATGCCGGTATTATAGTATGAAATGGCCTCTTGCCCGGAGCGTACACATTATTGTGACCTTCTTCAAGACTGAACATTTCACCCCTGTCCTGCAAGACAAAGCCCAGTCCGGTCGGACACATTCCTGAACCCATGCCGCGGTAATTGCTCTGGATGAGTGAAACCATATTGCCATATCTGTCAGCAACAGTAAGATATATAGTATTTGAGGCTTCTATTTTACCCGGATCATAAATCTTAGCAGCTTTCTCCCTGTTAATAAGTTTACGTCTTTCAGCGGCATATTTTTTTGAGAGAAGCTCTGAAACCGGTATTTTACTGAAAAAAGGATCAGCGTAATATTTGGCGCGATCTTCGAAGGCCAGTTTTTTAGCTTCAGTGAAAACATGAATATAATCAGCTGAACCAAAGCCCATTGAGGCAATATCGAATCCTTCCAGTATATTAAGCATCTGAAGCGCTGCTATTCCCTGCCCGTTTGGAGGCAGTTCCCAGACCTCGTAACCCCGGTAGGTTATACTGACAGGTTCGACCCATTCTGAATGATGACGGTACATATCATCATAGGTGAGGAATCCTCCCTGTTTTTTCATAAATGCAGCTATCTCTTTAGCAATTGATCCCTTGTAAAATTCATATCGTCCCCCTTTTACAATTCTCTCCAGGGTGTTTGCTAACAGAGGGTTTTTGAAGA
>PLML01000160.1 GCA_003141525.1 Bacteroidales bacterium
AATGATTTACTACTTGCTTGCCACATATATATCCCATAATCCCCCCGACGAAAACATCAGATGCCCAGTGCTGATGTTCGGTTAATCTTGATATTCCAACTAGTGTAGCTGCTGAATAACATATTATCGGGATTGCTTTCCTATCCTTATATTGGGTTGCAAACACAGTAGCTATCGAAAATGCAGTAGCCGTATGACCCGATGGAAAAGCATCAAAAGAGGTGACAGATTTATAAACAGGCAGGTCCTGGTCGTATTGCGCAAACGGACCCCACCATTCTCCTCCTGCTTTTTTGCTGTAGATATATGAAGCACTTGGATCCTCTCTTCCTGTTAAATGCTTAATCAGCTGAACCCAGGCACCTGAGGTAATCAGTGCCTGGGTTGCCAGTAAACTTGTCTGAACTCCTTTTTGCTTTTGGAAGGTAGCACTTAATAAACCAATTGCTGCGACTGTAGAAATACCATATATGTTACCAAATTGTGTAATAACAGGCGAAGATTTATTCACCCAGTTATGTTTTTGTTTTTGAACTCGTGCCCAAATGTCAATATCATTGTCAAAATGAATGAGTGTAGCTGTTATACCAATGGCTGCACCGGTAATTAACCATTGTTTTGTTCTGAATTTAAATGGTGCTGTTACCTGTTCTTCAAAGTTGTAATAGAATGAAGGGATATATCCTTTAGGCGACTGAAATGAAAAGATACTGTCAGTTTTATAAAAATTATTTGTGGGTTTTTGATTGTTGATTTTATTTTGATTCGCTTTTGAAGAAAAGGAAGATCTTGCATTGACGGAATCTATAGGCTGCAAATTTTGTGAGTAAGCCATGACATCACAAACGAAGAAAAGTGCAGTGTATGTTATAAGATTGCTGAATAAATATGAAATCTTTTTTGCAGCCGGCATCACTTATTTACTTAAAAAAAATTAAAGTTAATTTTTTGACTGGAAAAACCATCCGTCCTGGCCACCAAAAATTGATTAAATTGATCATCATTGGATTTTCTCAGAATATATGAATTACTAAATCTGCAAATTGTATAAATATAATGCAACTTAAATAAAAAACCATCCCTCGGGATTAAACTCAGAAGAATAGAATAAGTCCTGCAACATAAAGAGAGCAAGCGGACACCTGTCTACACAATTGTCAACATTCAAAGATTAGCTATGAGAAATCTGGCATAAAAAAGCAACAAATTCGAACATTTAAAATAGCTTTAACTGGTATTACATGATTCATGGAGTGGTATCATTCATAAAATTATTATTATCCTCCTCCTTTTTCTTACTAAATTCCAACTTACCAAATTTATACATAAAACTAATCCCGAAAGATCGCAGTGGCATCATACGGATATTTGTTGATGTATAGCTTTCTGCAGAAATGGTAGATAATTGTCTTACATATTTGTTAAATGGATTTGTTGCTGTAAATCCAAAGCTTGCTTTTTTATCCCAGAACAATTTTCTTAAAGCAAAATTATACATGAAAAACTGTGGAGTCTTTCCCTGTATATTTTGTGTTGCTGAACTGTAGAAACCAAATAACTCAAACACCAGATCTTTAGGCAGCTGGTAGGTTACATTCATGTTAAACCTGACCCTTAATCCTGATGATTGGTCACCGATTCCTGTATTATTTACAGTATAGCGATGCATAACCATAAGATTTCCACGCATATTTAATTTTGTAGTAATAGGATATGAACCCGATGCACTGATACCTGTATTATATTCTTCTCCTATGTTTTGTCGGTTATTAACCGATACATTAGTATAAGTTGAATCACCAATCAGGTAGGTTGGATAGAATGTGGTCACCGATTTAATATCGCTTGTGTTGATACGTTCTATCAATGATATATAAATATTCCCTCCCTTTTTAAAAGTATTACTGTATCCTAATTCAAAATTATTTCCAATCTCGGGCCTCAATAACAGATTTCCCGTAGTAATGTTATAAGGATCACTTAAATTGATAAAGGGATTCAAATCTCTATATTCAGGACGTTCAATTCGTTTCCCATATGCAAGTTTCAAAGATTGACTTTTATTAAAATCATGTGACAAAATAACAGAAGGTACAAAAGTACCATACGATGGTATTGAAGTATTAGATAAATCAATCTTAACCTCAGTATATTCATATCTTGCTCCTACTTTTACATTAAGCCAATCAGACAATTTAAAGTTAGTGGAAAGATATCCAGCATAAACCTTCATCTTGTAATTCAAGCTATAAGATTGAAATGCATCACTTACATACTCATTTCTGGAAGTGTCTAAAACACTTACATTTGCTATGCTGGTAATGTTTTCGTTTACCATCTTTACGCCTGTCTCTATCAAGAAGTTTTTATTTACAGGATGTGCATAATCAATTGATAAGTTTGTTTCATTATCTGTTCCGGGATTAGTGCTTGATGATCCTGAGAATGGAATCGCCTGTCCTAGATATGATTGTGACTGAATATAAGTACTATAAGGTTTCCCATTGCTTGCATTGTATGCTATATCCAACTCCTGCCCTTCTTTTTTAAACTTCTTTTTATAGTCGAGGCTATAGTCTATGGAGCTATTCCGGGAGCGACTGTCTGAATTGCGGAAAGTAAATATATCTGAGATTGGATTTGATGAATAATCACTTGTTATTTCTTCCTGATTTGTGAGTCCCTTGTTACTGTTGCTAAACTGATTATAGCCCAAAGAGCCGGTAATAATATCATTCTTTGTAATATTCCAGTCAAAACCAACACCTGATCGGAAGCCATTCCTTATAAAATCTGTGCGACTCGTTTGTAACAGGTTTGTAATTGTTTTAGCAGAAGTATCAGTTGCGAAACGATTTTGAGAATATGGCAACTGTGATTTTAATGCAGCATTGCCACTAAAAAAAGCATTGACACCAAAATTATTATGCCTTATGTTCAGATTCAGAGAGCCATTCTCCAGTCTTGAACCTGCCGATAGGTTTATATTCCCATTTACACCCTGCATCTTATTGTCATAAAGAATAATGTTTATTATTCCGCCTGTACCTTGTGAATCATACTTGGCACCGGGATTAGTAATCGCCTCCACACTTTTAATCTGACTGGCAGGAATAGATGCAAGAGCATCAGAAAGACTGTTTCCAAAAACACTTGATGGTTTGCCATTGATCAGAAAACGAATGTTGGAATTACCCTGTAATTCCACATTTCCGTCTATATCAACTGTTACCTGAGGCACCTTTTTGAGTACATCGATAGCTGCTCCACCCTGGGATGTAATATCGTTAGAGACATTATATACAATTTTATCAATTCTATTTTCAACAACCGGTTTATCTCCTATCACCGTCACACTTTCAAGATTATGTGTTGAAGAAGAAAGAGAAACAGCTCCAAGTGAAACCGAACGCTTGTCGCTGTTTATGATTATGTTATCTAAAGTTGTCTTTTCATAACCAATAAACTCGATATTGATCTGATATGTGTCAAATGGGATATTTGATATTACGAATGCCCCTTTGGAATCAGCCACCGTGCCGGTAATTGTCTTTCCCGACTGTTTGTTTATAATAGAAATTGTTGCATATTCCAATGGCTGATTAGTGGATTTATCAAATACTTTACCAGATATTGTGCCATTTGGTTTTAATTGAGCGCTTGCAACGACGCAAAAGAATAGTTGAATTATTGCAATAAAAATAAAAGATTTAATATAGTGGGAATTCATAATGAATAAAATTTGTTCAGAGTTTTAACCATTCAAAATATTATAATTAAATAGTAGGAGCAAAGGAAAGACATGAATTTGAAGAAAATTTAGATAGAATGTTAAAAAACATTAATTATTAAGTCAATAGGAAATTTGATCATCTTAGAGGCTTTTCAATTTGTTATAACTATGGAACAGAAATTAATATTTCATTGTTCAAACTTAAATCAATTTTATTTTTAAAATAATCCATCTACCAAAATCTATGCAGACCTTATGTATGGAACCTAGCTCTGTTGGTTTTCAGTGGTTCTTAATCCCTTATTAGAAGCGAATGGAAGGAAGAATTCTATCTTTTAAATATCAAACCTGAACTGAACGCGGAGTCCTAAACCTGAAACATTCGGATGATTTAAGTATGTAATGCGTTTAATAAGATCAACCCTGAATATTTTCATGATATTTGAAACACCAACGCTCGCCTCAATATATGGTTGTTTCTCAAGAGAATAAGTTAATGGGATCCCATTATTGTCGGTTGGAAACTTAAACAGGGCAGATTGATAATCCGGATTATTGGTTTTGCTCAGCCCTCCATATAAAACCTTGCAAGCGACAAGTTCCCTTAGCTTTAGTTTTTTTAAAAGAGGGATCTTATTGAAGAAAAATCCGTTAAAACAATGGTCTATATTTAATGATGCATATTGATCGCTGACGAATTCCAGAAAATTCATCAGGTTATAGGAATTCTTCTGATATGAATAGGTCTGATTTGCCCTGTGGATAAACAATAGCGGATAAGACACCTGCCCGATTATCTTGCCTGCTTCAAGTGAAACATCAGTATACCCAAAAATAGAAAGATAATATCTTCTGCTAATTGCCAGCTGAAGACGCAAATAGTTAAAATCATTATTTATTATTT
Source organism: Bacteroidales bacterium (assembly GCA_003141525.1). GTDB lineage: Bacteria > Bacteroidota > Bacteroidia > Bacteroidales > VadinHA17 > LD21. The sequence goes on from PLML01000160.1 coordinate 4,638, forward strand.
TCGAACCACCTGAAATTTTCAGTTGGATAACAGGATTCTTGCTTGCGACAGGAAATCTATACATTTTCCCCTGATAAAATGATTCATTCGGCGCATAACGAAGATTCATATAAAACTCAGAGATATTGATATAAGGAATATCATTTGTAAGTGACGTATAATCATTGGTATTGAAATGCAAATTACCTTCTGTTGATTGCCGGGTGAAACTGTACCCAAGTATATAAGAGAAATGATTTTCAAATTCGTCGAGGTATTCTGCTCTAAAAGTTTTGTTTAAAAAAAGTTTATCGTTCAACCCTCTTGTAATGGATAAGAAAATGTTATCTCCCTGCGTAAACTGAAGTTCCTGACCTGGTATTCTGGTGTCATTCTGATAGCTCAGTTTTATAGATTTTACGGGGAACTGGTAAATTGTTCTTGGTGTTAATGAGTAAGTTACAGCGGCATTGTACTTTAATAATTTGTCTGTAAAACCATAGGCTAAATAGCCTTCATAAGTTATTTTTTTACTGAATGCAGTGGATGTTCTTCCTCCGAATCTTAACCTGGATCCTTCAACAGGATTAATACTAAAGAAACTTTCAACTGGTCCTATTTCAATTTTACCAAGATCTAAAAAACCGGTGGTAAACAGCATAAGTATATTCATACTTCTTTTAAATGCAGGAATCTTTTTTATGCTGTCAATAGTCGTATAAGTTCCTTTTTCTGTACTGGTAAGCGGCACATAGCGATTCAAGTCCCAAAAACCTGCACTGTTAGCAGAAGGTTCAGTCCTTTCAATTTTCTCAGGTCCCCTGAAAACCTTTTCATCAATAGGCTTATTAATTATATAATCCTTGTAGTAGATGGTACGCTGTCCATACAAACCCATTGAATTTTTAGCAAGACCAAAATCAACCGAGATTTCTTCTTTTGAAAGCAACCAGGTTTTTTGCCCGAACTTATCAAAATCCTGTGTTATAGCAATGTCTTTTACCCAATCAATATTTATTTTCTTATTTAATCCAATATCGATCTTCCTGACTGCATAACTGCTGTCCAGTGTAATATAAAGATGACCATGGAAAAGAAAATCCGCTCTGTTCCTTGGCTCAAAAAACAATCTTATGCATTTAATTTCGTCTACTGACAAAGTATCTACAATGTAATATTTGTAGAAAACAGGAGCGTTATTCGCAATAGGACTTACGAAAGTGTTTGTCAGAAACAATATTTCATTATCGTATATATTTATGTTCTGATATAAATAGCTGAGATTTGCGGAAACACCCTTATTGTCAAGATATTCGTCAAGATTGACTGTTTTTTGAGCACGGATTATTTCTTTTGTCGCTTTAGGATCTTTTCTGTAGTAGTGATCAGAGAACTCTTCCTTAATATAAAGAGGAAGTACATTATTTCCTACACGCTTTGTGGTATCTATGTTATTAAAGATAAACCTGAATTTTCCAGCAAGATTACCTTGTTTGAATTTTTCCGTAATGTTGCTCAAAGCAAACTGTATCTTTTCATATTGCTTGAATTCCAGGTAATTGAAACTATTCAGATTGTTTAAATCTCTATTGTCTATTACTTTTTTAATAAGTTCAACTGCCGGATTATTTTTGTTTTTGTAGACATTTTTTGAAGGTCTTACTTTCACTTCATCAAGGGAAATTGATGATAATTTTAAGCTGATATTAATTTTCTGAACTATCCCTTTGGAAAAACTTCTGGATTCAGTTTCGTACCCAATATATGAAAATTTAATTTTGTCTGCCGGAACTTTCGTTTCAATACTATATTTTCCTTCACTGTTAGTGATTGTTCCAACCGTTGTTCTTTCAAGTATAACAGATACTCCTGTCAGCGGTAACCCGGTTTTAGCGTCAACAACAGAGCCATTTATAATCGTTTTATCCGATATCTGAGAATAGGAATTCTGAAAACTGGTCAGAACTATAAATATATATATTGGGGAAAAGTATTTCTTATTGACGAGTATCATTTTTTTTGTTTTGAGACTATCAGGAAGTTATTTGATTTTAAGTTGATAGTGAATAGCAATTGAAATAATATTCAGTTCTTAATAACGTAAACAGATGAAAATAAAAAAAGAAATGAGTGAGATATGATTTTTACTATATTTTAATCATAACGTAAACTGCACCATAAAATTACGAGACAATTATAATACAAGTCAAATTTATTAATAATTATAATTCACCACCCTAAGAATTTATCTTAATGAATGGATTATGCTTAAATTATAACAGAACGACATGAATGCCTGGAATTGATCGTTACTTTTTATTGTCTATATTATAGCTTGAAAATATGTTATTCATTAGAATTTTAATCTTCATGCGATCAATAAAAAGATATTTATATTTACAGTGCATAGGATGGATTATTTCGGGAAGAAAGCTAAACTTATTCATTAATAAGTTGTTTTTCCCTGTGATTTTTCACTTTTTGCGTTTACTGGTTAAACCCGGAGAAAATAAAGTGTCCCGCGATATTTTAACTCCAAAAACATAATGAGCATTATAATAATATGAAAAACATATATAAATGAAAAATGGAGATATAAAAACTATTGAACTTACCTTTGTAAATGCTTTTCTGGTAAAAGTAGATGAAGCATTTGTATTAATTGATACCGGTTTAGCAATGCATTGGGAAAAACTAAAGAATGAATTAATGTCTGCAGGTTGCCTTCCCGATAAATTAAGACTTATTATTATAACACATGGTGATTTTGATCATGCCGGAAATTGTGCAAAACTCCAGGAAGAGTATAAATGCAAAATAGCTATTCATAAAGATGATTCTTTAATGGTAGAAAAGGGCTTATTCCCAAAACGAAAAACAAGAAATTTATCATCAAAGGTGTTTTCTATAATCAGAAAATTATTCAGAAGAAAATTTACTTTTGATAAATTCAAACCGGATTTCTATTTAACAGATGGGCAAGAACTGAATGAATATGGTTTTAATGCCAAAGTGGTTCATATACCCGGTCATACAAAAGGTTCAATAGGAATTTTAACAGATGAAGGAAATTTTTTTGCAGGAGATACGTTTACCAATAATAAAAAACCTGACATAGCCAATTATATTGAAAATAGTCAGGATCTGGAAAACAGCATAGCCAGGTTGAAAAAGATGAATCTCAAAATGATTTATCCCGGACATGGTAAGCCTTTTGAAATGGAACAAATAGTCCGGAAGTTATAATTTACACCTCACTGGTAGATGGCATCCTCTAAATCTGGTAAAAAGAGACCTGCTGGGCTCATCGCAATCTTTCGTTCCTTTCAATACAGAAATTACCGTCTTTTCTTCAGCGGACAAAGCATTTCGCTTATTGGAACCTGGATACAACGAATCGCAACTCCCTGGCTGGTTTATCACCTAACCGGTTCTGCGTTATTACTGGGTGTAATAGGTTTTGCCGGTCAGATACCTACTTTTTTAATAGCACCTTTTGCCGGAGTTATGACTGATCGCTGGAACCGGTATCATATCCTGATAGGCACCCAGATTGCGGCAATGATACAGGCTTTTATCCTTACTATTCTTTATTTCTCAGGAACAATTGCGATCTGGCACATCGTACTTCTGAATGTTTTTCTTGGTTGCATCAACGCATTTGATGTCCCGGCGCGACAGTCATTTGTTATCGAAATGGTAGAAAAGAAGGAAGATTTGGGAAATGCTATTGCCTTAAACTCATCAATGGTCAATGGCGCGAGATTACTTGGACCATCTATCGCAGGTATATTAATTGCTTTTACGGGTGAAGGAATCTGTTTTCTGCTTAACGGGTTAAGCTATCTTTTTGTCATTGTATCTCTGCTGCTTATGAAAGTTGCCCCGAGAAAAATTAAAAGAAAAGAGACTAATATTTTAAAAGAACTGAAAGAAGGATTTTCTTATGCTTTTGGTTTTGCTCCTATAAAATTTATAATATTTTTACTCAGTCTGGTCAGTTTGATGGGAATGCAATATGCGGTACTTATGCCTGTTTTTGCCAAAGAAATACTATATGGAGGTTCGCATACTTTTGGATTTCTCATGGGAGCTACAGGTCTGGGTGCCCTCACGGGAGCTCTTTATCTTGCCTCAAGAAAAAATGCCCTGGGTCTTATCAAAATTATACCTCTGGCTGCTGGTATATTTGGTCTGGGGCTTATCTCATTTTCTTTTTCGCGGGTTTTTTTGCTTTCATTTGTGTTACTGGTAATAACCGGACTTGGAATGATGCTGCAGATGGCGTCAAGCAATACTATTTTACAGACAATTGTTGATGATGATAAACGCGGTCGCGTCATGAGTTTTTACACAATGGCATTTATGGGTACAGCTCCATTTGGAAGTTTGTTGGCAGGAGGGCTCGCAAAAATAATAGGAGTGTCACATACAATATTAATAGGTGGAGTATCTTGTATTATTGGAGCTCTACTCTTTGCATATAAACTTCCCGGATTGAATAAAATGGTTCATTCAGCTTATGCTAAATTGAAATTAGTACAGCCCGAAATTATTGAAGAAATGAGTACAACAACAAACTAGCTGGACTATTCAGATGTTCTTCAAAATGTTTTAATAAAATGTTACATTAATTCGTTTATATTTGCATCTCAATCGTAAAAACTTATTTTAAGTTTAAAGCAAAAAGTATTCAGAAGTGAAATATTTCTTTCATAAAATGGTTATAAAATATCCCATATTTAAGAAATACCGGTGTGGCCTGATAAGTGTATTATTTCTTGTTATTTCAAGTTTTTTGACAGGACAGACAGCTCATGATACCCTTCCTTCAAAGGTTACATTATCACAATGCATAACCTATGCACTGGCTAACCAATCGTTGATTAAACAATCCTTACTGGATGAGGATATCAACAGAAGAAACATAAGAATTGCTTTGTCAGGCTGGTATCCGCAACTGGAAGTTGATGCCAATGTGCAACATTTCCTTCAGGTTCCGATAGCTTATTATCCTAACCTGAATAATCCTCCTGCGTACACTCCTTATATAGCTTTAGCCTCTACACCAACAAATGTATCATCAGGGGTATTTTCTGCGAACCAGACTTTATACAGCAACAGTTTATTTTTTGCCGCGAGGACTTCCAGCGAACTTCGCAATCAGGCATCTGAAAACACTGAAAATTCAAAGATTAATACATATGTTGATGTNNAGAATGGTCTGACAGACAAAATAGACTATCAGCGTACTGAAATATCTCTCAGCAATTCTCAGGCACAAAGAAAATCTGCTGAAGAAGCGCTAAAAGCAAAATATTCTGTATTAAAACATCTTATGGGAGTGGTTCCTGAAAAGCAATTAACTGTGGCATATGATTCATCCAAATTTGAAAATGAAATATTAATCGATACAACAAAGATTCTGGATTACAGTAACCGTATTGAATATCAACTATTGCAGACTAACTTGAAACTGCAAAATATTGGAATCAGCTATTACAGGTGGTCATTTCTTCCGACTTTGTCTGCTTTTTATAACTACGACCCATCATACTCGAATAACCAGTTTGCTGATTTATATAATAGTAACAATCCGACTTCCCTTTTCGGCTTGAAATTAACACTTCCGCTGTTTCAGGGAATGAGCAGGCAGGAAAATCTGAGTAAGGCAAAGCTTCAGTACCAGCGACTTCAATTTGGAATGGACTATCTGAAAAGCCAGATTAACAGTGAGTATACTGTGGCTCTTTCCGGGTATAAAAGCAACCTGAATGAGCTGAGAATCGCAAAAAAAAATATTGCTATAGCAAAGGATATATTTAACACCGTGAAGTTTCAGTATGATAAAGGAATCAAAGCATATCTTGAAGTTATAGTTTCTGAAACAGATTTACGGACTGCAGAGCTTAATTACTTAAACATACTTTTTCAGGTTCTCACAAGCAAGATGGATCTGGAAAAGGCTTCAGGCAATATAAAAATCAATTGAAATTGAACAATTTATGCTGATAAATTAAAGCCGACTTTTAATTTTAAACCCTATGTATAAGAGATTTCACATAATAATATATTTTGCACTGACTGCAGGTTTGCTGTCCTGCAGTGGAAATTCGGCAAATAAAAAGACAGAAGTGCCTGCAATACCGGTAACAGTCACTAAAGCCAGCCTGACAGACGCTGTATTCTACAATTTGTATCCTGCAAATATTGTGGCATTAAAAGAGGTAGAACTGCGTGGCCAGGTAAGCGGATATATAACAGGAATATATTTTACTGAAGGAAAGGAGGTTCATACAGGAGAGAAACTCTATGAAATTGACCGTCGCAAATATCAGGCAGCTTATGAGGCAGTTCAATCAAATGTTAAGATTGCTGAAGCTAATCTCGAGAAAGTTCAGCGTGATGCTGACCGTTACACTGATCTTGAAAGTCGGGATGCTGTTGCAAAACAAGTATTTGACAATGCAATGACAGATCTTAAAAATGCCAAACAACAAGTGGATGTGGCGAAATCAGAACTTATACAGGCTAAAACCGATTATGATTATTCTTTAATCTATGCACCTTTTGATGGCACAATAGGCTTTTCCAGTGTTAAGCTGGGAGCTCTGGTAACTCCGGGACAGACTCTTCTTAATACAATATCCTCTGGTGACCCTATGGGTGTTGATTTTGAAATAAGTGAAACTGAGTTTAATCGTTTCCAGCATCTGGAGAATGCCGTAATTTCAAAAAATGATACAACATTCAAAATCACTTTGCCCGATAATTCTATATATCCCTATATGGGAAAGATAAGCGTTATTGACAGGGCTGTTGACCCTCAGACAGGTACAATAAGGGTCAGGATAACTGTTCCGAACCATGAAAAAATGCTTAAACCAGGAATGAGCTGCAAGGTTCTTGTGCTGAATGCAAATGCAGGTCAGCAGATACTAATTCCATTTAAAGCAGTGCTGGAGCAATTGGGGGAGTATTTTGTATTTATTGTAAATGATAAAAATGTAAAGCAGGTAAAGATTTCGTTAGGGCCTATAGTTAAGTCAGATATTATCGTACTGAAAGGGCTTAAAGGTGATGAAACAGTAGTAGTTGACGGCATCCAGAAACTGCACGAGGGTTCGGAGATTGCAATAACTGCTCTCCAAAATCAACAACATAATAATTAAGGAAATCAATAATATTTAAAGCTTGAATCATATTTCATGATAGCCGATACCTTCATAAAACGTCCGATCACAGCCATAGTAATTTCAATGGTCCTTATCATAGTAGGAACATTGTCAATACTTAATCTGCCTGTAAGCCAATACCCTGATATCACTCCACCTGTGGTGCAGGTATCTAGTCAGTACACTGGAGCTGATGCGACGACAGTGGAACAAACTGTTACAACACCGGTAGAAATTCAGGTCAATGGAGTTCCGGGCATGAACTTCATCCAGAGTAACAGCACAAATGATGGTCGTTCGACATTGAATGTTTATTTTGATATAGGCACCAATGTTGATATAGCCACTACTGAGGTTCAGAACAGGGTAAATATTGCAACGCCCATTCTGCCTGATGAAGTTAAAAGATTGGGTATCACGGTTCGCAGGCGTAATCCGAGCGGACTTTTAAATGTGGCCATTTATTCTCCAAAAGGGACTCATAATATCCAGTTTCTTGATAATTACACTAACATATTTGTCAGGGATGCCCTTTTGAGGGTAAAAGGTGTCGGAGATATTTTTGCAAGAGCTGATGATTTCAGTATGCGTATCTGGCTCAATCCTGATAAAATGGCCAGCCTTGGGCTGACTGCTAGTGACGTTTTAAATGCTGTTCAGGAACAGAATGTGCAGGTTGCTGCAGGCTCAATTGGTACTCCTCCACAGCCTGCTGGTCAACCTTTTGAGTACACGGCAAGGGTCAATGGAAGGCTTAGCAGTGTAGATGATTTCAAAAATATTGTCGTCAGGACTAATCCGGTTACAGGTTCTATTGTTTACCTAAAGGATATTGCACGTGTCGAGTTAGGTAAATTTAACTACTCAGGTGTTGCTTATGTTGATAAACAACGGGCTTCGTACATGCTTATATACCAGACGCCCGGGAGCAATGCTCTTGATGTTGCTGATGGTATATACAAGACATTGGATCAACTTAGTAAATCCTTTCCAAGTGATGTTGCTTATAAAGTACCGTTTGAATCTGTTACAGTCGTAAAGGAATCTATAAAAGAAGTTGTAAAAACACTGCTTGAGGCGTTGGCGCTTGTAGTACTGGTAGTATTTATTTTCCTTCAGGACTGGCGTTCTACTATTATTCCGGTTCTTGCAATCCCTGTGTCAATAATAGGCACTTTCATTTTCTTCATACCTCTTGGTTTCACCATTAATAAGCTTACACTATTTGGATTTGTCCTCGCAATAGGTATAGTTGTGGATGATGCAATAATTGTAGTAGAAGCTGTGCGACGGTATATGGAAGAGCAGCACCTCACTTCAAAAGAAGCTGCCCACAAAGCTATGGCAGATATATCGGGACCGGTTGTTGCGATTGCACTTGTTCTTGCAGCCGTTTTTGTCCCAGCCGGTTTTTTACCGGGCATTGTCGGCCGGCTTTATCAGCAATTTGCTATTACAATAGCCATTTCAGTTCTCATATCTGCATTTATTGCACTGTCTCTGACACCTGCCCTATGTTCCTTGTTTCTTAAACCCCATGAGTTAAATCAATCATCAAGAGGACTTAACTATTTATTCTTTCATTTTAATAAATGGTTCTATAAGAGAACGGAGGGATATACCAAGAACGTCCGGACAGCAATTAAAAATTCCCGTTATATTGTCATTCTTCTGATCCTGATAATTTTTGGGGCTTATGTTATGATAATTAAAAAACCAACGGGTTTCATTCCGTTAGAGGATGAAGGCCGCGTGTATATAACATTTGAACTGCCTGAAGCTTCTTCCACTTCGCGTACTGTGGAAGTTCTGAAGAAAATAATGGATGTTCTGGGCGAGACAAAGGGTATAGATCATTATTCTGCTATATCCGGGCTGAATGTCGTTTCCGGCGCCACCAAGACCAACAGTGGAACCATATTCTGCCAGCTGAAACCATGGGATGAACGCAAAAATAAATCTGAACAGATTTTTGCGTTAATATCTCAGTTGCAGTCAAAATTCACTGCAATAAAGGAGGCCAATATTATTGTTATTGCTCCTCCCGCTATCCCGGGACTGGGTGCGACTGGCGGATTCACATTTGAGCTTCAGCAACGTGAAAGCAATGATGACATAAAAACTTTCGAACGAAATGTTAATGCATTCATGGCAGCTGCCAACAAACGTCCTGAAATTGCACGCGCTATTACTTTTTTCAATGCCCGCACTCCTAACTATCAGCTCACTGTTGACCGTGAAAAATGCAAAAAAATGGGTGTTAGCCTTGATGAAGTTTTTAATACAATTCAGACCTTTCTCGGCAGCAGCTATATAAATGACTTCACTATATATAACAGGAATTTCCATGTAATTGCCCAGGCAGATACTCTGTTCAGGAATGATATTGTTGATATGGATAAGTACTATGTCCGTAATCAGCAGGGCAATATGCTGCCCTTAAGCTCTGTGATGAGTTCCAAAGTTACTGAGAGCGCTTCTATGCTTTCTCATTATAATCTTTACAGGATGGCTGAATTTGTCGGTGATGCAAAAACCGGCTATAGCACAGGGCAGGCTCTAAAGGCGTTGCAGGAAACCGCACAGCAAGTGCTGCCAAAAGGTTATGGGTATGAATTCTCTGGGTTGAGCCGGGAAGAATTGAAAGCAGGTAATACTTCTACTTATATTTTTATCCTCTCATTACTATTCGTCTTCCTTTTCCTTTCTGCATTATATGAAAGCTGGACCGTCCCTTTCACTATTCTGCTCGGAGTTCCCCTGGCTGCCTTTGGAGCCATATTGGCACTGACGTGTTCTAAATCTCTGACAAATAATGTTTATGCACAGATTGGTCTGATAACCCTGATAGGACTTGCGGCTAAAAACTCTATTCTTATTGTAGAATTTGCCAAAGAGCGTGTCGACAGGGGTGTTGAAATTGTTGCAGCCACTATTGAAGCTGTTCGCTTGCGTTTGCGTCCTATATTGATGACATCATTTGCTTTTATCTTTGGAGTTTCTCCTTTGGTATTTGCAACAGGTGCAGGTGCCATTGCTCGTCAGACAATTGGTTTGTCAGTATTGGGGGGTATGCTCGCTGCCACTGCATTAGGCATTTTCATAATACCGGTATTGTTTATCTTAATAATCCGTCTTACTTACGGAAAGAAAAAGCTCGCTGAGCTTCAGGCAAAACATGCTTTGTCTGCAGACACGCCGGATCATAAAGAATAACAGGATTGTCATTTGGCTTTATTAATCTTTCGATTCTATTAATCTTTTTATCCTCCTCCGGGGGATCAAAGCGAAGAAAACAACCAACCAAGATGATTCTATTTAAAATAAATCTGAATTATTATAAAAATCGAAAATATTATTGCGATTTATATTCATCCTTTCTATCAATCACTTTGGTTGAATAAATCTATATTTTCTAATAAAATGATAAAAGATTTTCAACTTTACTTTGATTCTTAAAATTTGTTAAAAAATATTTACTATTTTTGGACGAGAAATTCTTTGCCAAAACAACAATTTGCAAATGAACTGTATTATAGTTGACGATGATATTTTAACCTGCAAAATTCTGGAAGGGTATGTGAGTAAATCCACTTCTCTTAACCTGATTGGTACGTTCAGTGATTCAGTCGCAGCAAGGGATATTTTAACAAAAAGGCAGGATATAGACCTTGTTCTTCTTGATATCCAGATGCCCGAATTGAACGGTTTTGATTTTATCCGCAGTCTGGACTTTCCTCCTAATATAATAATTGTATCATCAGCTGAGGAATTTGCATTGAAAGCATTTGACTTCAATGTTGTCGATTACCTGCTTAAACCGGTAACTTATGGACGTTTCTGTAAAGCTATAGATAAGACAATAAGGTACTTTGCACGCAAAGAGGTTACAAGCAGCGGCGATGAAGAAATATTCATCAAGAAGGGATCATCGCTCGTAAAACTGAAACTTAGAGAGATTATATTTATTGAAGCTCTTGAAAATTATGTCACACTGAACACTAACGATGACAGATTCACTATTCATTTTACCATGAAAGCAATCGAAAATCAATTGCCTTCAGGCGTTTTTATCAGGGTTCACAGGTCATTCATAATTAACAAGAGCATGATACAGACCATTAAAGAGAATACTCTCGACCTTATTGTAGGAGGTGTTGTGAAAAGCATACCTGTCGGGAAATCATTCAGGGATTCTCTGCTGAATGATATTAATGTGATGGCCAGATAATCACAAAAACTTCTCATGCTTACCAATCGTCAGCTGTTCCTGTTGCACCTGGGACAAACTTCGGTGGCACCAATGATGCTTGAAATTGTCAAGGCAGAAGGTATTTACATGTACGGACCCGATGGTAAAAAATACATCGATCTTATATCAGGCGTCTCGGTAAGCAATACGGGCCATCGTCATCCCAAAGTAGTTGAAGCGGTTAAAAATCAGGTCGATCAATATATGCACCTGATGGTTTATGGTGAGTTTATTCAAAGCCCACAGGTTAAATATGCTGAGCGTCTTACAGAAATACTTCCACCGGTTCTGAACTCCTGTTATTTTGTGAATTCAGGCAGTGAAGCTGTAGAGGGCGCCCTGAAGCTTGCCAAAAGATACACCGGGAAGAGTCGTATAATATCGTTCAAAAATTCCTATCATGGCAGCACTCACGGAGCATTAAGTATCCAGGGAAGTGAGCTTTTCAGGAATGCATTCAGACCGCTATTGCCAGATACTTTCCAGATTGGTTTTAATGATGAAAAATCCCTTGATGCCATTGACAGCAACACTGCATGCGTTATTGTCGAACCTGTACAGGGCGAGGCTGGCATCATTTACCCTGAAAATGATTTTCTTGGGAAAATCAGGAACCGTTGTAACTCAACCGGTACTTTATTGATTTTTGATGAAATACAGACAGGTTTTGGCCGGTTAGGTCATATGTTTGCTATCGACAGATTCGGAGTTGTTCCGGATATTCTTCTTCTTGCAAAAGCCCTTGGAGGTGGAATGCCACTTGGAGCATTCATCTCTTCAGGAGAGATCATGTCGGCACTCGTCACAAATCCTTCCCTTGGTCATATTACCACATTCGGCGGACATCCCGTTAGTTGTGCAGCAGGTTTGGCATCGCTGAATGTAATTATTGACGGGAAGCTCGCTGAGAGTTGCAACTCAAAGTCAGTCCTTTTTAAAAAGGGGCTTATACACCCGCTGGTCTCCAGGGTGAGAGGAGAGGGGCTTTTACTGGCTGTACAGCTCACTGATCCCTCATATATTAAATATGTTATTGCCCATGCGCCGGATTATGGACTTGTTCTTGATTACTTTCTTTTCTGCGATAACGCCTTCAGGATAGCACCTCCGTTAATCATAAGTGAAGAGGAGATATCCCACGCAATTGAATTGTTGAAAAAACTCCTTAATGATGCAGCAAATAACTCAAGTAATAAATGAGACCATTTATCTTATCACTCTTATTTTTCATGCTGCTTTCAACAGGAATAGTCAGGAGCCAGGTATCGGCAAAAGATACACCTCAGGTACTCGAAGAACTTTTTGACAGACTTGTTGGCAACTATAACGATTCTGACCGGATCCGCATCAATGATTCGATCAGGGTAATTCTCGAAAGTTACGTTAAGTCCGATACAGTGTTTACTCACAGGTTCACCAACCTCAGGTACCTTGGTCAGATTACGTCTCCCGATTCTCTTTTGAAAATTCTTACCTGGAACCTTGTTTTAGAGAATGAACCCGGCAGGTATTATTGTTATTTCATAAGAAAACAGGGACCTGAAAAAGGAAACAAGATATATAGATTATCTGTCAGCTATAACGAAAATCCGGTTAAAACTGATACTATATATACCGAATCGAACTGGTATGGAGCATTATATTATGATTTAAAACCTTACATTACTGACAACCGGCGTTGCTGGGTGTTGCTGGGAATTGATTATGGCAACTCTTTTATCAGCAGGAAAATAATTGAAGTGCTGAGCTTTTCGCCCGAAGACTCAATTATATTTGGCAGGAAATGGTTTTCTTCGGGAAATGAAATAAAATTCAGGGATGTCTTCGAATATGCTTCAAATGCGATGATGTCTCTGCGATTCAGATCTGACAATTCAATCATTTTTGATCACCTGGTTCCATTCTCGCCTTCGCATAAGGATGACCATCAGTACTTTGGTCCTGATTATTCATTCGATGCGTATAATTATGAGAATGGATTGTGGAAACTGACGATAAATGTAGATGCAAGAAATCAGTAAAGAAGTGCCTAAAATGAGCTAGAGTTTAGAGTACTTAAAGTTGAAAGGTTGAATGGATTGAAGGGTTGAAATGTTAGCATTTTAATAGTAACTTTAGACACTCTAGGCACTTTAAGCTTATACCTGTTATGGCAAAGAATATAAAAACTCACCTTTACTGTTACGATGATCACAGGGGATTCTCTGAGGATGTCAGGAAACGGTTTACTGATGAGTCAAGGTACACCGTAGTATCTTTCCAGACACGTGAGGAGTTTATCGATCATCTTGCGGCAGAGAAGGATAATAATTTCTGCAAAGTTGCAATTCTTGGGCTTCACGATACAAAGGAACAATTCGAAATGATAGATCAGCTAACGGTGGAGATAAAAAAGATGGACCCAAGAACTGGCCTCATTTTACTGGGTCCTCCTGATAAAATGGAGGTTATAAAGAAAACTCTGAAGTTTAATATTGATGCATATATACCAAAAAATGCCAATTCAATCCTTCGGATCCACAACACCGTTAAAAAGCTCATAAGTGGACATAGCATAGGGATTTTCAGGAAAAAGCGTAATTTTTCAATCTATGTTCTTCTGGGATTTCTTCTGTTAGCAGTGATTTCAATACTGGTTGCCTTTTTCAAACTTCCGCAGTATTTCTAAAGGTATTAATGTACTCACCCCTTTTGTCCCCCTATCTACTTCGTAAAGAGAAGGAAACTAAATGATATACTGTGTGTTACGCTCACTCTCTGGGAATTAGAGAGCGGGACGGGGGGTGAGTTCATTGGAAAACATAACGTGACTATTTGTCAGTAATAAACTAACGGCACACCTTTTGAAAGTGATGGGCAGATTATTCATGTTTAACAATAAAAATATCTGATATGGAAACCGGAAAGATTGGAGTGACAACTGAGAACATTTTCCCGATAATAAAAAAATTCCTTTATTCTGATCATGAGATTTTCCTCCGTGAGCTTATTTCAAATGCAGTTGACGCTACCCAGAAGCTGAGGACATTAGCCACAGTTGGCGATTATAAGGGAGAAATTGCGGAGACAACCATCCATGTGTCGGTCGACAAGAAGAAAAAGACAATCAGGGTTTCTGACAGCGGAATCGGTATGACCAAGGAAGAGCTTGATAAATATTTAAATCAGATCGCCTTTTCAAGTGCTAATGATTTCCTTGATAAATATAAGGACCAGTCAAGTGCAATAATCGGCCATTTTGGTCTGGGATTTTACTCATCATTCATGGTATCCGATAAAGTTGAAGTAATTACCAAATCATATCAGGATGGTGCCCAGGCAGTTAAATGGAGTTGCGATGGAAGTCCTGAGTTTTCATTTGATGATGTTGAAAGGGAAAATATCGGAACGGATGTTATATTATATATTGATAAGGAGTCAAAAGATTTTCTTGAAGAGAGCAAAGTTGAACAATTACTTAAAAAATATTGCAAGTTTCTCCCTGTTGAAATAGCATTTGGAAAAGAAACAGAGTGGAAAGACGGTAAATATGTCGAAACAGGAAAAGATAAAATCATCAATAACACCAAACCTGCCTGGACATTAAAACCTGCTGATCTGAAAGAAGAAGATTATAATAAATTTTACAGGGAGCTTTATCCTTCAGGTGATGATCCGTTGTTCAATATTCATCTTAATGTTGACTACCCGTTCAAGCTGACAGGTATTCTTTATTTCCCAAAGATCAAAAGCAACATTGAGATACAGAAGAATAAGATACAATTATACTGCAACCAGGTATTTGTGACTGATTCCGTGGAAGGCATAGTTCCTGAGTTTCTTACACTTTTGCATGGGGTGATCGATTCACCGGATATACCGCTTAATGTATCAAGAAGTTATCTTCAGAACGATTCGAATGTGAAAAAGATATCGAGTCATATTACAAAAAAAGTGGCCGACCGGCTGAATGATATATTTAAAAATAACAGGGAAGAGTTTGAAAAAAAATGGGACAATCTTAAACTGTTTATCGAATATGGAATGATAACCGAAGAGAAGTTCTATGAAAAAGCTTCTAAATTCTCTCTCCTGAAAAACACAGAAGACAAATATTTTACATTTGAGGAGTATGAGAAGCTTATTAAGGAAAACCAGACAGACAAAAACAAAACCCTCATATATCTGTATTCAACAAATAAAACGGATCAATTCACCTACATTGACAAAGCCAAAAACAAGGGATATGATGTATTGCTTCTCGATGGTCAGCTGGATGTTCATCTTATAAATCATCTTGAAACCAAATTGAAGGATTCGAGATTTGTAAGGGTTGATTCGGATGTTGTCGACAAACTTATTCAGAAAGAAGAAACACGTAAATCAAAATTATCTGACGATCAAAAAGACGATCTTAAGAGTGTATTCAATGTAAAGGTTAAGACGAAAGAAATATATAATGTTGTTTTTGAGACACTTGACGAGAATGAAACACCGGTAATAATTACTCAATCGGAATTCATGCGCCGGATGAAGGATATGTCGCAGATAGGAGGTGGAATGAATTTTTATGGCGAATTACCTGATAGCTATAACCTGGTTGTCAATCCCAACCATCAAATTATCAATAAAATATCAGAAGATCTGCAGGCTCAGGAAGGATCCAGACTGACTGAGAACAATAATGAGAGGAAGAGGATTAAGGAGGAAATAGCTTTCATGGAACAGGAGCATAAAAAGAGAAAAGCTGATGAAATCAGCCAGTTGGAAAAAGATGATCTTGAAAATTTACGTAAAGAGCTCACAGGTGTTGAAAATACCAGGAAAGATATTCTGGAATCATATGGCGCAGCCAATAAGGTAGTTAAGCAGCTTATTGATCTGGCTTTGCTGGCAAACAATATGTTGAGAGGAGAAGAGCTGAGTACCTTTGTGAAGCGTAGTGTGGAACTGCTGTAGGCAACTGTACCGGGAGAAGAACCCCTTTGCCGCTTCGCGGCATCTCCCCTAAAGGGGCGACAATATTCTGATATTTATGTAAATTATACTAAAACTGTAAGGTTTTTTCCCCCCTCGGGGGGAATTAAAAGGGGGTTTAACTCCCAACTCAGATCATTCTCGCGATCTCATTTTTTACGTAATCTATCGCCGCTCTTGTCGGCTCCTTCTCGAGTTCCATAATTTTTTCGAGAAGTAGTTTGCTGAGCACCAACCCGGTTGAATCGGCCGGTAACTTCTCAACTTCACTGTTGATTATTTTAATCATATTTGAGCGTGCATTCCTGACTACTTCCCAGGCTTGCTGGCTCATATAAATCTGTTGCGACAGATTATGCTCAAATTCACTCCTTATTGCATTAAGCATTGCTGTATGCAGCTGATGGGCTGTCATCTCCGGTGAGCTGACTCTTACCAGCAACGATTCAAGGGAGATCCTTTCCAGGAAAAGAACAATTCTTTCATATGCCTGAAGCTTAATGGGCATAACTGTCCTGCTGTTTTGAAGTATTAGTTCCTGTCTTCTCTTGTCCTGGTCGTTCTTTATCATATTCCTGAGAAGGACAAAGGCAGTAAGGAATACAATCAATGCCGGAATAGTGATTTTTAGTATGTCAATAAAAGCTTCCATTTGTTTAATTTTATGCAAACCTAACTATATTTATTGATTCAATATAATTCTTTTTCCAGTGAATCTTTTCTTAAATGCAAAGTTCGTAAAGAAAAAGTCAAAAGTCAAAAGTCAAAATGCAGAACAATTGCACCAAGATCCTTCGTATACCTTTGTGAATACCTTAGTGGTCCGTCGTGGTAAAAAAAATCCATTCAACCACAAAGGTTCGCAAAGGAGAACACAAGGCAATACAAAGTGAAAAATGAAGAATGACAGTCATCGGTTATTCAATTTTACTTAATACTTTTATTGGGTTCGTTTATGTTATTAATATATAATTCTTAAAATATGGAATATTTATCCGACCGAGTTAAATCTTTATCAGTTTCCCAGACACTAGCAATGGCTCAGAAGAGCAGGGAATTAAAGGCAAAAGGAATTGATATTATCAGCCTTAGCCTTGGGGAACCTGACTTCAATACTCCTGATTATATAAAAGAGGCAGCCAAGAAGGCGATTGATGATAATTATTCCAAGTATCCTCCTGTACCAGGTTATGCAGATCTGAGGGAAGCAATTTCGAAGAAGTTCAAAGATGAGAATGGTATCAATTATTCTTCCGAACAGATAATTGTGTCAGCTGGAGGAAAGCACTCTCTCATAAACGTTATATTATCAATTGTTAATCCGGGCGATGAGGTAATTATCCTTGCCCCGTACTGGGTAAGTTATTACGATCAGATAATCATAGCGGAAGGTAAACCGGTTATTATAGAGACTAAGCTTGAGAATGATTTCAAAATAAAACCAGAACAGCTTGAGGCTGCAATTACAAGTAAAACCAGATTAATTATTTTTAATTCACCCTCAAATCCGACAGGGATGGTCTACGACCGGAAAGAAATGGAGAAAATTGCCAGGGTAGTTGAAAAACATGAAGGAGTATTTATAATTTCTGATGAGATCTATGAACATATTATTTTCACGGGCGAACATGTAAGCATGGCCTCTTTTGATTTCATTTACGACAAGGTTATTACAGTCAACGGAGTATCAAAAGGATATGCAATGACAGGTTGGAGGATAGGGTATATTGGTGCCCCGTTATGGATAGCTAAGGCATGCAATAAATTGCAGGGTCAGTTCACATCAGGTGTCTGTTCAATTGCCCAGCGAGCCGCGCTGGCTGCCATACAGGGTAAAGGAGATTCCCGTCAGGTTATGAAAGCAGCATTTATCCGACGTCGCGATCTGATATGCGAATTATTAAAAGATGTAAAAGGGTTTAAAGTTAGAATTCCACAGGGAGCCTTTTATGTGATGCCGGATATAAGCTTCTACTTTGGTAAATCAGATGGTAAAACCAGAATCACAAACTCAGACGATCTTGTACTTTACTTACTCGATAAGGCTCAGGTTGCAACAGTAGGAGGAAATGCCTTTGGTGCGCCCGAATGCCTGAGAATATCATATGCGACATCTGATGATCTGCTTGTGGAAGCTGTGAAAAGAATAAAGGAAGCGTTAGAAAAACTGAAATAACCGCTAGTATTTATTATACGATACAGTTTCCCTCTGCGGTTTCCTT
Organism: Bacteroidales bacterium; assembly: GCA_003141525.1. GTDB lineage: Bacteria > Bacteroidota > Bacteroidia > Bacteroidales > VadinHA17 > LD21. Next base: position 23,222 of record PLML01000160.1, read on the forward strand.
CTCTTCTCCCTCTGTTCACTTATTGAATACCCCAGAGTGATAATCAGCTCGACACGTTTTGATTTTGGTATAGCCAGCAGTTTTCTTAACATCCTTTCATCAAACCAGCCAATTATGCACGACCCTAGTCCTTCTGCTTTTGCCTGAAGACAAATGTTTTCAGTTGCGATGCCAATATCGATAAGGGAATAATCCTTATTCTTAATAGTAGCTCCGACTTTAGATGACATATTTGGTTTTTCTCTCACAATAACAAGAACAACCGGTGCCTGGGCAACAAAACTATTCATCCCGATCAGTCTTGCTGAAGCTGCTTCTGCAATCCTCAAAACGAGCTCCGGATCAGTTACAACAATGAATTTCCATGGTTGTGCATTGCAGGCAGAAGGGGCCATCCTTCCGGCCTCAACAATCCGCTCAAGCTTTTCCTTCTCAAAAGGTTTATCACTGTATTTTCTGTCGCTTTGACGACTGGTTATAAGATCCAAAGTACCCTTCGCATCAATCATATCTAATAATTATTTGGAAGGAGTTCAAAATAAGCCTCGGGATGCAGACAGGCCGGACAATTTTTCAGAGGTTTTGTACCGAAGTGTATATATCCACATTTTCTGCAATACCAGAAAACCTTTTCATCACGTTGGAATACTTTATTCTGCATCACATTTTCCAGTAACTTTCTGTATCTTTCTTCATGACCCTTCTCCGCCTGGGCAATAGCCTTAAATGCTGCTGAAATAATTTTATATCCCTCTTCTTCTGCAGTCCTTGCAAAAGCAGGATAAAGGTCACTCCATTCTTCATGTTCACCTTCTGCTGCTGCGATAAGATTATTTTTTGTTGTTTCAATTTTTCCTGAAGGATAGGATGCTGTTATTTCAACCATGCCTCCTTCAAGAAACCTGAAGAATCTTTTGGCATGTTGTTGTTCCTGCAATGCAGTTTCAAGAAAAATTCCGGAAATTTGTTCAAAACCCTCTTCTTTTGCAACCTTGGCTGCAAATTCATACCTGTTCTTTGCCTGCGATTCTCCGGCGAAGGCCTTCAGCAGGTTTTGTTCTGTTTTTGTTCCTTTTAAACTCTTTTCCATGTAATATAAATTTGTTAAACTTCAAATAATTTAAACTTAAAAATGATATAGTCCTCAATAAAATTATCGTAAATATAACTATCTTTATTTTCAAATTATTCTGTTTGAAAATTGGATAAAAAATAATTTAATAAATAAGAAGATGATAATTGTACTATTTTTTCTTGCGATCATTTTTCTTCTGGTTCTGATGGCTGTTTCATTATATAACAGGCTTGTCAGACTGAGAAATAACAGGGAGCAGGCTTTTGCTGATGTTGATGTGCAACTTAAACAAAGACACGATCTTATACCTCAGCTTGTTGATTCGGTGAAAGGCTATATGGGACATGAAAGAGGAGTACTCACAGATATTACAGAGGCACGCTCCAATGCTATGAAAGCAACTACTATTAATGAAAAGATTGTTGCCGAAAACAAGTTATCAGCTGCACTCGAAGGATTGAAAGTGTCTGTAGAAGCATATCCGGATCTTAAGGCCAGCCAAAACTTTATGGAACTGCAGAATGAGATAGCGGATATTGAAAACAAGATAGCAGCTGCACGCCGGTTCTTTAATTCTGCTACCAAAGAGCTTAATGTTGCAATTGAATTGTTCCCTTCCAATCTGATCGCCACACTTTTTAATTTCAAGCGCGAACTGATGTTTGAACTCGGTACTCAGAGGGCTGAAGCAGAACAACCTCCCAAAATACAATTCTGATAATATGAAGTATTTTGGTTTGCAGAGCCAGATATGGAGGAATAACACTAATTCGGTACTGATATTGGTAATGTTCCCCATCGTCTTTTTTGTTCTGGCATGGCTCTTTTTTTTCTTCTTGTCCTTTAATTCAGAAGAACATAGGACAATCAGCCAGATAAACCAGAGCTTTCTTTTTACTGCTCCATTTATTATAATAGGCGTAGTTGTCTGGTTTACAATAGCATGGTTTTCTCATTCAGCAATGATTAATGCCGCTACCGACTCTAAACCTCTCTCGAGAAATGAAAATAAAAGGGTCTATAATCTGGTTGAGAACCTGTGTATTGCCACAGGAATGACAACACCTAAAATAAATATTATTGATGATGATTCTTTAAATGCATTTGCCAGTGGGATTAACCCGGGAACATTTTCAATATCCCTTTCAAAGGGCATTATTGAAAAACTTAATGATGAAGAACTTGAAGCTGTTATTGCACACGAACTTACTCATATCAGGAACCGGGATGTCAGATTGCTTATAATCTCAATTATTTTTGTCGGGATTTTTGCATTTATTTCTCAGGCAATATTCAGATCCATGCAATTTGGAAGGATTGGAAGGGGCAAGAAGGGTGGGGGAGCTGCGATAGTCATAGCTCTTTTACTTGCTTTTGTAGGCTATTTGATTTCAACTCTTTTCAGGTTTGCCTTATCAAGGAAGCGTGAATACCTGGCAGATGCGGGTTCGGCTGAAATTACTCACAGACCTCTTGCCCTGGTATCAGCGCTCAGAAAGATATCTGTCGATCCTACAATTGAAGCAGTTAAAAGAAAAGATATTGCCCAGATGTTCATAGAGAATCCTCAGGTTAAGGAGGGAAAATCCTCATTCGGCATCAATTCACTTTTCGCAACACATCCCCCGATTGAAAAAAGGATTAAGTTGCTGGAACAATTCTAAAGGCACAAAGGCCCAACGAAATAAAAGCTCACAGGTCTGAAGCCCCCTTATGCCTTTACGCCCTTAAGCCATAATATCTTAAAATAATCAGGCGTTTGTTTTGTTTTTTTTGCCAAATTCAAGAAGCTTCGTCTCTTCACCTCTCCATATTCTGCCAATGTTCTTTGTGTGAGTGACTAGCAAAGCTATTCCGACAAGAAGAGCAAATATTTTGAATAATATCGACGGAGTGTCAAAAAACAAAAAGAGGAAAACCGGAAAAGATATTCCCGAGCTCATTGATGAGACTGAAACTATACCCGTGATAAACAGGAATGCCAGAAATACTCCCATACTGCAAAGAGTAAGCAAGGGCTGTAAAGCCAGGAAAACTCCGAAGACAGTTGCAACTCCTTTACCTCCCCTGAATCCTGCGAATAATGGAAATATATGGCCGATAATAGCTATAATACCGACCCCTATCTGCAGATTTGTCAGAAGCGCACTTCCATGATCAGCCAGATGAAGAAAGACCGGTAACATAGTTGCCAGCCAGCCTTTTGCTATATCAATAAGCAGAACAGGAATGCCGGTGGTCCATCCCAATACCCTTATAGTGTTTGTCGTTCCGGCATTTCCGCTCCCGTGTTCTCTTACGTCGATGTTGTGGAAATGTTTTCCGATCCACACAGCTGACGGGATTGACCCAAGCAGGTAAGCCAGTAAAACTGCAATAACGGCATTAAGAACATTCATATTTTAGTTTTTTTTAAAAGGCAAATATAATGATTAAAATAACCCCCTGATTTTTTATATTACGGGGCCAAAACCTTCCAGCCTGGCAGCCTCTTTGTTTACTGTAAATTTACTGAAATTATTGATGAATTTCAGTGCCAGGTCAGTTGCTGCAATCCGCCATTTAGTGGGTGATTCCCACGCTTTTGCGGGATCAAGAATATTATCATCGACTCCCTTAATTTGTAAAGGGATATTTAAATTAAATACAGGAAGCGTGACGAACTCGCAATCTGTAAAAGAGTCATTTAGGATTGCATTAACTATCAGTCGTGTGGAAGCCAGTTCGATGCGTGTTCCTGTGCCATAAGGGCCTCCCATCCACCCTGTATTTACTAACCAGGCTTCTGTCTTATGCATTTTCATTTTCCCTGTAAGTTCGTTTGCATATATGATAGGATCGAGCATGAGGAAAGTAGCACCAAAACAGGCAGAGAAAGAGGGAAGAGGTTCAATGATTCCTCTCTCCGTTCCGGCAACTTTGGCTGTATATCCGCTTAGGAAATAATATCTTGTCTGCTCCTCACTCAGACGGCTTACAGGAGGCAGTACGCCAAACGCATCCGCAGTGAGAAAGATAACTTTTTTAGCATGACCTGCTTTGGAGACAGGTTTTATAATATTATGAATATGGTAAATAGGGTATGAAACCCTTGTATTTTCTGTTTTTAATTTGTTGTTGAAATCAATAGTACCATCAGGTAAAATTACTAGGTTCTCAAGGAGAGCATCACGTTTAATTGCATTATAAATATCTGGTTCATTATTTTTGTTCAACTTGATACATTTGGCATAACAACCACCTTCAAAATTAAAAACGCCATCGTCGTCCCAACCATGTTCATCATCCCCGATGAGAGCTCTCTCGGGATCGATCGAAAGAGTTGTTTTTCCTGTTCCGGAGAGTCCGAAGAATATCGCTGTGTCACTGTTTTTACCAACATTCGCAGAGCAGTGCATCGAGGCTATTCCCTTGAGTGGCAGACAATAATTCATAACAGAAAACATTCCTTTTTTCATCTCGCCACCATACCAGGTCCCACCGATTACCAACATGCCTTCAGTAAGATTAAAAAAGACAAAATTTTCGGAATTCAGCCCCTGTTGCTGCCAGTCAGGATTTTTAGCCCTGGAAGCATTAAGTACAATAAAATCAGGTTTGAAACTATCCAGTTCTTCCGGATCAGGCCTGATGAACATGTTTTTTACAAAATGCGCCTGCCAGGCAACCTCAAGAATAAATCTTACACTTAACCGTGAATTTTTATTTGCTCCGCAAAAACAGTCGACTACAAAAAGTCTCTTTCCTGATAACTGCTTCAGAGAGATTTTTTTACAATGGTTCCAAATTTCAATGGAAATTGGTTTGTTATCCGAAATTTTTGCAATCTCTGATCTCCACCATACGGTATTCCTGGTTTTATCATCAAGCACTACATATTTGTCTTTTGGAGAGCGCCCAGTGAAAACCCCGGTATCAATGGCAACAGCTCCGCTCTTCGTAATGATGCCCTTCTCAAGACCTTCAAGGCCGGGCTTTGTCTCCTCAGCAAATAATATATTATAAGATGGATTATAGACAATTTCTTTAATGTCTTGAATGCCATAATTTAATAATTCCCGGGGATCAATCATGTCAAGAAATTGGTTATTACATCAATATATTATTAGATAACAAAGTATTAGCTTAAAAGATCACCTAAGATAGCTCATTTTTTTAATAATTATCCTGACTATGGATAGGGTAAAATAGCTGTCCGTGGGTCATAGATATGTTAGTAGGATTTACAGGTTTACTGCCAGGTTAGATCAGTCAATCATAAAAAGAAAAAGGGCATCTTTGTGATACCCTTTATTTATTTATATCGGCAATCCGGTTATTTACCAAATTTGATTGACGCCTGGGCTGCTGCAAGCCTTGCAATCGGAACCCTGAACGGAGAACAGCTTACATAAGTCAAACCTGTCCTGAAACAGAATTCAACGGAAGCCGGATCGCCACCTTGTTCACCACAAATTCCTACTTTAAGATCGGGTCTGGTAGAACGGCCTTTCTCAACCGACATTTTAATAAGCTGACCTACGCCATCCTGATCAATAGTCTGGAACGGGTCAGCCGCTAAGACCTTTTTGTCGAGATAATCGTGAAGGAATCCACCGGTGTCATCACGGCTAAAGCCGAATGTCATCTGTGTGAGGTCGTTGGTTCCGAAAGAAAAGAATTCGGCACTTTTTGCCATACGGTCTGAGAGGAGACAAGCACGGGGTATCTCTATCATTGTACCATATTTGTAATCAATAGTTTTTACTCCAAATTTTTTGCAGACTTCTTCATATACCCTGTCTACAACCTTCTTTGTGAAGTCTAATTCATTGACCTCCCCTGTTACAGGAACCATTATCTCGGGATGAGGTTTCTTTCCTTCTTTAATCAGTTCAAGAGAAGACTCAAATATTGCACGAACCTGCATCTCTGTTATTTCAGGGAATGTGATTCCAAGACGAACTCCACGATGGCCCATCATAGGGTTTGATTCATGCAGAGCTTCACCACGTTTTGCAACATCCTCTTTTTTAATGCCAAGAGATTTTGCAAGTTCTTCCTGTTTTTCTGCACCCTGTGGAACAAACTCATGGAGTGGAGGATCGAGAAGTCTGAAGGTGACAGGTAATCCGTCCATTGCAGCCATAGTCTCTTTCATGTCTTTTTTAACATGTGCAAAAAGTTCATCAAGTGCTTTACGGCGTTCTGTTTCATTTGCACTGAGGATCATTTTCCTGAGAAGAAATAACGGAGTCTCTGATCCCTTACCATAAAACATATGTTCAGTACGGAACAGACCAATACCTTCAGCACCATAATTACGTGCAACTATGGCATCTTCAGGAGTCTCAGCATTAGTACGTACACCCATTTTGCGATACTTGTCAACTATCGTCATGAATTCCTTAAAACGCGGGTTTTCTGTCGCATCCATCAGGGTAATTGATCCGGTATAAACATTTCCTTTTGTTCCGTTCAGGGTAAGAATATCACCCTCTTTAATAACTATATCTGAACCTGTGATTTTAGCAATTTTTTTTGCAGAATCAACATGAAGGGCACCTGCACCAACAATACAACATTTACCCCATCCGCGTGCAACGAGTGCTGCATGAGATGTCATACCTCCGCGAGCGGTTAGGATACCTTCTGCAGCACGCATACCTTCAACATCTTCCGGATTAGTCTCTTCTCTTACAAGAATAACCTTTTCACCTTTACGGAACCATGCAACAGCATCTTCGGCATTGAAAACCACTTTTCCAACTGCTGCTCCGGGTCCGGCAGGTAATCCTCTTACAACTGCTTTAACTTTCTTTTCAGCATTGGGATCGCAGATCGGATGCAAAAGTTCATCAAGCTGTGCAGGATCGACACGCATAACCACTATTTTTTCATCGATCAGTTTCTCGTGAAGCATATCCATTGCCATATTAAGTGCTGCAGTTCCTGTTCTTTTACCTGTGCGGCATTGCAACATATAAAGAGTGCCTTCCTGAATTGTGAACTCTATATCAAGCATATCGTGGAACGACTTCTCAAGAATATTACGGATATCGCAAAGCTCCTTGTATGTACCTGGCATTGCCTCCTCCATGCTGTGCAGATGCTGGTTCTGATCATTCTTTGTATCATCATTCAAAGGACTTGGAGTACGTATACCTGCCACAACATCTTCTCCCTGGGCATTTACCAGCCACTCACCATAGAAAAGGTTTTCGCCTGTAGCCGGGTTACGCGTAAATGCAACACCTGTTGCTGATGTGTCACCCATATTGCCAAATACCATTGATTGTACACTAACCGCAGTTCCCCAATCATCAGGTATACCTTCTATGCGACGGTATGAAACAGCTTTCTTACCATTCCAGCTTTTGAAAACGGCTTTAATTCCGCCTTCAAGTTGTTCTTTTGCATCATCAGGGAAAGGTTTTCCGAGAGTATTTTTCACAATTTTCTTAAATTCTTCAGAAAGATCTTTGAGCTCATCAGCCTTGATTTCAGTATCAGATTTATATCCCTTCTTTTTTTTAAACTCATCAAGTTTTTCATCGAGCCGCTTACGTATTCCTTTGCCTTCACCAGTTTCAATACCTTCGGCTTTTTCCATAACTACGTCGGCATACATCATAATAAGACGACGATAGGAATCCCATACAAAACGCGGGTTGTTGGTCTTTTTAAGGAAGCCCGGGATTGTTGCTGAACAGAGACCGATATTGAGGACGGTATCCATCATTCCCGGCATCGAACTTCTGGCTCCGGAACGGCATGAGACCAGTAATGCGTTCTGAGCATCGCCGAATTTCATATTCATTGTTTCTTCAGTCTTCTTCATAGCGGCCCAGACTTCAGGCATCAATTCTGGCGGAAGAGTACAATTGTTCTCATAATATTCATTGCATGCTTCAGTTGTGATTGTGAAACCTGCTGGAACAGGTAGCCCTAACAGACACATCTCGGCAAGGTTAGCACCTTTACCTCCAAGAAGGTTTTTCATGTCTGCTTTTCCCTCTGCAGTTTTCTTTCCGAAGGAGTAGACTCTTTTAATGTTTGACATAGTTTTATTAATTTGAGATAAGTATTAATTATTGATCTTGCAAAATAAGTTGCAAATCTAATATTAAAAATTGAATTTCGAAAAGTGATTTTCTCTGTCTAGCTATGTGAACGGCGAAGCCCTCGACGAAGTCAATCCTCTGTGGCTATCTGCCTGTCGGCAAGCAGGTCAACGTAACTATGAAAATTTAGAACTGATACAGAGTTTCACAGAGTAGCACACAGAAACACAGAGTTATGCAGAGAAAAAATAGTTTTATGCCCTGGGATGGAACATAATTAGGGTATCACGTAAAAAACTCCTGTCAATATGAGTATAGATCTCGGTAGTAAGTATTGATTCATGTCCCAGCATTTCCTGAACTGCCCGCAGATCAGCACCTGCTTCTATCATGTGAGTTGCGAATGAGTGCCTGAATGTGTGGGGACTGATATTTTTTCTTATTCCTGCTCTGGCTGCAAGGTCTTTAATTATTGTAAATATCATTGCCCGTGTAAGACGGCTTCCGCGCCGGTTAAGAAAAAGGATATTCTGATCCTTGATCACAGCAAGCCTGTTTCTGTCTAGTTTATAAATATCAATTTCCTTCAAAGCTTTACTGCTGACAGGAACCAGCCTTTGTTTATTGCCTTTTCCGGTAACAACAACAAATTCTTCATTATAATGTATATCTGTCAGACGTAGATTTACCAGTTCCGAAACCCTTAGTCCGCAACCATAAAGTGTTTCAATTATAGCTTTATTCCTGTGGCCTTCGGGTTTGCTGAGATCTATTTCACTGATGATCTTGTCAATCTCAACAACAGACAGTACTTCAGGAAGCTTAAGCCCTATTTTTGGTGATTCTATCAGTGAGGCAGGATTCTCCTCGATTTCTCCTTCAATAAGAAGAAACCTGAAGAAGGCTCTGATACCTGAAAGTACCCTTGATTGCGTACGCGTATTCATATTGTTGCTGCCGTACCATGCGAGAAAGTCTTTCAGATCTGAATATGTAACATTTACCGGTGATACATCATTTCCGATTTCAGTAAAATATTTTTCAAGTTTAAAAACATCATTCAGATAGGCTTCGATACTGTTGTCTGACAGTGATTTTTCTAGCCTGAGGTAAGTTTCAAAATTCCTGAATGACTGTTTCCAGCTTAGACTCATATTTAATTCTCAAATTATTGACCACAAAGTATTTTACAAAGTAACTCAAAGTAAGGCAACCTCAATAAGTTCAAAGCTTTAATTTTTTTCTATTTTTACAATAATAATATGACTATCAATTATTGTACCTTTGTGAACCTTAGCGATATCCTTTGTATACCTTTGTGGTAAAATCCAATGCATTAAACCACAAAGGATCACAAAGTAAGACTCAAAGTAAAACAAAGGGAAAACAAAGTTAACTATCTCCTTATGCATATTGAAATTATTAATGGTCCAAATCTGAATCTTCTTGGCAGGAGAGAACCTGAAAAGTATGGACATTCTCCTTTCGAAGATTTTCTCATTGTTCTTAAATCCCGTTATCCCGATATCGAATTCAAATATTTTCAATCGAATATAGAAGGTGAAATAATTAATGAAATTCAGAAATCGGGTTTTGCATCTGATGGAATAATCCTTAATGCCGGTGGTTACACTCATACTTCCGTTTCAATTGGCGATGCAATAGCTGCGATAAGAACGCCTGTTGTGGAGGTTCATATTACAAATATTTCAGCTCGTGAGGAGTTTCGCCATACAAGTCTCATAGGGAGAATCTGTGCCGGCAGTATATCCGGATTTGGCCTTGATAGTTACAGGTTGGCCGTGGAGGCACTGATCGAAGTATTCAAATCAAAGAAGAAATAATTCATGGAATCTAAACGGACCAAGATTGTCGCCACTATTTCGGATAAAAACTGCGAACCGGGTTTTATAAAGGAATTGTATGAGGCCGGAATGAATGTTATAAGGATAAACTCAGCGCATCTTGATATTGAGGGAGCCCTCAGGATAATTAACAATACACGTGAAGTATCTGATAAAATTGCAATTCTTCTCGATACCAAAGGTCCTGAAATACGGACCACAATATGTGACGCTCCCATTCCACTTAAGAAAGGGACAACAATCAATATTATAGGAGATCCCGGGAAAAAGAGCTCCCCGGAAGCAATATATGTTACGTATGCGACTTTTTCTTCTGATATTCCTCTAGGATCACTTATTCTGATGGATGACGGGGAGTTAGAATTCAGGGTTTTAAGAAAGCATGGAAGTGCACTGGAATGCAGTATTGAAAATGACGGGATACTCGGATCAAGAAAGAGTGTTAACATTCCGAGCGTGAAGATAACGCTCCCTTCTCTGACTGACAAGGACAGAGCCTTTATTGAGATGGCTACGAAGAATGATATCGATTTTATTGCCCATTCATTCGTGAGGTCAAAGCAGGATGTACTTGATGTTCAGGCTGTCCTGAATTCTTATAAAAGTAATATCAAGATAATTGCCAAGATCGAAAATCAGGAAGGTGTTGAAAATCTCGATGATATCCTTGAAAACGTATATGGCATTATGGTTGCCAGGGGGGATCTCGGAATTGAGATCCCATATGAACAGATTCCCGGTATCCAGAAGATGATTATTACAAAATGCATAATCTCAAGGAAACCGGTTATAGTGGCGACACAAATGCTTCATTCGATGATAAACAGTCCGCGTCCAACAAGGGCAGAAGTCAGCGACATAGCCAGTGCAATTTATTCCCAGACAGATGCAATAATGCTCAGCGGAGAAACGGCCAACGGAAAATATCCTGTGGAATCTGTAAAGACAATGACAAAAGTGGCTCTTGAGGTTGAGAAGAATAAGGAGAAATTTCTGAATATTCCATACCTGAATGTAACCGGAGAAATATCTGCGTACCTTGCAAAAGTTGCGGTTAAAACTGCATTCAGAATTGGAGCCAGAGGTATCATTGCTGATACTACCGGTGGAAGGACAATCAGGGATATGGCTTCTTACAGAGGCATCAAGCTGGTTCTTGCGCAATGTTACTCAGAAAACACTATGAGAGAACTGGCACTCTCGTATGGTGTCTATGCAAGTTTCCAGGAGCGAAGAAAATCAGTTGATGAGTTTATTCATATAGCATTGAAAAACCTTACCAAAACCCATAATCTTCAAAATGATGATATAGTTGTCGTTCTTGCCGGTAACTTTTCCGGAGGATCGGGTTTTTCTTTTATCGAAGTAGGATCGGTGCAGTATCTTAAAGATCGTGTAAGTATTAAAGAAGATAAATGAATAATTGGTCTGATTTTTGATCATAATTATAAGTTATAATCCTTGGAAATGTTTAAAACAATTATTTTGTCATTCTTTTTTCTTGCGCATCCTGTGCATGTATCCCTATTTAGTGTTGAATAAAAAACTTGAAGGACGGTTAATAAGCATTAAATCAGCTGATGGTGAACTAATAATGAATTTTTTAATTAATAACAATAGGAGGGCCAGAGTATTTAAAGTGAAGAACCAGATTCTTACAGGACTCTATAAAGATCAAGCGAACCTGCTCATTTTTAAATATGAAGACTTTGAAGAAGGAGTAAAACTGACTTCTGATATTACTGAACGAACTTTTAATATAAAATAATTTCAGGAGCGATGAATTTTAATATAAAGAAATTTTTGTTGCTGGTTTTTGTGTCATTTTATTTTGTGAACCTGAATGCTACTCATAATAGGGCAGGGGAAATCACCTATAGACAATTGTCGGACCTCACGTATGAGATCACAATAACTACCTTTACTTATACCTTAAGTTTCGCAGACAGACCTACACTTAATGTTGAATGGGGCGATAATACAACTTCCGTTGCACCAAGAATACCTCCCAATTTAATTCTGCCGAACTATTACAGGAGGAATATCTATATTATAAATCATACTTATCCCGGCCCTGGAATATATAAGATAGTGGTGCAGGACCCAAACAGGAATGCCGGAGTTAAAAATATTCCTAATTCAGTGAATGTGATCTTTTCAATTTCAACGATCCTTACAGTAAATCCGGCAATGGGTCGCGACAATTCCCCCATACTACTGAATCCTCCGTACGATAAAGCTGCTTATCATTATTTATTTATTCATAATCCTTCAGCATATGATCCTGACGGGGACAGCCTGTCCTATAACCTCACAGTCTGTACACGCGAAGATGCAAGACCTATAATAGGGTATACATTACCCCCGGCAACCCGTTCAATAAGAGTAGATTCCGTCAGCGGTGACCTTATCTGGGATACCCCGGCTGACACGGGGAAATTTAATGTAGCTATGGATATAAATGAATGGCGAAACGGGAAAAAAATCGGAGTGATCGAACGCGACATGCAGATAGAAGTTTACAATACCAACAACAAACCCCCTATTAACGGTCCTCTTAAAGATTATTGTGTGCAGGCAGGAGATACCATTGATTTCCTCTTTACAGCGACTGATCCGGATAAGGATTTATTAACACTTAACGCTTCATCAGGTGTCTTCGGGCTTGGGTCATGTAAAGCCACTTTTACTAAAGTAGATTCTGTGGCAGGATTTGCATCCTCCAGATTCCGATGGATTACCTGTCATGAGGCAGTTAGGAAACAACCGTATAATGTTATCTTTAAATCTGATGACAATAATCCTGATGTCAAGCTGGCGGATATTAGTAATATAAATATCAGAGTGCTTGGTCCGGCGCCTCATCTCCTTAATGCAGTTCCGGAAGGTAAATCAATCAGGATAACCTGGTCTCCATATGTGACCAGTTTCGTAGCCGGATTCAGTGTCTACAGAAGGGAAGGAGCCTCTACATTCAAACCAGATTCATGCACCGCAGGTATTCCTGCTTCCACAGGATTTATAAAAGTAGGGTATATTGGCGGAAGTTCTGCTATATCATTTGTTGATAATGATAACGGACAAGGGTTGCAATTCGGTAAGGAATTTACCTACAGAATAGTTTCTGTTTATCCTAATGGAACTGAAAGCAAAGCTTCGAATGAGATTACATCAACTCTTGTATCAGGTGTACCGGTGATTAAAAATGTGAGCATAAGAAATACGGATGCAGTAAATGGATCGATTTTCCTTTCATGGAAAAAGCCCCAAAAACTCGACACTATTCCTGCAGCTGGTCCGTTTGAATACCTTATTTATAGGGCAACCGGAGTCAGTGGAACTGACTTTAAGCAGATTACCTCTATTCAAACAACGGATTTGAATGACACTGTCTATATTGACACTTTATTAAACACTTCAACGACAGGTTATATTTACAGGATTGATTTATATAATAATAGTCCTGGTAACAGGTTTCTCATTGGCGACCCGGGGTATGCATCCTCAATTTTTCTTACAATCACTCCAGGCGATAAAAAAGCACGTTTCACTATTAACCGTAATGTTCCCTGGATAAATACCGAATATGATTTCTACAGGTTGAATGATGTAACAAATCTTTATGATTCGATTGGAACAACAAATCAATTGACCTGGATCAATTATGGACTCATAAACGGTAAACAGTACTGTTACTATGTCAAATCGGCTGGCGGTTACCTGGGTGATAATATGCCGAAGAACCTGATTAATCTTTCAGAGATCACCTGTATCACTCCAATTGATAATGAACCACCTTGTACTCCTGTTTTGAATGTTACCAGCAAATGCGATAGCTTATACAACTCTCTTTCTTGGACTATTGCAGATACTGCTTGTTTTAAAGATGTTGCAGGCTATAAGATATATGCTAAAATGAAATCTGAACCAGATCTTTCACTGCTGTTAACAATAAACGATAAAAACACCTTTTCTTACAAGCACTTTCCGGGGGGGGGAACGATTTCAGGATGTTATGCTATTTCTGCTTTTGATTTAGCTGGCAATGAGAGCCCTAAATCTGTAATGATTTGTATTGATTCCTGCAACTTTTATGAGATCCCAAATGTTTTTACTCCGAATGGTGATAACATTAATGATAAACTGGTAGCAAAAACAACAGGACTTGTTGAAAAAATTGATTTCAGACTTTTTAACAGGGATGGAATGTTGTTATTCAGGACCGAAGACCCTAAAATTAACTGGGATGGGACCTATAAGGGACACATTGTATCTCCCGGAGTATATTTTTATCAATGTGATGTTTATGAAAACCGTATTTCAGGAGTTGAATTATTCCACCTCACGGGTTTTGTTCATGTTATAACCGAAATCAATTCCAAGGTTACTCCGCAGACTACAAAATAATTTTGAAGGACTTGTAAAATGAAGAAGATTATAATTCTGGTTTGGATATGTCTGAGTGCCGGCGCAGTTTTTGGACAGCAGGCTGTTGATTATATTCTTAAAGCAAAAGCACTCACCGAAGCAGGGAAACCCGAACAGGCGATCAGCCTGCTGAACCAGGCTATAAGTGCGATGAAAGAGAGCAGACTATTCACCCAAAGAGCTGAGGCTTATATTCTGAAAGGCGACTATTCTGCAGCCATAGGCGATTTTAATGAGGCTAATAAATTAACTGCGTTCTCGGGAGAATATGGTCTTTCAAGAATTTATGCTCTGAAAGGAGATGCCGGCACGGCACTTTATCATCTTGAAATAACCATGAATTCTCCTTATAAAAAAGGTGAAAAGGAGATTATACTCGACCCGGCATTCAGTACTATAGAGAACAGGCAGGAATGGCGTCAGTTTTGGAAGAAAGAATGGTACAGTATAACTGAAAAAAGTATTTCGGAAATAGAATACTATATTTCAGCCGGTAAAATAGATGAATCAAAAGATGTCCTTTCAGAACTTAAGAAAAGTTCTGAAGGCAGTGCTGACATACTTTATGCTGAAGCACTGGTCGACCTTGCTTCCGGAAAATATCCTGAGGCAATGAAGGTAATCGCCGGTCTCACTACCTCAAATCCGGGAAATGAGAAGTATTTAAGGATTCTGGCAAAAGCTCAGACCGGAGCATCTGATCCGGCAGGTGCATCAACAACTTATTCTCAGCTTCTGAGTTCCGGTGTTGCTGATGCCGGGTTGCTGATGATGAGAGCTGATTGTTACAGAAAAACCGGGGAAACTGAGAAGGCTTTGATTGATATCAATAAATATCTTGAGATCTATCCTGAAAACAGCTCTGCTTTGAGCCTGGCCGGAAAAGTGGAGGCTAAATCAGGAGATAACCTGAAAGCCCTGGAATACTTTTCAAAAAACCTGAAACTTTATCCTAACGATCCGGAATGTTATATTGACCGGGCGGATTCGTACTTTGTTTCGAAGTCCTGGGATTTGGCTATTAATGACTACAGTATGTCGCTGGATCTCAAACCGGCCAATTCTGATGTTTGGCTTAATAAAGGTATAGCTCTGCTTAATTTAGGTAAGGTGGATGATGCATGTCATGATTTCAGAAGATCCTTCAGCCTGGGAAATAAACGTGTAACAGAGTATATCAGCAGAAATTGCATTAAATAAGTTAATCTCAATTTCTATATTTTTTTGCCCCCCTTTAGGGAAGATGGGAGGCATTCATCTTATGTGTTTAAGTATTCTTTCGAATAGATCATGAGGTTTGAACGGTTTGAGGACGTAATCGTTTATTTTGAGGTCCTCAATTTTATCATGGCTTTCTGACATAATCGCTGCTGTAAGGGCAACAATAGGGATGTCCTTGAGGTGTGGATTATCTGATTTCCTTATTATCCGTGTTGCTTCGATGCCATCCATGACAGGCATATGCAAATCCATGAGTATGAGATCAAAATCTTCTTTTTCAAGAATATCCAGTGCAATCTGACCGTTTTCAGCGTGTGTAACTAATACTCCCCAACCAATCAGGAATTTATTAGCAACAAAAAAATTTATTTTATTGTCCTCTGCTACCAGTATCTTTTTGCCTTCGAGTCCGGAAAAGCTCTCAGGTATTTCTATTGTCGTCGATTGGGCACCTTTTTCTGAAATTCCAAATGACATGTCAAACCGGAAGGTAGATCCCTTTTCAGGCTCGCTATCGATAGTTATTGAACCCCCCTGCAGTTCAATCAGTTTTTTACAGATTGCCAGGCCGAGTCCTGTACCACCAAAATTTCTGGTTGTATCTGACGAAGCTTGTGTAAAGCTGTCAAAGATCATAGTTTGCTTATCTTTAGGAATACCTATACCTGTATCGGTAACCGTGAATTCCAATTTAGACTGATTATCTATTCGGCTTAATTCTTTTACCATTACCTGAACACTTCCATGAATAGTGAACTTCAGAGCATTTGACAGCAAGTTGGAAAGAATCTGATTTAGCCTTATCGGGTCACCTATAACCTCAGTGGGCAGGTCACTGGCTTTCTTTATGTCAAAACTCAGATTCTTTGCTTTTGACCTGAATGAATATGATCTTAAAATCTCATCGAGAAAGTCACTGAAGTTAAATTGTGTCTGTTCGAAAATTATTTTACCCGATTCCATTTTATTGTAATCGAGGACATCGTTTACGAGTGTAAGAAGATGGTTTCCCGAAAATTTAAGGGCTTTGATATAATCCATCTGATCTTCGCGCGGATTTCCCTGGAGAAGAAGATTTGTAATTCCGATTACTTCATTAAGGGGGGTCCTTATTTCATGACTCATTGTTGACATGAACAATTGCTTTGATTGCGCTGCCTCTTCGGCTTTCTGGCGTGCAAGAATGATGTTATCGAGCATCATTCTTCGCTGAAGGGCCACTGCAATCTGATTAGCAATAAATTCCATAATATAAAGATCATCCTGAGAAAACTTGTCCTCATTATAATAATCCTGCAGGCACATTACCCCTATTATGTCATTCTCTACTTTCAAAGGAACACCCATCCAGACTTTACATGGTGTTCCTACCATGTCAATATCTCCTGATTCGTCGAGTAATTTCAGATCTTTTCCTTTAAGAAGAACTGACTTTTTGTTATTTATTACCCATCCTGTAATTGTCTTTTTGATGGGGATTTCATAAAAGTTGTCCTTTTCGTCCATAAAAAATGGCAGGGAGAGAGTTTGTGTTGACTTATCATAAAGAGCTATAAAAAAATTGTTAGTATCCCATATTTTACTTAGCTCCTGGACAATGATGGGATAAATTTCCTTTATGTCGTATTGTTTAAGGGCAGCATTTGATATATTAAATAAAATTTCCTGTAAAAGCTGATTTTTCCTTTCAGTCGTAATATCTCTGTAAATGCCAAGATTAGCAACAATTTCATCATTTATGACGATAGCAGTTGCAACGAGGGAAACATGAATGTTATTACCATTTTTATCCTTTCTTATTGTTTGCCTTACCTCCTTCTGGTTATGAGATGCAAGAGCATCGATTTTTATAGCTTCCTCTTTAAGATTATCCGGGACCACAAGATCATTAATGTTTTTGTTCACTGCCTCTTCCGTAGTATAGTTAAAAAGACTGGTGAACTCGCGGTTGATCATGGAGATTATTCCTGATGGGCTTGTAATTGCAATAGCAGCCGGAGTTGAATTATATAAATGTTCAAGAAATGCTTTCTCCCTTATTATCTGATTCTCATATTCTTTTTGCTTGCTTATATCTCTAACGACTCCTCTATATCCAACAATCTTGTTATCAAAAAACACTGCAAAGGAATGTGTAACCATTGGAACTAAAGTTCCATCCTTTTTTCTGGCAAAATACTCATTGCTTGAGATTTGTCCGGGCGAAGACAACGATTTCAGGTTTTCAATCATTGTCTTATAACTCTCAGGAAATATTTCTGCAATATTAATACCCGATTCCAGGTCTTCCTTTGAATATCCGAAAAAATTGAGCCCCTGCTTATTGGCATATAGGACCTTTCCTGAAAGATCTACTTCATAAACCATCTCGGGAAGCAAATCTGCAAACTTCTCAAAAACGACTCCCTGTTTATTCTGATCATCCTTGCTTCTCTGCTGACTCCCCGGTTCCCATGTTATAACGAAATTTCCCGATGAAAGCAGGAAACCCACATAAAATCCCTCGGAATCGTCACCGGTCGGTGAGGCTGCTAATTTATGAGTATCACCGGTTAAAAGGAGGTGATTGAGAAGTTCAATCAGCTTAACCCTCTTAACGAGTGGTGTCTCCTCTATATATTTGCCAATTACTTCACTTTTATTTATGAATTCTACCTCTTCTACTTTTCTGTTCAGATCAATAATATAAAACCTGTTATTGTCATCAACACTGAAAAGCGCAAGATAACTCCTGATAGTTTCAAAAATTTCTTCCAGTAAGCTTCCATGACTATCTTTTATCTTTCTGTCTTTTACTGGTTTAATTTCAGAAAAGATTGTAAGGAGATAAATCTCATTTTCGAGTTGTACAGTGTCTGCCGAAAAAAGATAGGGTTTTTCTTCACCTGTTTTCGTTTTCAGGACTACGGGATAGCCCTTGATACTTTTTAGCTTGCAAATAAGTTTTATATATTTATTGCTATCCTCAAAATCTGCAAAAATCTGGATATCATCAGAGGTATGACCAATAATTTCTTCTTTTGAGTAACCAAGTGTTTTATGAAATGTTTCATTAACATCAACGTACTGGCCAGTATCTAACTTGCTGATTGCCATCAGGTAGTTTGTGGAGTGAAAAATCCTGAAGATCATTTCCCTGACTATCTCTGATTTATCCTGGCTTTTTGAACGTAATAATTCAAGTTCCTTCTCCAGCTTTTTGTTTGTTTCCAGCAACTCAATGTAACTCTCTTTATAATCCATCAATCTGGTCTTTACAATTACAATTTAAAATTAGCAAATATTGAATTATTTCTATTTATTTCTATTTATTTCTGTTTTTCCTGTAATAATTACAAAAATCAGTTAATCCGCATCTGCTGCAAAGAGGATTTCTGGCTTTGCAAACGTATCGCCCGTGCAGTATCAGCCAGTGATGTGCTTCATGAATCAGTTCAGCAGGAATATGCCGGGTCAGCTGTAATTCCACACTTAAAGGTGTTTTAGCATTTTTAACCAGGCCTAGCCTGTGTGAAACCCTGAAAACATGAGTATCAACAGCCATTACTGGTTTTCTGAAGATCACAGAAGCAACAACGTTTGCACTTTTTCTTCCAACCCCCGGCAGACGTTGTAAAAGCTCCGGTTCAGAAGGTACATTTCCTCCAAATTCAGATATCAGCATTCGTGACATTCCCGAAAGATGCTTCGCCTTGTTATTTGGATAAGTGCATGACTTTATAAATTCAAAAATCGCCTCCGGTTCAGCTTTGGCCATCGATTCAGCATCCGGATATTTTTTAAAAAGAGCAGGTATTATTAGATTGACTCTCTTGTCAGTGCATTGCGCAGAAAGGATCACTGCAACGAGAAGTTCAAAAGGATTCTCATATTCCAGTTCAGTCTCAGCAGCAGGGAAGATTGACTGAAAATATTCTATGGTCCGGTTAAATCTTTCCCTGGTAGTCATAGATCTTAAATTAATAGCGCAGGTAAGGTAACACTTTTTATCTTTGCACAATATTGATTATTTATGATAAGTTACCTTCAGGCAGACAGTATTGCCAGACGAATAGGAGACAATCTTCTTTTCGAAAAAATAAGTTTTAATATAAACAAAGATGATAAGGTTGCTCTGATTGCTGTAAATGGGGCAGGCAAATCCTCATTACTCGATATACTTGCCGGCAGGGAAAATCCGGATAATGGTTCTCTCAGTGTAAAGCGTGATTTACGAATAGCATATCTTCAGCAATCTCCAGTTCTGAATGATTCAAACAAAATAATTGATGAGCTTTTCTGCACCGACAGTGAACTTGTAAAAGTCATAAGGGACTATGAAGAATGTATCCTCACAGGTTCTTCCGGAATGTTGCAGATCATGATTCAAAAGATGGATGATCATAAAGCATGGGATTACGAAGTGGCAGTAAAGCAGATTCTATTCAAACTGAAACTTACAGATCTTAATGCGGTAATCGGGACTCTGTCGGGCGGACAGAAGAAAAGAGTGGCCCTGGCAAAAATTCTTGTAGAAGATGCTGATTTTCTTATACTTGATGAGCCTACTAACCATCTTGATCTTGATATGATCGAGTGGCTGGAGGAGTATCTTATTAAGTCGAAAAAGACTCTTCTGATGGTTACTCACGACAGGTACTTTCTCGACAGAGTCTGTAACTTGATATTGGAACTTTCCGATAACGAACTCTACAGGTATGAGGGCAATTATGAATATTTCCTTGAAAAAAAGCAAAGCAGGGAGTATTCAGCGAAGATGAATTCCGAGAAAGCCAGGAACCTTTTAAAGACGGAGCTCGACTGGATGAGACGGATGCCAAAAGCGCGACGGCATAAGGCCAAATCGAGGATTGAGTCATTTTATGATCTTAAGGAAAAAGCAGCTAACAGGCCCGATGAAAAGAGCATCAATATAAATGTCAACATTTCAAGAATGGGAAGCAAGATCCTGGAAATGAAAAAAGTGAGCAAATCATATGGCGAAAAGGTAGTTCTTAAGGACTTTACTTATCTCTTCAACAGATTTGAAAAAGCAGGACTTATCGGCAGGAATGGTACAGGAAAAACAACTTTACTGAATATAATTACAGGGCTTACTGAACCTGATACAGGATCGGTCGAACGCGGAGAAACAATAGTCTTTGGCTATTACAGGCAACAGGGTATTGAATTTAACAATGATATGACAGTTATCGATGCGGTGAAGAATTTAGCAGAAAAAGTCGTCATCAGCAATGGAAATGTACTTTCAATAACACAGTTCATGAATTATTTTCTGTTTCCCCCTGAAAAACAGTATACCTTAATCAGAAAATTGTCAGGTGGAGAAAAGAGACGTCTTTACCTCCTGACTGTACTCATGAAGAACCCAAATTTTCTGATACTGGACGAGCCAACCAATGATCTTGATATCCTTACACTTAATGTACTCGAGGAATATCTTGCAGGTTTCAAAGGCTGTGTAATAGTAGTATCGCACGACAGGTATTTTATGGATAAGGTTGTTGATCATATTTTTGAATATAAAGGAGATGGAGTTATAAAGGATTTCCCGGGGAATTACACTCAGCTCAGAGAAAAGCAGAAAGAGTCTGAAAAGCAGATAGTAAGCGTTAAGCCTTCAAAAGCTTCAAATTCAGAGGAATCGACAGAAATTCCTTCTAAGAAAGAAAAAAAACAGGGTCTGACATTTAAAGAAAAGAGGGAATTTGAGGAACTATCCAATGAAATCCAGAAGCTCGAGTCGGAAAAAAAACTGATTGAAACTGAATTGAGCCGGGGTATTCTTAATAATGAGGACTTATTGTCTAAGTCCAAAAGGCATGGTGAAATAATGAAGATACTGGATGAAAGAGAGTTAAGATGGCTTGAATTGAGTGAGAAATGATTTCAATTTTTCTATTTTATGAAAATTAGCGATGAATTAGGTCAGATTTTTTAACTTTAACAATCAATAAGTTGCTCTATTGGAAAAAATAATAATTAATACACCGGGCTTCAGATCTGAAATACTGGTAGGTGAGAGATGGGAAGCATTATCCGGTCTGCTTCCTGAAAAAGGAGTGGTGATTATTACCGATGATAATGTAAACCAGCTATATGGCAGCAGATTTCCTAAACTTCCTGTTTTATCCCTGTCACCGGGAGAAGGAAGTAAAAAACTGGAAGTAATTGAATATCTGGCAGAACAGCTCCTTAAAGCAGGAATAGACCGCTCAGGTTTTATTCTTGCGATAGGAGGTGGGGTGGTTTGTGACATTGCCGGTTTTCTTGCGGCAGTCTATATGAGGGGCATCAGGTGCGGATATATCTCTTCTACTTTATTATCGCAGGTTGATGCCAGTACCGGTGGCAAAAATGGCGTTAACCTGGGAGGTACTAAAAATATACTGGGTACTATCAGGCAGCCTGAGTTCGTGATCTGTGATCCTGAAATGCTACAGACTCTTCCCGAGCAGGAATATTTATCAGGGCTTGCTGAACTGATTAAAACAGCGGTCATTGGTGATAAAGAGTTATTTGAGCATATTGAAAGCAGTTTTGATGAAATCATGGCGAGGAAATCAGACCTGCTGACTCTGCTGGTAGCTAAATCAGTGAGATTTAAAGGATTGGTTGTAACAGAAGATGAAAAAGAGAAAGGTTTGAGGAGGATACTTAATTTTGGTCATACTTTCGGGCATGCTGTTGAGTTGCAAAAAGCTGTGAAACATGGCTTTGCAGTAGCATCTGGAATTGAACTTGCAACTGAATTTTCTTTCGAAAAAAGATACATCAGCCTTGAAGAAAAAGAGAGGATAATTAGTCTGCTAGACAGATTTAATCTGATTGACAGGCTTGATATATCAAATGATCAGATGGCGAAGCTTGTCCGTCATGACAAAAAGAAAACAGGTACGGATATTCATTTTGTTTTTACGCAAGGCATTGGCAAAGCTATATCTGAAAAAGTACCTGTTGATGACGTGCTCGGTTTTTATAAAAGATTCAGAGATAAAAAATAGCATTATGAATTCATTTGGAATCGTTTTCAGAGTAACTATCTTCGGTGAATCGCATGGTCCCGCGATAGGAGTGATTATAGACGGGTGTCCCCCAGGAATTGCAGTTAAAACCGATGATTTTATTCCGGATCTTAAAAGACGGCAAAGCGGGAGCAGAGGAACTACCAGGCGTCAGGAACCTGATTTGCCTGAAATACTAAGTGGTGTTTTCGATGGAGTAACGACTGGTGCTCCTGTTGCTTTGATAACAAAGAACAGTGATAAAATTTCTTCAGATTACGACGAATTTAAAAATATTCCGCGACCTGGTCATGCAGATTTTGTCTCAAATGTAAAGCATTCCGGTTTTTCAGACATGCGCGGAAGCGGTCATTTTTCGGGCAGGATTACCTGGGGCCTTGTAGCTGCCGGTGTTTTGGCAAAAAAGATAAACGGGTCAACTGATATAAATGCAAAGCTTATCTCTGCAGGAGGTTCTGCTGATATTGAGAAGGCAATTAATGACGCTATTGCATCAAATGATACTATCGGTGGAATTATTGAATGCAGGATTAAAAAACCCTCGTTGGCAATTGGTGAACCATTCTTTTATTCGTTTGAATCAGCAGTGAGCCACATGATCTTTTCAATTCCTGCAATTAAGGGTATTGAATTTGGCAGAGGATTCGCTGCTGCAGCAATGAAAGGTTCAGAGCATAATGATCCATTTATTAATAACAACGGTAAAACTGCGACTAATAATGCAGGTGGTATTAATGGCGGAATTACAAACGGGAATGAAATCATATTCAGAATTGTGGTTAAACCGACCTCCTCAACCGGAGTCGATCAAACGACGCTTAATTTTAAAACCAGTGAAATGACGACCCTCAGGGTGAAAGGCAGACATGATACCTGTATTGCTTTAAGGATGCCGGTTATAGTCGAAGCTGCCACCGCAATTGCTATGGCAGATCTTATACTCATTGACAGGGGGATCCATGGGGAGCGATGATTGCCCCCCAACCCCCCTTTAGAGGGAAGGCCGCGAAGCGGCCAGGAGCCATAAAAGGCACTTATTTTACCGGTTTGATTATTAACGCTTTTCTTTTTGATTTAATAAGAAGTCCTTTTTTTGTTGATTTGGTTATTTTAAACCTGTCATCAATCCTGTCGCCGATTATCCATACAATTTTTCCATCTGATTCAAGGATAAAAATATTTTCCTTGTCAAATCTTGAATACTTTTTGTCGATAAAATAATCACTTAGTTTTTTCTTCTGTTTCATTCCCAGCGGAAAAAAATGATCTCCCGCTTTCCATTTTCTAATTATCATCGGGAAAGTCACTTTTTGAGAATCGATACAGGCAATATGAGAATCGGATGGGATTTCAAATGTTTCGGTGATTCTGACATTTCTTACTGATAAAATACCAGGGAAAGTACATAATAACTCTTCGTTTTTAATGATATACCGGGTTTCATTTCTGATTTCATCATAAGAGACAATTATTTCCTTTCTGTTTTTAATTATTCTATGGGTATCGGTAATGATCTGGCCGCCTGTTTTACCCTCGATTACTTTCATAAGATCAATTAACAAAGCTTTAGTTATCCCGTATGGCCTGAACAATTCAAATAATACGGCTTTTTTATGTAAAAAAGTCCTTAACTGACTGATATTAAAAGTGATGAATTGTTCTTTTTCTTCTGAGATACTTTCCTTTAACCGCACTATATATTCAGATACAATTTCATTTAGTCCGGAGAATCTTTCGGCAGTCTCATTGAGTGTTAATTCAATGGAAGGATTGATCTCTTTGAGGACTGGTATTACCAGATGTCTTATTTTATTTCTGCTATATTTTGTATCTGCATTTGATTTGTCTTCACGAAAAATAATTTTATGGTGGTTCCTGTAAGTTAAAATATCCTGTCTGGTGGCGAATAGCAACGGCCGGATGATCTTGTTACTTAAAGGTTTCATTCCGGTCATTCCTGTCAGTCCTGTTCCTCGTATGAGGTTAATTAAAAGAGTCTCAATATTATCATTAAGGTTATGGGCAACGGCAATTGAATCGTATCCGTTTTTCATTCTGATCTCTTCAAACCAGTTGTATCTCAGATCCCTCGCGGCCATCTGAACTGATAATCTGTTCTTTTTTGCAAAAGATTTTGTTTCGAAGCGGGTGGTATAGAATGGAATATGATGATCAGATGCAAATTGACGCACCATATCCTCATCTTTATCGGATTCACTTGCTCTCAGGGAGAAGTTGCAATGAGCAATACCTATTTTATAATCCTGTTGGTGAAACAGGTAAGCCATTACCATTGAATCAATGCCACCGCTGACCGCCAGAAGAATTTTGTCGCCAGGTTTTATCAGGTTGTTTTCAGAAATGAACCTTTTAAACTCATCAATCATGTTATGTTCCATTGAGATGTAAAAATAGAAAAAGGTATCCTTTCAGAGGATACCTTTCATTTAAATTCTGAATAATTTATCGTTTTGAGAGATAATCAGCAACACTTTGCTGGGTTTCCTTCATCGCCTTATCTCCCTTGTGCCAATCTGCGGGACAAACTTCCCCGTTTTCCTCAAAAAACTGCAATGCATCTACCATTCTCAGCGTTTCTGAAACACTTCTGCCCAAAGGCATATCATTTACAGTCTGATGTCTTACAATCCCTTTTTTGTCAATCAGAAATAATCCTCTGTATGCCCTGGGGTCACCTTTGAATTTAATATCTCCATCTTCTGAATAATCATATTCCCCGGCCAGAACATCATAATTTTCTGAAATAGTTTTTGAAAGGTCCGAGACAATGGGGTATTTCACACCCCTGATCCCGCCCTGGTTTAATTCAGTCTGAAGCCATTTCCAGTGAGAGAATTTTGAATCGACCGAGCATGCAACAACTGCAACATTCCTTTCATCGAACTCCTTTAATCTTTCCTGAAATGCAAGAAGCTCTGTGGGGCATACAAATGTAAAATCGGCTGGGTAGAAGAAGAATAAAACATATTTTTTCCCAAGGTATTGCTCAATTGAGAATCCTTCCACAAATTCACCGCCGTTTACCACTGCAGCAGCAGAAAATGCAGGTGCTTTTTTTCCAACTAAAACAGCCATTTTTTAAGATTTAATTTAACATTAATAAACATTCATCCTTTAAAGGATTACAAACTAAAGGCTGTTTTGTTCATTACCGGTATGGAATAACAGCGGGTGGGCCAGGTTCAAAATTTGCGGGGCGTAAAAGTTGTTCTCCTGAAACAATAATGGGTGAGATTGTTGAATATCCGGGAGGGTTTGGAAAATAACCTATCCTTATCTGCAGGGTATTAAATACCATGTTGTCATTCCTGATCCTGATACCCACTCCAATGCTTGAAAGTGCGCAACCTCTTCCTAATATTTCATTTGTACCGGAAAGAAATGCCAGATCAGTAAAACCGAAGAATGCAAATCTGAAACCGTACAGATTAATTGGGCTGAACAATACAGATTCAAGGCTTACTGATAGTCTTTGGGTTCCGTTTATAGAATCATTTTTAAATCCCGAGAATCCGTTATCAGTAGTAAATTTCAGGAATTCATTTGTATATCTGTTAAAACCTCTTGTATATTGAAAATAAACAAAGTTCCTGATCTTGGAATTTCCAAGATTTATAAGGTTTGAAAAATAGTTCATTCCGAGAGATAAAATTCCTTGTTCGGTTTGATTTTTATTTAAATATGTCGATAATCCGGCATAGGTATAAAAATAACCAAGGGCTTTAACAGACTTGGCAAATGATACTTCACCGCCAAGGTATGTTCTCTGCTTGAATTCATTAAATTCTCTTCCTGTTGTGATCTTGAATAAGGCGCCATATGGGATATCCTCGGTGCGGCCATAACTATAGATGAGGTTGGTTTTGGTGTATTTTTGTATTGAAAAAGCCGCAGATCCCAGAAAAATTTTGTATTTCTGGAGGTTATAAAAAGACTCGGGCAGAATAAAGGGGTGATCGAATACATTATTAATGGTATAACGTGCACCAATAATAATTCTTGACACTGCCTCTTTGTTAATCAAAAATGACCTTGATAGCCAGTAATCCTGTAAATTGTATTTCAGCGGCGCCGGAACCGGAAGAGTATCAAGATTTGCAGAAGTGTACATCTGTCTTATAGAAATCCCTCCGGCATATTTTGTAGTAGAACTGACCAGCTTGCGACTTAAGTCGAATCCGTATGTTTTTTCTCCAAGTCCATTAAGATAATATACATTCAGGTTTATAAAAGATTTTGCAATATTATCAGCAAGATAGTGCACTCCAAATCCTGGTGAATCCGGCGTAGTGTTATTATAAGGAATATCGATCCCAAATTCATGTCCCATTCCGAAAATGTTTTTATCAAAAATGGAAACAGAACCACATTTTAGCCCTTTGTAGGTATAAGTGCCGCCAAGAGAATAAACATCCCTCGTGTAAACTACAATATCGGCTTCTTCATCAGATACCGGAACTACAATTATTCTGGCATCATCGATGAAAGGAAGTTGCCTTAAAATTCTCTCGTTATCGCTTAGTGTCAAAGGAGATATTTTATCACCTTCTGAAAAAAGAAGGTTTTTTCTTATAATATTTTCATTTGTATTGAATTGGGTCTTATTTAATATTTTTTCAATCTTATCAGGATTATTTGAAGATGGATTATTAATATCGGCTCCGAAAACATTAAGCCTTTGTATAAAAATTTTTCTGATCTTTTTACCTGAATATTCAATATAACTGGCATCACTTGTTCCTGTGAATTGTTTCTTATAAATTGTGTCTGGCCGAACGACAATAAAATTATAAAGTCTTTTCGTAAGTTGATTCTTTGAGGCTCTCGCTTTCAGTGTATCGAAGAATACCAGATTTTTATCTTTGACCGGAATAGGGGCAGGGATTGTTGATGAGTGAACGATTGACAATGTTCCACCTGAAAAAAGAGATATATCTTCTCTGATTTTAGCAATAATATCGGTGGAAATTTTTTTTAACGTGTCGTTTTCTGTACGATTTTGCGGATATGCAATATTACAAAATAAGAGTAGGGCCATAAAAATCCATGGCCTCAGGCAACTCCTGTATATTCTCAGTATTTTGCACATCAGGTTTCTTGAGGATCGCTCATCAACACATCATCAGAATTAAACTGAAATCCAAGCCGCTTTCCTGTAATAACCCTTGAGTGTTGTATTTTCGCTTCAGCCTGACCTACAGTAGCAATTTTAACTGTATCGTATGGCGGCACAAGCAGATCAAATTCAAGTGCATATTGAATTGCNNATAAGGTATCCCAGATCATCTAACCTCGAATATTTGAATGAGTCGCTTAGAAAGTTGTAAATGTTGATTATACCTGAATAAGCATTGTACTTGTTTTTTTGTATATATGCTGTTTTCCAGGCCGGGTGTTCCCTATCGAACTGAAAAATGTTTGAGTGCATACTGAAAAGCAATATATCCCCGGCAACCTTAATCTGAGCATCAAAATTACTCCGGTCAGTATATTCGAGTCTTATCCTCGAATCCATACCGGCTAAACTGATATTTACCTCTTTTGACAAATTTTTAAGAACCTCCTTGACCACACAAAACGACTCAAGTGTATTATCGAATACTTTTTGTTTCAGAAGCGATTTTTCTTTAAGTGTTCCTATTATTGCCACTTTCTTATCATCCTGATCTGTCATAATAAACGTAAAGTTAGGTGAGATATTGGCATCTAAAGTAAGAATTTAATTAATAGGATATTGCAAACAGAACCCTTCTCCTGGATGGCTTTCCCGAATAAATACATTTACCCGGTTCTTCAGGGCTGTCAAAAGGGATACACCTGATGGTGGCTTTGGTCTCTTCCTTGATTTTTTCTTCTGTCTCAGCAGTTCCATCCCAGTGAGCCATAATAAAACCACCCTGGTTATCGAGAATTTTCAGAAACTCACTCCAATTATCAACATAAAAAGTATTTTCTTTTCTGAAATTAAGAGCCTTATTATACATATTGCTCTGGATGTCATCAAGGAGTTTAGGGATATATTCATGCACTTTATCAATCGGTATTGTCTCCTTAGTCAGGTTATCCCTCCTAGCTACTTCAATCGTACTGTTTTCGATATCGCGAGGTCCGATCGCCAGACGTACAGGAACTCCCTTGAGCTCATAATCAGCAAATTTCCATCCGGGTTTATTATTATCTCTATCATCATATTTAACTGTGATACCCAATGCCTCTAATCCTGCTTTGATTTTTATCGCAGCGTCGGATAAAGCACCGATTTGATTAATATTTTTATATATAGGTATTATTACAACCTGTATTGGAGCAAGTTTCGGAGGTAATACCAGCCCATGATTATCGGCATGACCCATAATAATGGCTCCCATAAGCCTGGTTGAAACTCCCCATGAAGTAGCCCATACATAATCCAGCTTTCCAGTCTTGTCGGTAAATTGAACATCAAAAGCTTTAGCGAAATTTTGTCCGAGAAAATGGCTTGTACCTGCCTGTAAGGCTTTTCCATCTTGCATCAGAGCTTCAATAGCAAATGTATCGAGAGCTCCTGCAAACCGCTCATTTTCACTCTTATATCCTTTAATTACAGGAAGAGCCATTGAATTTTCAGCGAAGCTTGCATAAACATTTATCATCTTTTCAGTCTCTTCTTCAGCTTCTTCACGTGTTGCATGGGCCGTATGTCCTTCCTGCCAGAGAAATTCTGTAGTTCTGAGAAAGAGTCTGGTCCTCATTTCCCATCTCACAACATTGGCCCATTGATTTATGAGAATAGGCAGATCCCTGTATGAGTGTATCCAGTTTTTATATGAGTGCCAGATTATTGTTTCTGAAGTAGGGCGTATTATGAGTTCTTCCTCAAGTTTTGCGGTTGGATCAACAATAATTCCCTTTCCATTTTCATCGTTTTTGAGACGGTAATGCGTCACAACCGCGCACTCTTTCGCAAACCCTTTTACATGTGCTGCCTCTTTACTGAAGAAGGATTTTGGAATTAATAATGGAAAATATGCGTTGACGTGCCCCGTGGCTTTAAAAAGCCTGTCGAGCTCAGCCTGTATCTTTTCCCATATTGCATAGCCGTAAGGTTTAATTACCATGCATCCGCGAACAGCTGAATTTTCTGCCAGATCAGCCTTGATAACCAGATCGTTATACCATTGTGAATAATTTTCATCCCTGTTAGTTAAAAACTTCGCCATTTTTTGGTATGGTATTTGTTTCATTAATATTTAAGAAATAGATTGCGTAAAAATAAATAAAAAGATCAGTTATTACTTAAAAAAAGAAAGTGAGGTTGATCATGAAAGCAAAATACTATATAGGAATATTATCAATACTTCTGCTTGCATCTTCAATGGTAAAAGCCGAGAGGAATGGCTCCAGACCCTTCGGGAATGATAATGCAAAACTGGTTGCAAATAATTATTATAATGATAGTTACTTTGCCTCAAGGATTAACAGGTTTCACAGATCTTATGTGGGATTAGATTATTACTCTCCCGTGTTTACGGGTTCTTACGGGTTTAATTATCACCCTTTTTCGTGGGGTTTGGGCATTTATGGAGGTTTAGGTCTTGGGTTGGGTTTTTCCTTTAATTATCCGGTATATGATTATGGCTATGGCTATGGCTATGACAATGGAGATTATTATGGATACGATCCTTATTTTGGTAGCAATTATTACTGGGGTTATGATCCATTTTATTACAATTACTGGTACTCACCTTTTATGTTCAGCTTAAACTTAAATTTTAACTTCTGGAACAGATGGGGATACGGCTATCATGGCTGGAATGGACTGAGCCGTTACTACAGGTACAATGATTACAGACCAGTTAATCATGCTTATAATAATTATCATGGCTATAACTCAAATAGATACTCATCTTCCGGCTACACTTCACGCAGAAACCCTGGATACAACTCTCAATCTTCCATTCATACTAATAATGGTTCGAGGAGAGTAAGCTCGTCAGGTAACTATTCAAGAAACATTTATTCTGGTTTGAACAGTTATCGGAGTACTCCCCAGGTACGTTCTTATTCGTCCAGACCGATAAGCTCCGGTTCCGTTGTCAGAAGTAGTTCAGCACATAGTTACTCAAGATCCTCAGGTTCTGTAGCAAGAAGCAGTCCATTGCATAGCTTTTCAAGATCCTACGGTTCCATAGCAAGAAGTAGTTCATCACATAGTTACTCAAGATCGTCCGGTAGCAGATCAGGTTCCTCAAGGGGAAGATCATCGGGAAGAAGATAAATGTGAAAGGGACATGATATGGAATGTCCCTATTTTATAAGAAAAAACAATATATTTGTTGAATTGTAACAGTTAGTTAATTAAATTTGTTTCTTTGGTACAATATTTGCGTGTTACTTTGAAAACAATAGGGGGAATTTAAAATGAAAACATTATCTCAAATATTAATCCTTGCACTCCTGATTCTTGGTTCCTGTACCTCAAGTCTTTATACCGGAGCAGAGTACGATGATCTTTATTATTTGCCTTCTGATAAGCCGGTTGCTCAGAACAATCCAAGTGTAAATGAACGGATTAAAGAAGGTACCCTGAAAAATAAAGACTATTATGATAATATTTATGCAGCCGATACGCTAGTTTCTGACCAATACTCGGATGCAGTTGATTATGATCAGGTTAATAATAATAACTATAATAATAATCAGGGATACGATTATTATAGCGACTACCCCTATTCAAACAGGTTAAGAATGTTTTACGGGAACTATTTTGATCCTTACTGGAGAGATCCATTTTATTTAGACTATGGTTTGGGGGGTATGGGTTATGGTTTTGGTATGGGAATGGGTTATGGTATGGGAATGGGTTATGGTATGGGAATGGGTTATGGTATGGGAATGGGTTATGGAGGATTATACGGCGACTATTATGGAATGTACCCAGGTTATTATGGTGGTTACTATGGCGGATATGGCTACTATGGCGGAGGTTATTTCGGTGCTGGATATCCCCTGGTGTCGATTCGCGAAGGTAAAGTTCCTTATGGCAAACCCGAAAGGCCAAGCAATCTTTCACCGAGGTGGAATAGTAATATAGGCGGCATTGGCTCTGCAAGAAGAGATACTTATCTTTCTGCTGGAACTTCCAGAGTTGGAGGAAGAACTTCAGGAACACAAACAATTGCTGCAAATCAGCGGAGAACTGTTTCATCCGGAGTAAATTCACAGCAACAGGCAGTTAATCAGGTAACCGGAAAGAGTGTTCAGAATCAAACCAAAAGAGAATATTCCAATTCCTCTGTGCAGAGGAGCCAGGCAAATGTAAAACCGGCATATAAAAGCGTAAACAGAACTTATACTCCCAGTTATAATAATCCGCGGATGAGTACAAGGCCGTCGTATAACAACAGCAAGGTTTCTGAAGGCGTAAATTCCAATGTCAGCCGGAATACGAATAACAGCAGGATGTACTACAATTCGGGTTCTGTCAGACAGGGCTCCAACCAGAATACTTACAATAATGTCAGAAGCAACTCTTCAGGGAATGGTGTACAGAGGAGAAGTGAG
This sequence comes from Bacteroidales bacterium, assembly GCA_003141525.1. Classification (GTDB taxonomy): domain Bacteria; phylum Bacteroidota; class Bacteroidia; order Bacteroidales; family VadinHA17; genus LD21. The sequence goes on from PLML01000160.1 coordinate 55,443, forward strand.
ACATCTTCAGGGTATTATGTTCCTGCAGGTCAATACAGATCAAATTCCATCAGAAGTTCAGAAAGCTATTCTCTTCCGTCGAGAAGCAGTTATTCGTCTGGTTCTTATAGAGGTTCTTCTTCTGGCAGCAGCCGATCTTCCTCATCATACAGCAGCGGATCGTCAGGATCTGTATCAAGTGGTTCTTACTCTTCAGGATCATCTTCTTCAGGATCCTCATCAGGGTCTTCATCAGGTGGTAGATCATCAGGTGGTGGTGGTTCTTCTTCAGGAAGGAGATAGTTTGAAACAATAAAATTGTATTAATTAAGTTCATTCTAAATAAAGAGTGCAGGGATAGTCTTACAAAAAACAGAAATCTTATGAAAAGGATAAGTTTATTAATATTTGCGGTATTATCTGTATTCACCGGAGTTACTGCCCAGAATATAGATGATGCATTGAGGTATTCTCAGGTATTTTATGGAGGGACAGCCAGGTTTATGTCAATGGGCGGCGCTTTTACAGCTCTGGGAGGAGATATATCTTCTTTGAGTCAAAACCCCGCAGGACTTGGTGTCTTCAGGTCTTCTGAAATAACAATTACTCCACAACTGTTCCAGAGTAAAACAACTGCAGGTTTCAATGGAGTATCTTCATCTGACAATCTTTCTAATTTTAATCTTGGTCAGATCGGAATTGTAAGCAATTTAATATCAAACAACAAGGAAACAGGTCTGATTACGCTTAGTCTGGGTTATTCGTTCAATAAAACAGATAATCTGAGTCAAAGCGTAGTAATTCAGGGGGTCAGTAAAACAAGTTCAATGGCAGATTACTGGGCAGCACTCGGGAACAAAGATGGAGGAACATTTTACAAAGACCTTCAGGGTGCTGAAGGAATTGCCTTTGATGCATGGGTAATGGATACGGTTACAGGATCGGGTGGTAAATCTTATGCTACAGCTCTTTCCAACTATGGAGACAATCCTCCATCGGTATATGGTCAGACTATAAGGCGACTTGTTACAAATGAGGGATATATTGGGGAGCATGCATTCTCAATAGGTGGTAATTATTCAAATAAAATATTTTTTGGAGCTACATTTGGGATCACTATGCTAAGATTTACAAGCGATTACGAACACCTCGAGTCGACTGATATCTCAATGCCATCACAATTCCAGAGTTTTACCTACACTGATCATTTCGAGGATAAAGGAACAGGATATACCCTTAAACTCGGAGCAATATATAAACCGGTTGATGCCGTCCGTATTGGCCTGGCATTTCATTCCCCGACATGGTATAAGATCAATGAATATTATTATAACGACATAACCTCACACTTCACCGACGGTAATAACTATGAGTCTTCTAATACACCATCAAGGTTTAACTACACTCTGGCAACACCTTACAGGTTATTGGCCGGAGTAGGTGTACAGATAAAAAAGTTTTTACTTCTCAGCGCTGATTATGAATATGTTGACTATAGCACTGCCCGATTTTCTGAAACAGGGTACAGCGCAGAAAATATGGAAATAAAGAATAGTCTGAAAGCTACAAACAATATTCGTTTCGGGGGTGAGTTACGGCTGAACAATCTTTACCTGCGAACAGGATATGGTTTTTATGGCAAACCTTTTAAATCGAGTGAGAACAATGCTAATCTTGACTATAATACGATTTCTTTTGGAGCAGGCATAAGGGAACAGAATATAACTATAGACTTTGCTTTTACAAACTTTAAATATTCACAGAAGTATTACTTGTACCCTGTGGATGTTGGTGTTGATCCTACAGTTGCCAATTTGAATACAACGAAAAACATGTTCACTCTGACTTTTGGATACAAGTTTGGTGTTTAATACTTTGATGACTTCCTTTTATTAAGGCTGTTTCCCTCGAGACAGCCTTATTTATAATAATTTTCGATTTTTACAAGGTCACACCATGGCGTGTCCCTATAAGGTCCATTTAATGTAGTAGGGTAATGCAATGGCATGACCATGACTGATCTCTCACAGATAATCTGTAGATTCCGGTCCCATATTAAAAATCAGGTCAATAATACTCAGACCCTGTACAAATCGATTAGTGGTCGCAAAAACCTGCATGTATTCCTTACTAACGAATTGAGATTTTTCTTTTGGTGATATTTTGTATCTGAAGTCACTGTCAGCTTTTCCAACGGGTTCAAATTTAGTTGTATACGTCAGTTTCGTATTTATTTTAAGCATTTTAAGAACTGACTCTGTGAGTTCCATATTCAGGTCAATAAGGAAATCATTCTTCTTAGAAATTATCTTTTCAAGATTTTCAAAATAGAATTGAAAAAAAGGTGATGAGTTATATGAGGCAGTTATAGCCCTTAAATGAACCTGCTGCCACCGTTTGGAATAGTCAATCCGGATTTCTTTTAATGGTGTTTTGTGTTGACTTCCAAGATAAACCGGCACCGACAGAAGTTGCGGGCCATGCGCAGAGAGTATATAACATCTGTTCCTGTAAGACTGTTTCAGGTAGTTTTCCTCCACTTCGACTAATACTTCATCAGCTTTTGAAATCAGCGAGAAATATTCCACCGATGCTAAATAAGCTGTGGAAACCAGTATTTTTCCTGACATTGTAAAAAGGCTCACACTAACTTGTTAATCATGCTGGCAGCAAAACCGGCTCCGAATCCATTATCAATATTCACGACCGTTACTCCTGTCGAACAACTTGTAAGCATAGCCAGCAGAGCAGAAATACCTCCGAAATTAGCACCATACCCAATACTCGTGGGAACAGCGATCACCGGTTTGTCAACCAGTCCTCCAACCACGCTTGCAAGAGCCCCTTCCATACCCGCAATAACAATTATTACCCTGCAGTTCCTGATTTCCGGCAGCTTGTCAACAAGGCGATGGATCCCAGCTACACCTGCATCATAAATTCTTAAGACGTTATTTCCCAGGAGTTCGGCTGTAGTTGCAGCCTCTTCCGCTACAGGCATATCGGATGTTCCGGCGGTGATAATTGCAATTTTGCTTTCCGGGACTTTCGGTTTTTCCTTTTGCAAGGAAATAATTCTGGCTATAGGGTAATAAACAGCATCAGGTGATATACTCCGGACTGCTTCGTACATTTCATTATCTGCCCTTGTACCAATGACATTATTTTCCATTTCTGACATCACTCTGAATATTTCTCTGACCTGTTCGATTGATTTCCCGGCGCAGTAAATAATTTCAGGGTATCCTGTCCGCATTTCGCGATGATGATCTATTCTTGCAAAACCAAGGTCAGTATAAGGAAAGTTTTTAAGGATTTCCAGTGCCTTTTCGATGCTTGTCTCTCCTTTTTTAACACCTATAAGCAGTTTTTCAACTTCTTTTACATTCATATTGCTCTTTTTTCAGGATTTGAACTTCCTGTCCTGTAACCTTCAAGGTCCAAAGATACATATCTGAATCCTATTTTTTTCAGGTTGGAAATAATATGTTCTTTGTCCGGATTATGAATAATCTTTTCGATGTATCCTGGCATGCACTCAATCCTGGCCAGATCACCATGTAACCTGACTCTTGTTCCTGGATAACCTAGTTCGAACAGCATATTTTCAGCTTCTTCAACCAAATTATGAATTACGAAATACAAATTTCTGATTTCTGATTTACTAACTATTGCTTTCTACTTGTTTTTCAGCAATAAAGCCATAATATTATTGTAAACCTCTTTTACCGGAATTTGCTTTTCGGCAGCAATACGTTTACAGTCTTCATATTCGGGTTTACAGGATACCTCTTTACCCTTATAGTATGATCTTTTAACAGTCAGATCGCCATAAATAGTCTGAATAGTTTCGAAGTCTCTTGCCAGAGTATCCTTTCTGAATGGAAATGTTCTGATTCCCAATGAGGTCGATTCCGTAAAAATGATATTTTTGATGATATCGGCCAATTCTGTTTCACATATAACATTTAGTAAGATACCAGGACGACCTTTCTTCATCATTATATTTGAAAAGTATACATCAGAAGCTCCTGCTTTAAAGAGCCTGTCGGAGATATATTCAAAAAATTCAGGATTCATATCATCGATATTGCATTCAATCTGAACTGCATCATGACCTGATGATGGATTTGAGATTGTTTCACCCAGGAAAACTCTGAGAAGATTGGGAACATCGGGATGCTCTTTCTGGCCTACTCCGTAGGCAGTTTTTTCTATTTTAAAAGAGAGATCAGTATTAAAACTGGTACCCAGGGCAGCAAGTATTGCAGCACCTGTCGGAGTAGTAGCTTCATAGTCAACTCCACCTTTTTTCACGGGAATGTCTTTAATAAGTTCTACAGTTGCAGGTGCGGGCACAGGAAGCTTGCCATGGTCGCACAAAACAAACCCACCTCCGAGTTCCACCGTTGAAACATGAACAGTATCAACCTTTAAAGCATTAAAACATATTGCAGCGCCAACTACATCAATGATCGAATCGACTGCTCCGACTTCGTGAAAATGTACGTGGTCAATTGAGATACCGTGAACAGCACCTTCAGCCTGGGCTATCTTCATGAATATTTTCAAGCTTAATTCTTTGGTTTTATTGTCAAGCGCTGAGTCTTTAATAATCTTTTCGATATCTGAAAAATGCCTGTGTGAATGTTCGTGCCTGGTCTGCTTAACCGTCACTTTTGTTCCGGCAATGCCATGTCTCTGATCTTTTTGCACGATCAATTCCCATCCCGGCAGGTTAAGTTTATTTAATTCATCGATAAGATATGTTTTGTCAACACCAAGGTCGATCATGGCACCCAGATTCATATCTCCACTGATACCCGAGAAACAATCATAACTGATAATTTTCATATTTTTAGAGTAGTATATTGTGCAACAATTGAAACGTAAGAATGTTAAAAAAATTCAATAGAATGCATATGTCGTTATTTTGCCCTCTAATATACTATTTACAATCTATGCGGAATAATAAAAAAAAGTTGTATTTTTCGGGGCTTATCCAAAATTTGTTTAAATAACCAGTTTATAAGATTATGAAAAGAAGGGATTTTCTTAAAACATCAATTGGAGGAGGTATGGCTGCCGGTGTAGCATTGAAAATGGGTGGATTTGGTAAACTCTGGTACTCAGCTCCTCCTGTAGCAAAATATGACATGGTGGCTGTAATGGGTGGTAATCCTGATGCGATGTTCGACCTTGGAATACAGGAATTGGGAGGAATGGGCACATTTGTTCAGAAAGGACAAAAAGTTCTGATAAAACCTAATATTGGCTGGGATGTAATTCCTGACCTGGGTGCAAATACCAACCCACTGCTCGTAAAAAGGATAATTGAACACTGCTTCAAGGCAGGAGCCAAAGAGGTTTATGTATTTGATCATACGTGCGATAACTGGGTTAATTGCTATAATAATTCGGGTATTGAGAAAGCTGCAAAATCTGCTGGTGCGAAAGTAGTTCCGGCCAACTCGGAAAGCTATTACCACCAAATTGAAATTCCGGGTGGAATAAAACTTCAGAAAGCCAAGGTTCATCAGCTTTTGCTTGAGACAGATGTCTTTATAAATGTACCGGTTCTTAAAGATCATAATTCGACCCGAATGACCTGTTGTCTTAAAAACACTATGGGTATTGTTTGGGACAGAGGTTACTGGCATTCGAATGATCTGAATCAATGTATAGCAGATTATGCTCTCTATGAGAAGAAACCGGCACTTAATGTGATTGATTGTTATAATGTTATGGTAAAGCATGGTCCTCAGGGAGTATCAAAGGAAGATATCGTTTTCATGAAGTCGCAGATACTTACATCTGACTGGGTAGCAGGTGATGCAGCCGCAGCTAAAATGCTGGGAGTCGCAGTTGAAAAGATCGAGTATATTCCCATTGCACACAAAATGGGACTTGGGAATATGAACCTGGACGCCCTCAATATTAAAAGAATTAAAATGTAATTCCTGATGAGTTCATCTCTGCTAAGAAGAATCCGGATCGTTTTTTCAACACTGGTTTTTATCTTTTTTGTTCTGGTTCTTGTTGATTTCAAATCATTAATTCCGACAAACTATATTAACGCATTAATGTTTCTACAGTTTGTCCCTTCAGTTTTAAAGTTTTACGATCTGAAAGTTTTAGCAGCAGGTGGTTTTCTTGTAATTATTTTACTGACTTTAATAACTGGACGTACATACTGTTCTTTTCTATGTCCTCTTGGTATCGGGCAGGACCTGAACAGCAGAATAGGAGGACGGATTAAGAAAAAATTCAGAAGGTATGGATTTAAGAGACCCTTTACCATATTAAGATACACAATTCTCGCAATTACACTTATTGTCACTTTGGTGTGGGGTGTGTATATGATTACCGTTCTGGACCCATATAGCATTTTTGCCAGGTTTATGACCTATTTTGCCAGGCCTGTTATTATAATGATAAATAATTTCTTAGCCGGGATACTAGGTAAATTTGATATCTACACTTTAAGCAATGTTCCTGTTAAAGGATTTCCATTGATTGTATATTCTATCCCGGTTGCTTTTTTTATTCTTATTGGCGCCCTCTCATTGACTAAGGGACGCCTTTACTGTAACATGATCTGTCCGGTTGGAACATTTCTTGGTCTGATTTCAAAAATTTCACTCTTCAGAATAAAATTTAAAGAGGCTGCCTGTACCAGGTGTGGAAGATGTGCTGTAAGGTGTAAATCTTCCTGCATTGACTTTCTTAAGTTCGATGTTGATATCACGAGGTGTATAAGTTGCTTCAATTGCATTCATACATGCCAGGATAAAGCTATTTCTTTCGGGATTGTGAACATTAAAAAGAAGCCTCATGTGACTGATGAGAATAAACGCAAGGTAATAATCGGATCACTTCTTCTCCTCTTCGGGTTAACACGAGTTGCAAAAGGTCAGGAAAAGACTGTGCCAAAACCTAAAAAAGACTCAACAGTAAAAGAGAACAGGACATGTCCTGTCTGTCCACCGGGTGGAGTAAGTATTGAAGATTTTAACAAAGACTGTATAGCTTGTTCTCTCTGTATAAATATCTGTCCCAATAGTGTACTGCAACCCGCTTATAAACAATATGGGATTGCTGGTATCATGCAACCGGTTATGGATTATCATAAGAGCTTTTGTACATATAACTGCACAAAATGCACTGAGATTTGTCCTACCAATGCACTGCATCCTCTGCTTCTTGAGGCTAAGAAGCTTACCCAGTTAGGGAAAGCAAAATTTATAAAGGATAATTGTATTGTAAAGACAGAGAAAACGGCCTGTGGAGCATGCTCGGAAGCTTGTCCGACCAAAGCCTGTCACATGATTCCTTATGAAGGAAACCTGGTTATCCCGGAAGTTAAAGAAGATATCTGTATTGGATGTGGCCATTGTGAATTTGCCTGTCCCGCTTCTCCATATAAATCAATTTTTGTTGATGGGAATCCTGTTCATGTTGCCGCAAAAAAACCTGAGAATGTGCAGTCCGAAATCAAGACTCCGGTAGAATTTCCATTTTAAATTTATTTTTTACTAATCAATATTTAAAATCGTTTATTCTAATACGAATGAAGACATCACATATTGAACATATCGGGATCGCTGTCGCCAGCCTTCAAGATGCAATAAGTTTTTATGAAAAGGTATTAGGCCTGACATGCTATAATATTGAAGAGGTACCCGATCAGAAAGTCCGGACTGCATTCTTTATGGTCGGACAAACAAAAATAGAACTTCTCGAATCAACAGACCCTGATGGTCCTGTTGGAAAATTCATTCAAAAGAAAGGAGAAGGAATTCATCACATCGCCTTTTCAGTTGAAAAAATTGAAGAGCACTTGATGCATGCTGCTAAACTGGGTATCGCACTTATTGATAGTAAACCCAGAAAAGGTGCTGAAGGTCTTGATATTGCCTTTTTACATCCAAAAGCAACCTCAGGTGTTCTGATCGAACTTTGTGAGAATAAAACTCACATAATAGGATGAAGCATTTCATGTTTGAAAAAATTATTAGGTTTGTATAACATTACCAACCTTTTGGCAAAATGAAAAGATCCATTGCAGTTGCAGGTAACTCTGGTCCAAAAGTCAGATCTGATTGTGAAATTGTTATTGAAATCAGGCCTGAGGGGGGAATATCAATTGACCTTCTTTCTAAAGTTAAAGTATTGTATGGTGAATCAATAAAGAATCTTATTGTAGAAGTGCTTGTTTTTTTTGGAGTCAAACACGCTGTTGTAAAGATTAATGATTCAGGTGCTCTTCCCTTTGTAATTGCTGCACGTATGGAATCGGCTGTTAAACAATTGATTAATACAGAGCTTGAGTATTTTCCTGAATTCCTTAAAGAAAACAGTTATTCAACTACCCGCGACAGGTTTCGTTTTTCGAGGTTATATTTGCCGGGCAACGCACCCGGATTGATGATCAATGCAGGACTCCATTCTGCAGATGGAATAATTCTCGATCTTGAAGACTCGGTTGCTCCGGAAAAGAAAGATGAAGCAAGAATTCTTGTCAGGAACGCTTTGAGACAGATAAATTTCTGTGGCGCTGAAAGGATGGTAAGAATAAACCTGGGTGAAAGAGGATTGGAAGATCTTCATTTTGTCCTTCCTCATAACGTTAATCTTGTTCTACTACCAAAATGTGAGAGTGCAGAAAATATTAAACAGGTCGAAGAAGAGATTGCAGGTATTAAGAAGAAATTCAATCTTAATAATCATGTATTTCTCATGCCTGTTATTGAAAGCGCACTGGGAGTAGAGAATTCTTTTGATATTGCAAGGGGGTCGGAAAATGTTGTTGCCATTGCTATCGGTCTGGAAGATTATACTGCTGATCTGGGTGTTTCCAGGACTATAGAGGGTAATGAATCATTTTATGCAAGAACAAGGCTTGTAGTAGCCGCTAAGGCGGCAGGTATTCAACCAATTGATTCAGTGTTCTCGGATGTGGCGGATATTGAAGCTCTGAAACGAACTGTGGCAATATCAAAATCGCTGGGATTCGAAGGGATGGGATGTATTCATCCAAGACAGGTAGCGGTTGTAAAGCAGGGATTTGCACCTGATAGAACTGAATTAGAAAAGTCGAAAAAAATTGTTTTAGCGTTTGAAACGGCGAAATTGAAAGGGCTTGGCGTTGTTGCCCTGGGATCAAAAATGATAGATCCGCCAGTAGTTGCAAGCGCTCAAAAAATCATTGACCTTGCTATTCGTCTGAACCTTTTATCCTCTGATTGGATAAATGAAATTCCGCCTGATGAGAAATAAGCATTAAAAGCGACAATATGCCAGCAGAGACTGTTATAAATGCAGCCGGCAGGATGGTTCCTCTCGAAATCAATGGTCAGCCGGTGATCCCTTTTAAGGGAGTTGGTAAACACAAACCTGAAGGTAGAAAGCATTCTCCCCCGATTCCATCGTGTTCAGATTATCCCGATGATGGCAATAA
>PLML01000203.1 GCA_003141525.1 Bacteroidales bacterium
AGTCATCTTCTTCCACCGAAAACACCTGATCTCAATAATAAAATATGCAACAGGTATAAAAAATACTTCTTTAGTTCAAGTTTAATATAAGATTAATAATTTGTATATCTCGACAATTGCGAGATGTGTATAAAAGGATAGTTATTGTCTAAGGGAAGGGGAGAGGGGAAGGGTTAAGAAAGGATTCAAAAAACAAAGTTTGCACCAATAGTAACCGATTTGGTTCTGGGCCATGAACTTAATCTGTCGATGCCAGGGACGAGTGGATTATTAAAGGTTCCATAATACATTTGACTATCTACATATCTTGGGCTCGGATCTGAGCCTTTATATCTGTTAATATAGAATAAATTGTTGCCTGAAACATACAACCTGATCTTACTGAACGCTGAAACCGAAGGTAACCTGAAGTTATATCCGAAACTCATATTATCGAGAGATACAAAGGAAGCTTTCTCAACATCTAAATTGGTCATTGTACCCGCCGAGGAGTTCATCAGCGTACCTGTTGTCGCATTTCTCATATCCTTTGCCGTATTTGGCAGGTTATAAGAATAGATCATATTTGGTGCTTCGTATATCGCACGATAAGAGTTGATAAGACTATGTCCGAACACGCCACGGAAGAAAACATTCAGATCCCAATTTTTAAAGGTAACCGTATTGCCAAATCCAAAAAGAAATTTCGGTATTCCGTTGCCAACAACCTGCATGTCTCTATTATCAATATATCCATCATTGTTTTCATCTACGAATACCATTTTACCGGTTTCATCAATTTCCTTGAAAACGTATGCCAATATCTGACCTATCGGTTTGCCTTCCTCCACTTTTATCAACGGCATCCCGTTCCAACCGGGAGAACCTATACTGCCAAGCTCCTGTATTCCATATTTGAGGTCCGTCCCGTTATAAGTGCCGGAAAGAGAGACCAGTATATTCCTTAAGTTGACCGAAGGCGAAAGGGTTATGTTATAAGAAAGATCTGATTTCTTAATTACATTGTAGTTAATTGTGAATTCCAGGCCGCAGCTACTAATTTTACCAATATTCATCCATGCAGTATTATAAAGATTCGGAGGGACAGGTACAGGATATTGATACAACAAATCAGTTGTCGTACTTGCATAGAAGTCAAAAGAACCGGAAAGTCTGGATTTAAAGAATGAAAAATCAATACCGGCGTCAAATTCACCTGTCTTTTCACTTTTAAGATCGGGATAAGCATTATTTACAACTGCAAATTGAGGAATAATTTTCCCGTTGTAATTGTATGCGTTGTAACTATTAAAACCGTTTACAGTTCCAAAATTATCAAGGCGTTCTAACGAGAGATAACTTTCCATAGGCTGATTTCCGGTTACCCCATAACCTGCACGTATTTTCAGATTATCAATAAAACTGACATTTTTGGCAATATTTATGCCACCGCTAAAAGCCGGGAACAATGCCCACTTATTGTTAGCACCAAACCTTGAAGAACCTTCTTTTCTTAAACTTGCACTAAGGAACCATTTTTTATTGAAGTCAATATTTGCACGTCCAAAAAAAGCAATAAGCTTATTTGAGTTTTTATAACTTGTGACTGTGCCTTTTCCGTTCGAAAAATCCAGGGCAGCGCTCAGATTGTTGAAAGAAAAAGCGTCCGTAAGAAAGTTACCTCCCTGTGCGTAGAAACCTTCATTGGTAAAATCCTGGTACGAATAACCACCTATAAGGTTAAGGTTGAGGTTAAGAGGGGAGTTTATTTCTTTGTTATAATGAGCGGTTGATTCAAAAAGACGGCTCAAAGAATTATCCTCCTGTCGTGATGCCAACCCATTCCTGTTCATTCCTCCCCAATAATCGTGGCTGTCATAATATTGTTCGTCCAGGGCACCGTCATTCTCAGTGGAGTACAAAGCATCGAGGGTCAATCCATGCAGGATTTCATACGTACCTTTTACTGATAGGTTCATTATTCTGCTTTTTCCTTCATTCTTATTTAATTCAATGATAGAAACAGGGTTATAATAATCGAAAAGAACCTGCTGAAAATAGCCGTCATATTTTGAATATGCCGGATCGCTGCTCTTTACAGGAGCTGTAGGATTATAAATTGAAGCATATTTGAATGCCTCAGGAAAACCTAGCTGCGATTCCCTTTCCGTAGCCCCCAAGTTCAGATCCAGAGTAAACCTGTCGTTCAATGCCTTTTGAGTCAGATTAAACCTCCCATTGAGCTGGGTGTAACCTGTATTAATCTCAACATCTTCACTCTGACGATAATTGATTGAAGCACGGTAACTTGTCTTATCAGTTCCGCCTGACATTGAAATATTGTGTACCTGCGACAAGGCAGTTTGTTCTATCTGCTTAAACCAGTCAGTGCTTGTTCCAAAATCTGTTCCAAGACCTGTTTCTGCAGACAATGCCCTCCATTCTGTTGCAGTCATCGCAGGTTCATTTTTGGCAACCGTCTCTGCTGTCGCATAAACATTATATTCAATGACAGCTGAGCCTTTTTTGCCCTTTTTGGTAGTTATCAGAATTACACCTTCTGAACCTCTTACTCTATATATTGCTGCAGCAGAACCATCCTTCAGTACAGTTATAGATTCTATATCATTGGGATCCACGTTATCAGGAGAGGCTCCAATTGCACCATCAATTACCACCAAAGGCTGGGTATTTTCATTAATCGTGTTCAAACCCCTCAAACGCATATAATAAGATCCGTTCGGGTCGCCTCCGGCTTTGCTTATTGATAAACCTGCAACCTTACCCTGAATCAACTGTTTCGGATCGTTGATATTGCCTTTATTGAACTCTTCAGAATTTACACTCGCAATTGAACTTGTTACTTCTCTAATCTTTTGAGTACCGTATCCGACATTCACAATTTCATCTTCGGCACTTTTTGAAGGTATTGTATCAGTAACTATCTTTTGCTGGGAGAATGCTAATCTGAAAGCCAGGAAAAAAAGGAATAATGTTAATGTCCCTCTTTTCCAATCTCGAATTTCAATACTCAAGAAGTTAAACATGATAGGGAATTTATTAAAAAACAACATTCGCGCCAACAGTAAAGGATCTGGTTCTGGGCCATGAATCCATTCTGTCAATACCCGGAATCAGCGGAGTATACGCAGAATATTCACTGTCTCCATATCTGGGATTTGGATCCGATCCTTTGTATTTTGTGATGTAGAACAAATTATTGCCGGCAAGATACACCCTGATCTTACTTATTTGGGAGTTTTCAGGTAATCTGAAGCTATAACCCAGACTAAAGTTATCAAGGGATACAAATGAAGCATTCTCAACATCTATACTCGAAAACATTTGCCCGGCAAAAACCTGGTTTGTCGTAGTTATCATATTAGCAGCTGTCTTTGGAACGTTATATGAATATATCAGATTTGGCGATTCATAAAGAGCCCTGAAGGAATTGATCAGATCATGACCGAAAACTCCGCGGAAAAATACATTTAAATCCCAGTTTTTATAGGTTATCGTATTGCCAAATCCAATCAGATATTTCGGCAAACCGTTGCCAACAACCGTCAAGTCTCTCTGATCAATATATCCATCATTATTCTGATCTACAAGGATCAGATTTCCTGATGCATCGATACCCTTGAAAACCAATGCCTGTATTTGTCCTATTGGTTTACCCTCCTCAACTTTTATCAGTTCATCATTGCGGTCCGGCAGGTATCCCATCTGCTGGGTCCCAAAGTTCAGAGCTTCCCCATTATAATTTCCTGAAAGGGAAACAAGAATATTTTTTGAATTGTATGAAGATGATAAGGTTATATTATATGACAAATCTGATTTTCTGATCACGTTATAGTTAAGAGTTAACTCCAGACCACTGCTCCTTATTTTTCCTGTGTTCAACCAAACAGATTGGTTCCAGTAATAAAGATAAGGTAAATTATATTGATACAACAGATCTGTTGAAGCGCTTGTATAAAAGTCAAATGAACCAGACAATCTTGACTTTATTATTGAAAAATCAAATCCGGCATCAAATTCACTTTTCTTCTCCCATTTAAGATCGGGATTCGCATTTCTTGCAGTTGAATATGTTGGTATAAAATTTCCGTTATAATAGGAATTGCCCTGAATATCCAATTGGGATAATGAAAGATAACTATAGGATGGTTGATTTCCTGTTATTCCGTAATCCATACGAAATTTGAGGTTATCAATAAAACTGATGTTTTTAGCTATGTTCACACCTGTTCCAAAAGCCGGGAATAATCCCCATTTATTGTTCGCTCCAAACCTTGATGAACCTTCATTTCTAAGACTGGCAGTCATGAAGCACCTGTTGTTGAAGTTCAGGTTTACCCTTCCAAAAAATGCTGCCAGTTTATTTGAGTTTTTATAGCTTGTGATTGTTCCTTTTCCATTTTTAAACTCCTGGGCTGCACCAAGATTATTAAAAGAAAAGGCATCGGTGAGGAAATCACCGCCCTGTGCAGAAAAACCTTCATTGGTAAAATACTGGTACGAATAGCCACCCATAAGGTTGAGGTTTAGGTTAAGGTTAAGGTTAAGAGGGGAGTTTATTTCTTTGCTAAATTGAGCGGTTGATTCAAAAAGACGGCTCAAGGAATTATCTTCCTGCCTCGAAGCTAAACCATTCCTGTTCATGCCACCCCAATAATCATTCTTACCAAAATACTGTCCTCCTAATTCACCACTGGTCTGAACAGAATAAAATGCGTCAACATTTAATCCTTTCAGGATTTCATAAGTGGCTTTCAGGGAGAGGTTTAATATTCTGCTTTTCCCTTCAGATTTATTTTCCTCTGCAATCGAAACCGGGTTATAGTAATCCCATATTATCTGCTGAAAATAACCATTGTATTTTACAAATGCGGGATCACTGCTTCTGACTGGAGCGGTTGGATTATAAATTGAAGCATAGGTAAATGCATCGGCAAAACCATATTTTGATTCTCGCTGGGTGGCCCCCATGTTCAGATCAAGAGTGAACTTATCATTTAATGCCTTTTGTGTGATATTAATTCTTCCGTTAAGCTGATCATATCCCGTATTGATCATAATGCCATTTCCGCTGCGGTAATTGATTGAAGCACGGTAACTTGTCTTATCAGTTCCGCCTGACATTGAAATATTATGCACCTGCGACAATGCTGTCTGTTCTATTTCCTTAAACCAGTCAGTACTAGTTCCATAATCTGTTCCAAGACCTGTTTCAGCCGACAATGCTCTCCATTCTGTTGCATTCATTGCAGGATTATTCCTGGCAACCATTTCAGCAGTTGTACAGACATTATATTCAATGACGGCTGTGCCTTTTTTACCCTTTTTGGTAGTTATAAGAATTACACCTCCTGAACCTCTTACTCCATAAATTGCTGCAGCAGAAGCATCTTTTAACACGTCAATGGATTCGATATCATTGGGATCTACGTTTTCAAGAGATGCTCCGGCAGTGCCATCAATTATGATCAGCGGTCCGTCAATCCCATTTATAGTATTCATCCCTCTCAGACGAACATAATAAGATCCATTAGGGTCGCCTCCATATTTACTAATGGATAATCCGGCCACCTTGCCCTGGATCAATTGTAAGGGATTTTGAATGTTTCCTTTGTTGAAATCATTGGCATTTACACTCGCAACTGAGCTTGTTACTTCTCTTCTCTTTTGAGTGCCATAACCGACATTCACAATATTGACTGCTTGAAGTGAATCCCCCACCTCAGTAGTTATTTTACCTGAATTAGTCTTTTTTTGACAGAAGACTGAGCTTAACGTACAGAAAATAAGAAAAAAAGATAATATACTTCTTCTCCAAATATGTATTCTTGGAAACATTTTAGTATTGTGCTTCATTAATCAGGAATTAACACAATTGGATATTCACTTACTAAAAATACATTAATTTTTAGTAGAAAACAATAGAAAGTTACCACTTCTTTCCCCCTATACCACAAACCCATGGTGTCATCCCGAGCGCCAGCGAGGGATCTCCAGCAATCCTGACCATTTATCTTGAGTTATTCAGGCAGGTTTGCGCCCTGGTAGCAATGAAAATTAAATAATGTTGAATTTTTCTCTGGCTACTTCAGGATTTGGAAAACCTGCAGATCTCCGTTATTTACTGCAGCTATTATGTAATGTTTACCTGCTATATCAATCGGAACTATCTTCCTCGCATCGCCAATAATTTTTAAGCCGCTTTTTTCAGGCATAAGCGCATTGAATTTATTATCTGCCTCACCCAGTAAACACCAGCCATAACTGGCGTCATAACGCCCATAGGAAGGTCTGACTAAATAATCGTTTCCAGCAAGGATCAGGTCCTGCTTTCCATCCTTGTTAATATCCCTGACCAGGATATCGCGAACCGGTGAGAACTGTGCTTCAATGGGAAGCTTATAAGGTTTAAAAGTTCCGTTTCCATTATTCAGGAACAGGCAACTTTCAAACATCACAGCTTTTTTTACAGTGGATTGGTCAATCATCTTCTTACCGAATATATCCTTTACCGTTTTGCCTCCGAAATCAGAATAATTTGGATACTTTTTATCTAAACCTGCAATCTGACCTGACAGTTCATCGAGAGAAGCCACAGGGTAACTAATGCCATTTTGGTAGGAACAGATAACCTGATCGAGAGATCCGTTGTTATCAAAATCATTCAGATACATTTCGACCGGCTCCTTAATCGATGCCTTCAGTATTGAATTGAGCCCCAGATTTCCTACTATCAGATCCATATTTCCATCACCGTCGACATCAGCAACACGAATGCAGTTCCACCATCCTGATGTTTCATCCAGACCTGCTGTGCCAGTTACGTCTTTAAAATATCCTTTATCATTCCTGAATATGCATACCTTCATCCATTCACCAACCAATACCAGATCAGGGTGTCCGTCTTTGTCCCAATCCATCCAGGCTGCATCGGTCACCATGCCGATATTCTTAAAAGCTTTTATCCTGTCATCTGACACAATCTTAAAATGTCCATGACCATCGTTTTCAAGAAGAAACTGATCAGGTGACAATCCATAAGCACCCGGCACAGACCTTGAACCCACAAACAAGTCGATGTCACCATCACCATCAAAGTCGCATGGTCTGACACATGATCCGTTGTGAGACATAAAAGGTAATTCACCTTTGGTAAAACCTCCCTTTCCATCGTTAATCAGCAATAGGTCGGTCAGCAGTGGATTGCCAATTGTTAGCTCATTTCCTCCCCGCACTATGTACAGATCGAGATCACCATCTCCATCGGCATCAAAAAAGGCAGCGTCTACATCATCGAGCCAACATTCGTTTTTAAGAACAGGTATATCTGAAGGCTTGAAAGATCCGTCCTTCTGCTGAATAAAAAGCATGGCTGGTTGCCCTTTGGCCCCACCCACAAACAAATCCTGCAAGCCATCACCATTTACATCGCCAACTGCAAGAGCCGGACCTTCTGCCGACAGGCTATGTGGAATCAGTCGCTCACGATAAAAATCAACCCAATCATCTTCTTTGTGTGTAAACTTTAATCCTGAAATCAGGACAGGGGAGAACAATTTCGTATTTTCATTATCCTTTTTTCCCCCTCTTACAGGTTTCCCGGCATTTATTATATCTAATGTGATGGTGATATCAACAGGAACATTTTTAATAATTTGTCCTGACAGGTCCGGCCAACGAACTGCAATTGAATCGATCAGTTTTGCCTGCCCCAATCCAAAATGCAAAACATCGGACGTGGCAGACAAAAAACCTCTTGTCGGAAATTGCTCGGCAACCTGCTCCTGACCACCACTGTATAAAGTAACTCGTGCCCCGATCCCGCGCGTGTTCATCCTTTTTCCTTTTAATATAACTGATAAAAAATGATTACCCGACAGCTTTTCTGCATTGTTCCTGTATATAAATGCCGGAGCATTAATATTGTTGACAACCAGGTCGAGGTCACCATCATTATCTAAATCCGCATAAGTGGCTCCATTGGAATAGGAACGGGTGTTAAAACCCCATTCCCTGGCCATATTCGTAAATGTGAGATCACCGTTATTCCTATAGATATAATTTATATTTGGATACAGAGGCATCTTTTCATACAAATCCTTATCGGTGGAACTATTATTATCCTTCGCAGGAAAACTTCTGTTACCGCCTGTTAAAAACTTAACATAATCCAGATCATTTGCTCTCCTGTATATTCCGCTGGTAATAAAAAGATCTTTCCAGCCGTCATTATCCACGTCGCAAAACAGAGGCGACCAGCTCCAGTCAGTAGAGGAAACACCTGACAATTGTCCGATTTCACTGAACATATCTCCTCCCAGATTGAGTTGCAGTGTATTACGCACAAACTGATGATTATAACCATATTTTAATTTCAGTTCCGAGAGTTCATAGTCATCTTCGCCACCAGATTGTTTTCTGATCTTTTCATTATCGGGTAACATATCGAGCACCATTACGTCAAGAAGTCCAT
The DNA here is from genome assembly GCA_003141525.1 of Bacteroidales bacterium. Taxonomy (GTDB): domain Bacteria; phylum Bacteroidota; class Bacteroidia; order Bacteroidales; family VadinHA17; genus LD21. Next base: position 8,474 of record PLML01000203.1, read on the forward strand.
CGTTATTAATATCTCCGACATCAATGCCCATTGATGATCTGCTTGTATGTGCAATAAAATCTGTCAGACACTCTGAAAAAGTGCCATTACCATTGTTGATGTACAAATAATCATTTTCGTGGAAATCATTTGAAACATAAATATCGGGAAGACCATCGTTATTGATGTCGCATACATTTACTCCTAAACCATATCCGATCTGGCTGCCGTATATACCTGCTTCACGTGTGACATCATGAAAAACACGCCTCCCGTTGACCTCATCATTTCTGTATAGCCTGTCACCCGCAAGAGAGTCATGGTCAAAGCGTAATGAAACATCACCATAACTTCGGGAGGTATGCACCGAATGGTTAAGAAGGTACATATCAAGATCCCCATCCATGTCATAATCAAAGAAGGCCGCTTGTGTAGAAAAACCCTGGAAATCAAGTCCATAGTCAGAAGCTTCATCTTTGAAAGTCAGGTTACCCTGATTAATGAAGAGTTGGTTTTTGCCATGAAAATTCTTGTATTTTCCTACTTCACAGACGTAAATATCCAATAATCCGTCACCATTTACATCTGCCATTGTAACACCTGTCTTCCAATCACCGGTTCCGGCAACGCCTGCAGCATCGGTGATGTCCTCAAACTTGAAATTTCCCTTGTTAAGGTATAATTTATTTGGTCCCTGATTTGAGGTGAAATATAAATCTACAAGGCCATCATTATTAATGTCTCCGGCAGCAACTCCTCCGCCGTTATTGAAGTACAGGTATTCAATGATATTAGCCTGCTCTGTTTCTGCAAGCTGGTTTTTAAAATCGACGTGAGTGGAGGAGGGGGATAACAGAGTGAACAACTGGTCCTTTTTCTCCTTCTCAAGTTTACAGGAAAACACCAATAATAATACAGAAAGAATAATAATAATAGAAGGAGATTTTTTCATAAGAAAGCTTTACGGGCTTAGTACTTTGAAAACCTGTAACGAATCATTACTGCGGGCGACTACCATTATTTTATCCTTTGAGGTTGTAACTTCCTTGATATCCCGGATCTCTCCGTCAAGATGAAAGCCGGATATCTTTGCCGGTACATATCTGAAATTCCCATGCCCGTCACCCAGTAATAATGTTCCATAACTGGCATCATAGCGTCCTACTTCTGGTTTTACATTATACAGATTGCCGCCAAGTAAGATATCGAGATTCCCATCGTGGTTATAATCGCCAACTGCTGCAGCGTATACAGGCGAAAACTGCACCTCAACCGGTAAAGGTTTCCTTGTGAAATGCCCGGTCCCGTCATTTATAAACAAGGAGGTTTCCAGGAGGTTTGCATCTAAACGGATAGAATTCTTTAACTGTTCCGGTGTAAATATATCGGTGATCTGCTGATCTTTATACATATCATATTTTGGGTACTTTTTTAACAACTCCGGAATTTGTTTGGTCAGGTCATGCTTTAAAGCAAGTGGATACGATTTATCACCATCATAAACACATATTATTTGTTCTACTGTTCCATTCAGGTCAAAATCATTCACATACATGCTAACAGGCTTTTCCGGGGTTGCTTTGAACCTTGAGTTCAAACCATGATTACCTGCTATAAAATCAATCTTACCATCCCCATTAAAATCACCGGTGGCCAGACAATTCCACCAACCCACTGTTTTATCGGAGCCGAATGCGTCCTTTTTTTCTTTAAACTTCCCATTTTCGTTTATGAAAACTTTTAAAGGCATCCAGTCTCCTGCAATAATCATATCCAGATCTCCATCCCCGTCCACATCCGCCCACATCATATCACGGATCATACCAATATTCAGCAATTCCGGGGCAACCTGAGCTGTTATATTTGTGAAATTTCCTTTGCCGTCGTATTTGAGTATATAACCATTGCAAGGCACACCATATTCAAACGGTTTAAGACGGATACCAACAAATAATTCCATTTTGCCGTCTTTATCAAAGTCTGCCGGTCGTATACAAGAGGTACTCTCATATTTACCTGCAGGCAATATCTGGGCAGATTTGGTAAAGTGTCCTTTACCATCGTTTATATACAAACGATCCGCCAGGGCAGATGAACTCTCCGGAAATTCATTCCCTCCGCAGGCAACATAAAGGTCCGGATATCCGTCACCATTTGCATCAAATATAGCGCAGTCTGTCTCCTCAGATATCTTATCCTCTTCAAATAATTGCTTATCAACCGAAATAAACGTGCCGTCCTTTTGTTGTATCATCAGAGCGCCGGGTTGTCCTTTTGCACCGCATATATAGATATCTTCCAGTCCATCTCCGTTTACATCACCTTTGCACATTCGAGGACCTTCAGTCGACAACATATGAAAAAGCAAGGGTTCCCGTTCAAAATCATTAAAGTCACTCTCTTTATGTACGAAATCTATCCTGTTTTCACTGCTAATATCTTTGAAGTAAGTATTTTTTGAACTCACGGGATCTACGGCATGAAATGACATTTTCCGGGCGTCTTTCTGATATAAGGTCAGAGTCTGATTTGTTTTCACATCAGTTAAAATTGTGACCCGGTCATCCGGCCATTCAACAATGAGGGAATCTATCATTGTTAACGGACCCAGGCCAAGATTAGGGCGAGGATCGACAGTTGATAAATATCCTCGCATAGGCATTTGTTCCAGATATACGAACTTCCCTTTATTCTTTGCAGTCACTTTCGCACCTATAGCTTCTGTATTTTTGCCTTCCCCCTTTAAAATAACTTTAAGAAAATGGTTGTCGGGTAACTGATGATTTGTCTCATTCCGGTATATTGACATTGGTAAATTTACATTGTTTACTACCAGGTCGAGATCTCCATCGTTATCAAGATCACCATAGGCAGCGCCATTTGAAAAGCCTGGATTACCCAGTCCCCAGGAAGCCGCCATATTCTGAAACGTGTAATTTCCCATGTTTTTGAAAGCATAACTCGGGATCTTGACAGAAGGAATGGCATCAATCAGCTTTTTATAGTCTACCTTATTACCTGTAACAATCGACATAACCACATCGCGGTTTGAAAAATATTGAATGTAATCCTGATCGGTAAGATCTTTATAAATTCCATTTGCAACGAAAATATCCTTCAAACCATCGTTGTCAAGATCAGCGATCAATGCTCCCCACGACCAGTCAGTGGCGCATACTCCAGCCAGCCTGCCGATTTCACTAAAAGTACCATCGGCGTTATTAAATTGCAACATATTGCGCGTAAACTGATGATAATAACCATTTTCAACATTCGATTTGTAGTTTTCCCAGCTATCAAAGGTTGTCTTTGTTTTTAGCCGGTCGTTATGCTCCGGAAGCATATCGGTTGCAAAAACTTCAGGATAGTGATCATTGTTTATATCTGCCATATCGCTTCCCATTGAAGAAATAGGAATAGATTTCATCATATTCACCAGCGTTTCCTTAAATGTCCCATCGTGGTTATTGATATAAACATAATCGCGTTCAAAAAAATCATTCGATACATAGATGTCCATCCATCCATCCTGATTTATATCTCCTACAGAAACTCCCATTCCAAATCCAATCGTGCTTCCATATATACCTGCTTTCTCGCTGACATCCGTAAATTTATTTCCGTCGTTTCTGAAAAGTTTATCTCCTCCTATAGAATCGCGAACTAACCGTTGATTCTCCTTCAGGTTAAAACTGCCGATCGCCTTAGGATAGTTTTTCAATAAAAAAAGGTCAAGATCACCGTCTTTATCATAATCAAAAAACACTCCCTGAGTGGAGTTTCCATATGGTTCATCTATACCATATTCTTTTGCCTTTTCAGTGAATGTCAGATCTCCGTTATTGATATACAATTCATTATGTTTTGCGACACCTTCTTCATTTCCCGATTTACACACGTATATATCGATCAACCCATCCCCATTGACATCAGCAAAACTGACGCCATTTGACCATCCTTTGCCTTCGATTCCTGCCTTTTGTGATATATCTTCAAACTTAAAATTTCCCTTATTCAGATAGAGCTTGTTTTTACCCATATTTGAGGTCATAAAAATATCGAGAAGGCCATCATTATTCACATCGCCTAAAGCAACGCCACCTCCATTGTAAAAATTGCGGAAGGTATAAACGTTGAACTTCTTCTTAAGCTGCGTATCGTAATCCAGTTTATTGACAAAATCAGCATGTGTAACAGACGCAGACATCAGTGTAAACAAATGATTTCCTGCATGGTTACCACAACCATAAAAGAATAATGGAATCAGCAAACAAACCTCCCAAACCCTCCATATGGGGGGCTTAAAGTGTCTAAGAGTCCTCCGGGTAGGGGATTTATGGAGTAAATTAAACTGAACTAATCCAGGCATACTATTTTTTCAGATCTTTAGTAGTATCAGCAGGATTAATATCCGGGGCAGGAGGAGAATCATTCCAGCTCTTTTTTACCAGCAAGTCGGTAAAAACAGCCCATACGCGTAACTCATCCTGTTTAAATATAGTGATACGCCTGTTCCCATTTACCTTTACATACGCGGACCCTCTGACGGGATGTTTCACTTCAATGAATCCACCCCCGTAAGTCTTTTCGTACCATTTTAGTACATCAAGTTGGAGATTATCGGAAGATAGATTTTTGTTCCATGGAGCCCATCCGCTGTAAACAAACATTACCGGCATTTCAATAATTTTCCCATTATTGAACTTTGGATAAAATTCCATGCTGGCGGGATATTTCAATTCGTCTTTCAATTCATACCGGACCTTCGTGTTACTTTCATTCTGCCTTATTATCCCTTTTTTGTTCAGTTGCCAGCAATGTATATAAAAATCCTTTTCAGGCATCCCAAAATATAATCCCATGAACAATGAATCATATCTCACACCACTGGCCAGTTCCTGCTTTAATCTGCGTTCATATTTTGCTTTTGGTGAACATCCTGAAATAATACATCCTGCGATAAGGAAGATGAATAGCCATTCAATTCTTGTCTTCATAGTATTCCATCAATATTTATAAAACTGAAAATTATCATTATTTCTTGCAACTGCAATGATACGGGTTCCATTTATATTCAGAATCTTCATATCACGTATTTCACCTTTAGTAAAAATCCCCGAAATAAGAGAGGAAACAGATTTCCATGACCCCCCGGCGTCCCCTTTTAAAAACAGACCGTAACTTGCATCATATATGCCTGTCTCCGGTTTGGCTCTGTACTGGTTTCCTCCGATTAAGATATCGCAAATTCCATCATGATCGAAATCATCTGCACAAATTGCATAGACCGGAGAGAACTGAGCTTCAATGGGAAGAGGAATAAGGCGAAAGGAGCCCTGTCCTGTGTTAATCATCACGCAACTCTCCATATATCGTGCGGTTAACTTGACAGAACGCTGTAACACATCAGGCGAAAAGATATCCTCAATTGTTGCATTTTTATAGTCATCGAACTTTTTAAACCGGGTGGCCAGTGAAGGAATCTGCTTTACAAGATCGTCCTTCATTGCCATGGGATATGATTTATCTCCGTTGTATGTGCAGATAATCTGTTCTATACTGCCATTAAGATCAAAATCATTAACATACATTGTCACAGGTTTACTCACTGATGCCTTAAAACGAGAATTCAATCCATGGTTGCCCAGGATAAAATCCACCTTTCCATCCCCATTAAGATCTTTCGCAACAACCGAATGCCACCAGCCTTCAGTATTAGCTAAACCATAACGTTCAGATTCGTCTTTAAAGATCCCATTCTCATTAATAAATATCTTCACCGGCATCCAGTCACCCACAATCACCATATCCGGATAGCCATCATTATTTACATCAGCCCATGTCATATCAGTAATCATGCCTATGTTCAGCAACCCGGGAGCAATCTTCGCGGTTACATCTTTAAAATTGCCGTGCCCGTTATTTTGCAACAGGTAACCATTTGCAGGCAAGCCATATTCAAACGGACGCAAACGGATACCCACAAACAGGTCAATACTACCATCTTTATTAAAATCAGCAGGTCTCACGCATGAAGTACTTTCATATTTACCGGCTGGCAGGATTTGATCAGATTTGGTAAAATGTCCTTTGCCATCGTTTATATACAAACGATCTGCAAGTGCGGATGAACTGGATGGAAATTGATTACCTCCGCTTGCCACATATAAGTCCAGGTCGCCATCGCCATCCGCATCAAAAAATGCACAATCGGTGTCTTCACATATCTTGTCTGCTTCAAACAATGCTTCATTTGTTTTTTTGAAATGGCCATTTCTGTCCTGTACATACAAAGCTCCGGGAGACCCGGTCGAGCCGCAAATATAAATATCATCGAGACCATCTCCATTTACATCGCCTACTGCCATATGAGGGCCTTCATTTGATGACATCTGAAACAGCAGCCTGTCGCGGTCAAATTCATTAAAATCATTCTCTTTATGTTTAAAATCCAATCCTGCGATCTTTTCAACTTTCTGAAAAACAGGAGTAACTTTCTTTTCCGGGGTATTCAAACTTCTTTTAATTGCATCTTTCTGATCGAGTTTCAAAAATTGATTCACAGCCACACCGTGTAAAACGGTGCATTTCCCATCGGGCCAGTCGACCACCAGGGAATCAATTATTTGTGCAGCCCCCAGTCCGAAGTGAAGCCGGTTATCAACAGTCGATTGAAAACCACGCATGGGCATTAGTTCCTGGTAATTTAATTTTCCGCCATAGTAAAGTGTAACTTCTGCTCCAATAGCTTCGGTATTTTTTCCTGAACCTCTCAGAGTCAGCATAAGAAAATTTGATTCAGGTTTTTTGTTTGTTTCATTCCTGTAGATGAAGGGCGGCATATTCACGTTGTTTACCACCAGATCGAGATCTCCGTCGTTATCAAGATCTACATAGGCAGCACCATTTGAAAAGGAAGGAGTACTAAGACCCCAGGATTCCGATAAATTGGTAAAGGTGAGATCCTTGTTGTTATGAAACGCATAATTTGGGATCTTCACGGAAGGAATCATATCGATTATTTTCAGAATGGCTTTCTTCTCTGTTTTTATCATAGACCTCATTACTGAAGGATCTGAATAGAAATTCAGGTAGTCGCGGTCAAGCAGATCCTTAAAAATACCATTGGCCACGAAAATATCCTTCCAGCCGTCGTTGTCAAGATCCATTATGAGAGCACCCCAGCTCCAATCTGTTGTACTGACACCGCTTAACCTTCCTATTTCACTGAAAGAACCGTTCCGGTTATTCAGCTGAAGTGTATTGCGGGCGAATTGACGATAGTATCCGCCGGTTAGTTTCTTTTGATAACTATCCCAGCTTTCAAACAACGCTTTTGTTTTCTGTCTTGCATTTCCTTCAGGAGTCATTTCAGTCACAAAAATCTCGGGATAAGCATCGTTGTTGATGTCTGCCATATCGGCCCCCATAGCACCCAGGCTGATCTCGCGCATCTGATTCTCAAGTGATTCCGTGAATGTACCGTCTTTGTTGTTGATATAGAGATAATCGCGCTCGAAAAAATCATTTGATATATAAATATCCGGCCAGCCATCACGGTTCACATCTCCAACGGTTACTCCAAGGCCAAAGCCAATCTTGCTTCCATATATGCCGGCTTCTTTGCTCACATCCACAAAATGACCGTTATCATTTCTGAATAATTTATTTCCACCAAGTGTATCACGTATTTCCCGTTGCCCTGGTTTCATATCGAAATCAGTCACCGATTGAAAGGAATTGTTTAGCAGGTAAC
>PLML01000178.1 GCA_003141525.1 Bacteroidales bacterium
AGGCTCTCCTTAGCCTTCCTTAAATTGAGAAGATGCTCATCAGGTCCGGCATGTTCAATATTCGGATGTGTCTGTACCATTTCTGCGTTGATATCATTGAATTCGTTTAATCTTTCATCTAACTGAAAGCTCTCGAGTTGAATCTGCTCCTCAAAAAGTGATCTGTAAACAATTGCTGCCACTCCGAGTTCTTCTGCTTTCTTAAGATTATCCAGATCTGTTACGAAATTAGAAGCTCCTAATATGATTGGGTTATCGAGTTCGATACCCATGTAACTTGTTTTAAGTTTATTCATAAGTGTAATTTTAAAAATATCATTCTATGCAATCCTCATCCGACATTGTCAATATTTGAAGATAAACAAATTTATAACTTTCATTGTTCATATTTAATACTGATTATTAATCGCAGAAGGATTCATAAAATAGATTTTACAGCAGAGATATTTTTGTGAGCATCCCTTCTTTAATTGAATAATTTTTTAAAATGAACCTGACATCCTTTCTTAATTTTTGAATTAGTTCCTGATGAGGTATATAAGAACTGTTAATTATTATATTTGTATTTATTAAACTTTAAAAATCAAATATTTAATTTTGTTTCCGGTTTAATAAAAATGGAGTAATAAATTAAATTCAACACTTTATATTTTATGTTGTTGGTACAAGATATTACTTTCTGGCCTTTTATAGTTTTCGCGTTTATTGTAATATCCCTTATCGGAATAATGATAGGTCTTTCCTGGGTACTGGGAGAGCGGCATAAGGAGAAGACCACTGATGAACCATACGAGTCGGGGATTCCCCCGACAGGTGATGCCCGGCTACGATTTTCTTCCGGTTTTTATATCATTGCTATGTTTTTCGTCATTTTTGATCTTGATGCTGCATTTATTATGTTGTGGGCCGTGTCATTCCGCGAACTTGGACTGGCAGGTTATATAGGAATACTGATATTCATTTGGCTGCTTGTTGTACTGCTGATATATGAACTCAGTATTGGAGCTCTTGACTTTGGACCAAACGGGAAGAAAATACTTAAGTATAAAAACAGGATTAAAGAAGAACTCTGATGATAAAAGCCAATGACAGATATTCCGACCCTGGAAAGGGCATTACCAATGACGATATCGGCAGATCGGTCTTGCTTGGCAAGCTTGATGGTATGATTTCCTGGGGAAGAAAGAACTCGATCTGGCCATTTGGTTTTGGTCTGTCGTGCTGTTTTGTAGAAATGGCTACTGCCCTTACCAGCCGGTACGATATTGCACGGTTTGGCGGAGAAGTGATCCGTTCTACACCCCGTGAAGCAGATGTGATGGTCGTTGCCGGCACAGTATTTCTTAAAATGGCTCCGATAATAAAACGGTTGTACGAACAGATGATGGCTCCCAGATGGGTAATCTCCATGGGATCGTGTGCCAATTCAGGCGGAATGTATGATATATATAGTGTTGTTCAGGGTGTCGACAAGTTTTTACCTGTCGATGTTTATGTTTCAGGCTGCCCTCCTCGTCCTGATGCATTTCTTGAAGCGTTGCTCTTACTCAGGGAATCAATTGGAAAAGAGGAACGTCCCTTCAGTTGGGTTATCGGACCTCAGGGAGTACATAAAGCCGGGAAGATATCGATGCGAGATAAAAAGATGGAAGAACGTTCAAAGATGGACATCATAAGGCCAATGAATGAAGTATAATTCCAGATTAAGGATGTAAAAATTTATATGAACAGTACCAAACACAATATTATTGCCGAACTGCGATCTAAATTTAGTGAAAGTACCATCCTTTATGAACAGAAGACTAAGGATGAAATTCCGACAATCTGGACGGATAAGGGCAACCTGCTTCAGGTTTTAAAATATCTGAAAAACGAAATTTCTCTTCCTTATAAAATGCTGTATGATCTGACAGGTATCGATGAAAGGACACGAACCAAACGAGATAGTCAGCCTGCTAGTGATTTTTCTGTTGTCTATCATCTTACTTCATTTGGAAGGAATCAGGATATCAGGATCAAGGTGGCACTGAAAGATGGTGACACAAATATCCCAAGCATAACAACTATTTGGAAATCAGCCAATTGGTACGAGAGGGAAGTGTTTGATATGTTTGGTATTAACTTCGCCGGTCATCCGAGACTGACAAGAATTCTGATGCCAGGGACGTGGAAAGGACATCCTCTAAGGAAAGAACATCATGCAAGAGCTACGGAACTTGATCCGTTTGTTCTGACTGACTGTATTCGGGAAGAAGAGGAAGCAAATCTTAAGTTTAATCCTGAGGAATATGGATTGGACACGAAAAGCGAGGACAGTGATTTCATGTTTCTTAATATCGGGCCTCAGCATCCGGGGACGCATGGTTTATTGAGGCTTATTGTTCAATTAAACGGTGAAGATATAGTAAATATAATACCAGATATAGGGTTCCATCACCGCGGCGCTGAGAAAATGGGAGAAAGACAATCATGGCATACGTTTATTCCCTACACCGATCGTATTGATTACCTGGGCGGAGTGATTAATAATCTGGCATATCTACTCTCTGTTGAAAAATTGGCAGGCATTGAACCTCCCGACAGGGCACAGGTGATCCGTATTATGATGAGCGAACTTTTCCGTATTGCCAGCCACCTCGTATGGCTTGGCACGTTTGCACAGGATATGGGACAGATGTCTCCTGTTTTCTATGCATTCAACGACAGGGAAAGAATCTTTGATATTGTAGGTGCAATTACCGGTGGCCGCATGCATCCATCATGGTTCAGGATTGGCGGTGTTGCTCATGATCTGCCTGACGGATGGAACAAGCTTATGCAGGATTTTGTCAACTACTTTCCAAAGAGGCTTAAAGAATTTGATAACATTGTTCTTAAAAACCGGATATTTAAAGCACGAACTATAGGTATAGGAGTATTTACGACTGAAGAAGCTTTAGAATGGGGAATTACCGGTTCAGGGCTCAGGGCAACCGGATATGACTGGGATTACCGGAAGAAAAGACCTTATTCAGGCATTGATAAATTTGAATTTGATATCCCGCTTGGGAAAAATGGTGACTGCTATGACAGAGCCCTGGTACGCATGGAGGAGATGCGCCAGAGCCTTAGAATCATTCAGCAATGCATAAATAACATGCCGGCGGGTCATTACAAATCAGACCATCCGCTGGCTATACCCCCCAGAAAAGATAATACAATGACAGATATCGAAACCCTTATCACTCATTTTGTTGGCGTTTCGTGGGGTCCGGTCATCCCTGCCGGGGAAGCTATGGTACCGATTGAGGCAGCCAAGGGCAGTAATGGCTATTACCTGATAAGCGATGGTAGTACATCATCGTACCGTTCAAGAATACGAACGCCGTCCTTTCCTCATATGCAGATGTTGCCATTTATCACGAAAGGATACACAATACCCGATCTGCTGGCAATCCTTGGTGCAATGGATTTTGTTTTAGCAGACCTGGATAGATAGCTTCATATATATTGATAAGAGATTATTGGATTATTAATTTAAACATAAGAGATTTTATATAGCAAATTATTTCACCGTATGTCAAAGTATATCAATCTATTTCAACATCTTTCCAATTACTAAATTAACATGCTGACTGAAAAAGAAAAAAAAGAGATACTTGAAGAGATTAAACAATACCCATACCCTGCAGTGGCATGTATTGATGCATTAAAAATAGTTCAGCATCATCGTGGCTGGGTATCTGATGATTCTATAAAGGATATCGCACAACTTTTGAGTATTTCGAATGAAGAGGTTGATAGTGTTGCTACATTTTATAGCAGGATCTATCGTAGACCAGTCGGCAGGAATGTAATACTAATCTGCGACAGTGTAAGTTGCATGATAATGGGTTATGAATCGCTTTATGAACACATTTCAAAGAAACTTGGTATAAGCTTTGGCAATACCACATCCGATGAACGGTTTACCCTTCTGCCGATATCATGCCTTGGTGATTGTGATAATGCACCAGCCATGATGATCAACAGTGATCATTTCAACAGGCTGACTTCAGAAAAGGTTGATGAATTACTGGCACGTTATAAATAGTGAAATATGGAAAGGCCTTTAACCAAATATATAAAACCTGGCTCTGCTGCTTTTAACCTGGAAGAATACAGGCAGACAGGAGGTTATGGCAGTCTCCATAAAGCACTGAAAAATCTGGCGCCGGGTGATGTAACGAATCTTGTAAAAGCTTCAAATTTATTGGGACGTGGTGGCGCCGGTTTTCCCACAGGTATTAAGTGGAGCCTTGTGCCAATGGATGGTGACAGATCAAAGCTAAAATACCTGGTATGTAATGCAGATGAGATGGAACCGGGTACCTTTAAAGACAGATATCTTCTCGAAGGTAATCCGCATCAGCTCATTGAAGGAATGATTATTTCTGCTTATGCCATCCAGGCTGAAAAAGCATATATATTTCTTAGATGGGCTTATAAAAAAGCTGAGGCGGGTCTTCGCAAAGCTATTGATGAAGCTTATAAGGCCGGTTATCTGGGTAAAAATATTCTAGGATCGGGCTTTAGTCTTGATTTGTATGTCCATTCAAGTGCCGGCCGGTATATCTGTGGAGAGGAGACAGCGTTGCTTAATTCTCTTGAAGGGAAAAGGGCTGTACCACGTACTAAACCACCATTCCCTGCAATCAGCGGTCTGTTTGGCAGACCAACGGTAGTCAACAACGTTGAAACACTTTCCTGGATTTCGCATATTGTGGAGAATGGCGCCGATTGGTTTAAAGGATTAAGCCTTACTGGCACTGGTGGTACCAAACTCTTTGGAGTGAGTGGTAAAGTGAAAAATCCCGGAACATGGGAACTGCCGCTTGGAGTAACCATGCGGGAGCTGCTTGAAGAACACGCCGGTGGAATGGCTGACGGCCACAGGTTCAGAGGAGCATTGCCAGGTGGTGCCTCTACC
>PLML01000144.1 GCA_003141525.1 Bacteroidales bacterium
TTGATACAACAAATAAACTGGGTATTTATTCTGCAGAATTAATCGATGGGAAATGGACAAATATAAAGCCTTTTACCTATAATAACCCGCTCTATTCTTTTTGTACTCCTGCTCTTACACCCGATGGTGAAAGAATTTATTTTTCGTCTGATATGCCTGGTGGCTATGGCGGAATGGATCTTTATTATTGTGACAGACGCAACAATGAATGGGATCAACCTGTAAATCTGGGTCCGGTTATAAATACACCTAAAAATGAATCGTTCCCTTTTGCATGTAAGTATGGCAAACTCTATTTTGCCTCTGACGGACATAAAGGTTTTGGTGGGAAGGACCTGTTTTATACACAGGAAATAAATGGAGAATGGATAGCCCCGGTGCACCTGGATTCAGCAATTAACTCATCAGGTGATGATTTTGGGATTGTTATTGATTCTACATTTGAGAACGGTTATTTTTCAACAAACAGGCGCAAAACAGATGATATATTTAGTTTCAGTTCAGCACCGGTAGAATTTACGAATTGTGACACTATAAAGGAAAATAATTATTGTTTTACATTCTATGATGAAAAACAACGACTTATTGATACAGTACCGGTAATCTATAAGTGGGATTTTGGTAACGGGATAATACGTATTGGTAAAGAGGTGAAACATTGCTTTCCTGGTCCTGGAAAATACCAGGTTAAGCTCACAATAATTGACGAGCTCACAGGCGATACTATAGCAAAACAGGTTGAGTATAAGGCAGAACTTGAAAATATAAAACAGGCTTATATTAATTCAGACAAAGTTGGGAGCGTTGATAAATCAATTTCATTCACGGGGGTAACTTCCGACCTTAAAGGCATAAGAATAACGGACTACTTATGGAACTTCGGAGATGGTTTTAAGCCAGGAGGGCCATTTATAAGCAATACATTTAAAAAGGAGGGTGAATATATGGTTAAGCTGGGCTTACTTGCCGAAAAAGATAGCCTGGGTGTAGTTCATAAAATATGTGTTATGAAAAAAATAAAAATAAATTGAGGTGAAAAGATATGCCTTGATCATATCATTTATTCTAAGAACTGGCATAGGTCTCTTTTCACAACCTGCTCCGGCAGCTGAAGAAAACATCCCTTACCTGATAACCTTTGGAAGAGACGCCCTGACATCCTGGGGGGATGATGATTTCTATCAGATATTCTATTGCATCATTCCTCCGTCACAAACTGGTCCTGTGTATATCCGTGTTTATGATCCGGATACCGGTGGAGCCCTTGATGAAGCCAAAGGAGAATTTAATACTATTGTAAACTTTTCAATTTATGGAGGGAAAGATTGCTGGTCAGATACAACAGCACAGGTACTGAATAAGACGGGAAATTTCAGGAGCGGATATTTATTGGCATCAAAATCATTCGGGGTCGATCCGAAATACGATAAAAAGTGGTATAGTTTTGGCCCTTTTAATCCTTCTGAAGGAAAGTATGTCGAGAAACTTGGGGGTCGTGTATTAAAAATCATCGCTCAGGGGATATCAGGGGATGATGGAAATATATATAAATATTTTTTAAGTACAAGTCCGGTTGAAAATATTGCAGTTGAGGGGGGTAACTGGTTTACCTATAAATATCACTTCAGGTTTTCGGATGACCAAAAACAAGTATGTCAGATATATCCTTTTGTAGATGACAAAACAATTTCTATCCAGGTCTCAAATTTTGACTGGGATAATGATGGAACAATCAGGATATTTTCAGTTGCCAAAAATGGTATCTTTTGCGACGTTTCAGGAGATGACAATTGGGTAAGCCAGGTATTCCCAATAGTGGATGAAGAAAAGAATTCAACGATTGAGATACAATTTATAAAGAATCAATACGTACAGGTTAAAAACAATAATGTGGTGGTCATAGTCAGGAACCAGTATGGGAATTCATTGCCATTTTATGTTGTTCCTATAGGTGGAGTACCTGTATACTCTCCAAAAATACGAATGAAATGAGCACTCCAGGCATTTTAGGCACTCCAAACTCCTCTCACTCTTTAGTTTTAATGTTTTTATATGTAAAAATACATTTGAAGACTTATTTAAATTTGAAAGCAGTATTACTTTTTTTCTTTTCGGTTCTTTCTTCACCTTCATTTTCTCAGGATTATAATTTTCATAATTTCAATACGGAAGATGGATTAGCCCAATCTTTTGTTTATTCGATCATTCAGGATGTGCATGGTTATTTGTGGGTTGGTACAGGGAACGGAGTATCGAGATATAATGGATTTAAATTTGAAAACTATTTAAACAGTGATTCATCGTCAGACAATGTTATAACTTGTAGCATCAGCGATGGGGAATATCTGTGGTTTGGACATATGAATGGCGGTCTATCTTGTTTCAACGGGAAAAAGTTTCAAGAAATCAATATACACCAATCAAATCTAAGCGGGCTGACACATTTTGCAAAAAGCCCCGATGGAATTATATGGGTAAGTGCCTATTCTGATGGTTTACTTAAATTAGATAAAGATTCAGGTGTTATAAAACATAATTTGTTCAAGGATCAGACAATTGTACTATCCTTCGAATTTATTGATGAAAGTGATGTACTTGTAGGTACAAATACTGGCTTATTATATTGCAGATTAAAGGAATCAGGAGAAATTGAAATAGTAAGTCATGTTTCAGAAATTCCGGAATCCAAAATAACGAGTATCCTGAAAATAAAGGACAAGTCAGGATTTTATGTTGCAACAGAAAACGATGGTTTATTTAAACTCACATTTAATGGTAACAATTTTCAAGCGTCAGAAATAACTGCAGGTAAGGGGTCCGTCTTCACCGGCATACAAGACATTTATGAAGACAGCCAGTCAAATTTATGGTTAAGTTCTTTCGGAAACGGGCTCATCAAAATGAGTTATTCCGCTACAAGGGAGTTAACAATGATTAACTACTTTAACAAAGCCAGAGGATTTGCTACTGACAATGTAAAAGCTATCTATGAGGACCGCGAAGGAAACATCTGGAGTGGCAATTATGGTCAGGGACTAACACTAATTACACCTAAAACGTTTTTAGTCTATTCATTTAAGAACCCTTTGTATGGGAATAACATTTTTTCATTCTGCTTCGATCATAAATACAGGTGGATAGGGACTGAAAATGGTCTCATTAAAATGGATCAGTTGACGGGTAAAATTGTTAAATTCTACAGCAAAAGCAGTGGATTACCAAAAGATAAAATCACATCAATCTACACCACCGATGGGAAAGAGCTTTGGATTGGAACAGGGGAAAATGGTGTTTTCCGGATGGATACAGGGACAGAGAAAATTCTAAAGTATCCTATTGAGAATGGAGTACTTGAAAACTCTATAACCATAATAACAGGAAAAGGAGAACATGTTTGGATTGGTACACAAAAAGGATTATGGAATATTAATTCAGGTACCAATAGAAAAAATGGGTATTCCATTAATCAGGGCGGCTTACCTCATAATTTTATTAACAGTTTATACATTGACAGAAAGGGTAGACTCTGGGTAAGCACACCCGGTAGTACCCTTGCATACATTCAGGATGAAAAGATCTTTAAGATACCTTTAAATTCTCCTAGCGGTAATTTAACATTAGGTCCAATAACTGAAGATACAGACTCTCAAATTTGGGTGGGATCAAACGGGAATGGTATTTTCAAGATACAGTCCGATTCTATTGTTAATCTTACTGTAAAAGAAGGTCTTGTTTCAAATTATTGTTATTCTCTCATTTGTGATGATCATAAAAACATCTGGGTTGGTCACAAAGGTGGATTAAGCAAAATCAGAATAACTGATTTTTCAATTAAACCAATACAGCATATTGAAGGTACGACTGAAAGTTACCAGTTTAATCCCAATGCGACAATTAAAGATCAACAAGGAAAAATCTGGTTTGGATCGGATAAAGGGATGATTACTTATGATCCATCAATGGAATATCCCAATCAGCGGCCTCCTGTTTTAGGAATTACTTCTATTAAGATTAACGATGAAGAAAAAGATATTTCTGATAAAATAACACTATCTCCCGGCTATTATAAAATAAAAGTTGATTTTTTAGGCATCAGTTTAAAGGACCCGGCACTTGTCACGTACCAGTACAAATTGGAAGGTTATGATCAATGGTCTGATCTTATAAAAAACACAAGTGTAACCTATAACCATTTGACGGAAGGGGATTATACATTTATCTTAAACGCCCGTAGCGGAGATGGTGCTATCTCAGAAAACCCTCTGACCATTAGTATTTTCATTAAAAAGCCAATCTGGATGAAATGGTGGTTTTATGTCATAACGGTCCTCTTTCTTTTCATTCTTACATTTCTTTATATAAAAAGACGTGAATATAAATTCCTTGCTGAGAAAAGAATACTCGAAGAAAAAGTCAGGGAACGAACATATGAAATTCAAAGTCAGAAAAATGAAATTGAGTTGCAACGCGATATGATTGATGAAAAGAATGCCAGTATCACTTCAAGTATAAGATATGCAAGCAATATACAAAATGCAGTTTTACCTCCTATAGAGCTCATAGATAAATTACTACCTGACAATTTTATCCTGAGTAAGCCAAAAGACATTGTAAGTGGTGACTTTTACTGGCTGGCAGAAAAGGATAATAAAATTGTTTTTACTGTAGCTGATTGTACTGGCCATGGAGTACCGGGAGCATTTATGAGCCTCCTGGGCATTACATTATTAAATGAAATAGTAAATATCCACGGAATCACAAGATCAGATGCTATTGTCACAGAGTTACGTGACAGTCTTGTTCATTCCCTTAAGCAAAGCAGGAAAGATATTACCACTTCAGATGGCTTTGATATAGCGTTGTGCGTGCTCGATCATCAACAAAAAAGAATTCAATTTACAGGAGGGATGAGTAACCTTATTCACATTCATGATGGTAGCTTGAATGTTGTAAGAGCAGATCGTAATTCTGTCTGTGTTATATATGACAATTCCGGTCCTTTTACGATAAAGGAAATTGATTATAAAGAAGGAGATTTATTTTACCTCTTTTCCGACGGATATCAGGATCAATTTGGTGGGGAGCATGAGAGAAAGTACTTTGTACACAGGTTTTATACTTTGTTGTTAGACATACATAGATTGCCAATGTTAAAACAAAAAGAAATGCTTGAAAAAAATCTTAAGGAATGGATGAGAGATAATGTTCAAACTGATGATATTACGGTGATGGGTATCCGATTATAAAAAACTGAACCCATCCATAATACCAAAATTCAAATGAAGGAGGACCTAAATAGATTACTTGTTGACTACAGAAACGATCCTAAGAAATATACAATTAGTAAAATAGATTTCATAAAGATATTATATTATAAAGATAGCCAGAGAAGAATTAAAGAATAAACCATAATTTTAAGCTCAATTTCAAATCTAAAATTATAATGCCATGATTAAGAAAAACATTATTCATTCTATCGTGATACTATTGCTAGTTATCACAGGACCAGGGCTATTTGCACAGGCAAATCAGAAATCAGCTTCCAACTCATTGAAAAATAACCCAGTTCCCCTTGCCAGCTTTAAACATGGTGATGTCGGTAACCCTTCAATTAAGGGAATTGTCAAAATTTCAAATAATGGATTTGATATAACAGCCGGAGGTGCTGATATCTGGGGAGTAAAAGATGAATTCAATTTTGTATATGTCGAACGTACCGGGGATTTTGACCTTGTATCGCGCATTGAAAGTCTCACTGCCGCTAATCTCTACACGAAAGCAGGACTAATGGCACGTGAAAATCTTACTGCAGGTTGCAGACATATCTATTTCCAGGTGTTCTCTGATAATAACCCCAGAAATAAAAATAACGGCGGATATGAATTTCAGTATCGTCAGGAAAAAGACAGCTTAATGAAAGCTATCTATCCCAAAAGCTCTGAAGGTACTCCGGAATTCCCGGTTGAATACCCTAATACATGGATCAGACTGCAACGTGTTAAAAATGAATTCACCGGCTACTATAGTACTGATGGTAAAACCTGGAAAGTATATACAACCTATACACTTGAGCTTCCCCCAAAGATCTACCTGGGATTAGCTGTTACTTCTCATAATCCAAATCATACTGCATCAGCAAAATTCAGAAATATCGCGGAGCTTAAGAAATAGAATAAAAACATAGTAAATCATGACTATTGATCATGTCGCAATCTGGACCTCACAGCTGGAAAGGCTGAAGGATTATTATATCAGGTACTTCAATGGCCGGGCAAATAAAAAATACCTGAATAAGGAGAAACATTTTGAAAGTTATTTCGTGTCATTTGATTCTGGAACGCGGCTTGAATTAATGCAGATGCCCGGTATTCCTGAGAATCTCAACGACCCTGTTGAAAAACAGTATCAGGGAATTATCCATATATCATTTGGTATGGGGACTATGGACCTTGTAAATGAGAAATTTAATGAATTAAAAAATGACGGATTCAAAATATTAAAGGGACCTAGAAAAACTGGTGACGGTTATTGGGAATTTGAGACGCTCGACCCGGATAACAACAGGATAGAAGTATCAGCCATTTTTGCAGAATAGTTCAAAAAAAGTTTATGGTCAGGGAAATGCAACAGGGCGATAGTCAGAGTGTGTTGGAAATCTACAGGATGGGCCTCGAAACAAGGAATGCCACATTTGAAACAACTGTTCCTTCCTGGCATGACTGGGATTCAAAGCATCTTCTTCACTCCAGATTTGTATCCGAGGAGAATGGAAAAGTTGCAGGATGGGCAGCGTTGATCCCTTTTTCTGTAAGAGAAGTTTACCGGGGCGTGGCAGAGGTAAGCATTTATATTGCCAGTGGATCCCGTAGAAAAAAAATAGGATCAGGTCTAATGGAACAAATAATTATTTCATCGGAACTAAACGGGATCTGGTCGCTTGTTTCAAGCGTGTTCCCTGAAAATGAAGCGACACTAAAACTCCATTCCAAATTTGGATTCAGGATAATCGGAAGAAGAGAACGAATTGCTAAACTTGATGGCAAATGGAGGGATACAATTTTGTTAGAAAGACGAAGTTCCGTGATTTTTAATGAAAAAAATTCTTGAAGTATAATACTCTGTGAAACTCTGTGCTTTGCGGTTAATGGATTTAAAGTTCATAATCTATATCTGGAATTAATTGATAATATTCCCGCTTTTAATGAAAGAAATTGCAGCCATTATACTTGAAAATGACAAAGGAGAGTTTCTACTTTATCTGCGAGATAGCAAACCCGGCATCCCTTTTCCCGGTTACTGGGATCTGATCGGTGGTCAAGTTGAAGATGGAGAAACACCTGAAGATGCTCTGGTTCGAGAAGTCAAAGAAGAACTTGACATCAATCTGAAGGAATATACCTTTTATAAAAAGTACGAATGTCTGACCGGTGATGCTTATGAGAATATTAAATATATCTACTACGGAAAAATAAATCTGCCCATCGAAGAAGTTACTCTCCTGGAAGGGGTTCGTCCCCGATATTTTTCAAGGGAAGAAATTCCCTATGTTAAATTTGCTAATATTCTCAAATCAATAGTAATGGAATATATTTCCGAACATAGATAATAACAAAATCTGACAATGTAATATCAAAACTTCACTCCAAATAAAATATAAACACCATGAAGAAATCAATGACGCTTCTTTTTCTTATTCTTGGCGTCATTTTAAATGCTCAGACACTTACAGTCAAGTCACCTGATAATAGAATTGAAGTTACAATAAGCAACTACGATAAATTAATCTACTCAGTTTCATACAATGGAAGAGTAATTATAAATCCCTCCCAGCTTGGATTTGAATTTAAAGATAAACTTGCGATGACTGGTAATTTCATAACTGTTGATCAATCAGTTAAGAATTTCAACGAAACCTGGATCCCAGTCGTGAAATCGAAATATGCAGAGATTGTAAATAACTATAATGAACTTCAACTGACAGTGAAAGAAAAATCGGGTCTCATAAGGTTCAGCTTGTGGCAAAGATTTAATCCTTCAGGAACAAGTTTAATTTAAATCAAGAGCTTGAATAAAGAGTGGAGAAAAACAGATCAGTATCTTATGCCCGAATTGAAACCTTTTCATTCAGAGGGGAGATATGATATCTATCCATCATTTAAACTTGATGATAATCTGATATTTACAGGCTTTGAATCCCTGGCTGAAGTTACATCAAAATACAAGACGGTTATTATCGATGGCTATGTTGGTGTATACTTTGAACAGTTCCGTGAAAAATTAGATGAATGTTTGAAAAATGCAGGAAAAAGAACATCATGGAAAAACACTTCTGATTTATTGAAACATCCTGATATTATTGATGCGATGATTTCTCCATTCATGGGAGGAGATGATCCGCTTTTCGGAAAGCGAACCTCACTGAAGCTTGAAGATTTTTTTGATCTTNNAAAAGGCTTACTTGTTTACCTTGATCTTCCAAAAAATGAGATAAAGTTCAGGTCACGTGCCGGTAGTATAACAAACCTGGGAGCATCCGCTCCATCTGACCCTAAGGTGATGTATAAACGGTTCTATTTTGTCGATTGGATTGTCCTGAATAAGCACAAAAGAAGCATTTTAAGCAGGGTTGACCTTATTGTCGATACTACGAGACCCGGATACCCTTTATGGATGACTGGAGAGCTCCTGCGGCACTCCCTGTCGTTTATGAGCAATACTGTTATCAGGCCAAAACCATGGTTTGAACATGGAGCATGGGGAGGGACCTGGATAAAGCAGCATATCGATGGCCTGAACAAAGATGTACCCAATTATGCCTGGTCATTTGAATTGATCTCCCCGGAAAATGGTCT
This sequence comes from Bacteroidales bacterium, assembly GCA_003141525.1. Lineage (GTDB taxonomy): Bacteria > Bacteroidota > Bacteroidia > Bacteroidales > VadinHA17 > LD21. Next base: position 8,853 of record PLML01000144.1, read on the forward strand.
GATATTTGAAAGTTCCGGCAAAATGCTTGAAGTGTCATTCGACTGGCTGATGTATCAGGAAGCAAAAGCCGTTCTTGGCAATTGCTATTCCCGTTTTGATACCGAATTCCCGATCCGGTTTGATTTCCTCGATACATTTAACGGAGGCAATCTTTCAATACAATGCCATCCGCGTCCGGAATACACGAAAACTCATTTCGGTGAAGATTTTACGCAGGAAGAGACTTACTATATTCTTGATACTAAAAATAATGCAGTTGTATATCTTGGATTTCAGGATGATATAATTCCTTCTGAATTCAGGAAAGAACTGGAAGAAAGCATTAAATTATCAAAACCTGTCGATATAGAGAAGTTTGTACAGAAACATCATTCATCAAAGCATGATTTGTTCCTGATTCCTTATGGAACTATACATGGATTAGGTAAAAATAATCTTGTTCTCGAAATAAGCTCTACTCCTTACATTTTTACCTTTAAGATGTATGATTGGCTTCGTCCGGATCTTGATGGAAAGCCAAGGCCACTGAATATCGGTAGAGGTATGGATAACCTGTTTTTCGATCGGAAAGGTATTTCTGTTAAGGAAAAACTGATTTCAAAACCGGTGCTGATTGAAGAGGGTAAAGACTGGCAACTCTATCATTTACCAACTCATGAAACTCATTTATATGATATTCACCGGTACCATTTTAAGAGGACCATTGAAGTTAAAACTGAAAACAAATGCCATATAATGAGCCTCGTGGAGGGAAGCAGTATTGTTGTTGAAACCAGGAATGGTTTTTCACAACAATTCAATTACGCTGAGACCTTTGTGATTCCTGCAGCAGCCAAAAGCTACAGAATAATAAATGAATCACCTTCTGAAGCTATTATCGTCAAGGCGTTCGTCAAATAAATCATTTTAACCGCAAAGTACGCGAAGCCCACCTATGCTTACGCTTCGGTGGGGAAGTGAAAAGCACAAATGGTTCTTCCTTAAGCTTTAATTCAATTATGGTCGATCAGCATGGTGATAATAATGGGTATATGATTTTAAGAATCCCTGCAAACAGTTTGACTCCAGGCAATCCTTTAAGAATAAAAGTTACCGGTAACCAGGCTAATCTTACTTCATGGTACATGACATTTAAGAAAGCTGTTAGGACCGGTGTAACGATGAAAAATAGTGTCACCCTCGATCCGGTTAAAAAATGGAATATTAAATTCATTCAGCATACGCACACAGACATAGGTTATACCCGGTCACAAACCGAAATTCTGGCAGAATATTTAAGGTATATTGATTATGCGCTTGACAATTGTGATGCAACGGATAACTACCCTGAGAATGCGAAGTTTCGCTGGACATGCGAAGCGGCATGGTCTGTGGATGAGTACCTTAAATGCAGACCGGCAAGCCAGATTGGTGGACTGATGGTTTTGGTGCCTCAGCACGGGAGACAGCAACCTCCCGTCTAGCGTCATCATCCCTTATTGCTAATGAAGCCGGTCTTTCAATGGCTTCAATAGCCGGAGTTAAACTTCCTGATGAGATAAATAAACGTATCGATCTTGCAGACAATGCATTATTGTTCTTTACTGAACATACTTTAGGCTATTCTGAGAGTATCAGAGAACCACTTAGTCAACCAACTATGGAGCAGCGTGCACTTAAAGAATCATACGCCTGGGAAGCCAACAGGCGGACTGTATTGCATCCTTAGGGTGTGCCGAAATGCCCCTCATGCAGTTTGGTGCAATTAATACCGGACGATACACAGCCGGAGCGATGCCTCAGAGCACTAATCTATTTTCGTGGCCAATGAATAATTACTGGGTAACCAATTTCAATGCTGATCAAAGGGGCGGTAATACCTGGACGTATTATCTTACAACCTCTTCTGATGTCTCAAACGGTTTTGCAACTAAATTCGGATGGGGATGCCGTATCCCATTTTTAACAAGGGTACTCCCGGGTTCGGGAACTGGTGATAACAATTGGGAAGGATCATTTATTACCGGCTGGCCTCCGGATGTTTTTCTTATAAGTGCTGAACCGGTTGCAGATGGAAAATACTGTATTATCCATCTGCGTGAAACAAATGGTAAAAATGTCTCGTTGAATCTGACAAATGGATTGAATGGAAAAGGACTACCTGCAGTTGAGGTTGATGTGACAGGAAATCCTATGCAAAAACCTTCTCTGAATATTGGTCCTCTTGAATCCAGGTTCTTCAGGATTGTTTTTTAACCTTGAAACAGAACCAATAACCTTTTGCAAAATATTAAGACATAAAAAAATTCAGATATGAAAATAAAAAACCAATCATATTGGCCATTTTGCTAATCTCCACTCTCTCTCTATGGTCAAGAGACTACAATGCATCCTTGTTTGGCATTAAATGGAATGTCACAATTCAACTCGAAGAAGGCACATTTCTGTTGAGCTCAATAAATCCATTTGATTATGAAAAGTTCCTGAACTTCCGGCTAATTATCCTGAGTTCTCAATGTTCAAAGAGCTCGCTGAATGGGGATTTTATATCCGGCATGCTAAAAATTTAACAGTTGAGAACCTGACACTGACTTGTGAGAAAAAAGATTATAGAGGTGTAGTATTTAATAAATAAGGTCTCTATTTATAATGCTCATCCTCAGCCTTTAACAACAAAAAACCTTTTGGAATTGACGATTCAACCTTTATTATTTTCCCGCTCACAGGATGTGGAAATGATATAGAACAGGCATGAAGCCTGACACGTCTTATAAAATCAGTTGATGCGCCATATTTACGATCGCCGACTATCGGACAACCAATATCCGAGAGTTGTACTCTAATCTGGTTTTTCCGTCCGGTTTCAGTTTTTACATCCAGGAGGGTATTATTATTAAGATGTTTGATAATTTTGTAATGTGTTATGGCATATTTAGCTCCCGGCCTTTCAGTTACCGAACGCATTTTCATTGCATTATCTTCAATCAGCCAGCTTTTAATAGTACCTTCCGTATTTTCAGGAATTCCTTCAACAAGAGCAAAATAATGCTTCTCTGTTTCTTCCCATTTGTCTTTTATAGTATCCATCGTAATCTCCGATTTGGCCAGCATAAGCACACCTGAGACCTCTTTATCAAGACGATGTACCACGTATGTCCTGATATTGCCTTTACTTATGTCTTTTAAAAACTCCGAAATGATTCGTTGGACATTAGTACTTCCATCGATACTCGATGTCGCAATACCGGCGGGTTTGTCAATCACAATTACATAATCGTCTTCATATAAAACAGGAAAAGGCAGGTTCGCTTTTGTGACTATTCCCATATGAAGACTGCAATCAACGATATCGCCTTGTTTCAACGGATAGGAATGTAATGTAACGGGTTTATTGTTTACCCTGACTGTTCCGCTTTGCAACATTTTTTTTATTCTGGTCCTTGGAGAATCGTGATACTGTTCAGTAAGAAATTCAAGCAGTGTCTGTGATTTATTTATGGCTGTTTTCAAGCAGTTGCATGTTTGTTAATCAACGGTCGAAGATAGAAAAAAATGAGTACCGGTATTCAATCATAAAATTAGTTTTGCATAGACATGAAAAACACAAAAAAAATTGTACCTTTTGATTTGAATAAAGAATGACAAGTTTCAATAACAGGTGAAATGAAAATAAAAGCAATAATTACAGGAGCAACCGGAATGGTTGGCGAAGGTGTCCTGCAGGAATCGCTTCTGCATCCCGATGTGGAAAAGGTCCTGGTAATTAACAGAAGACCCTGCGGCGTTACTCATCCCAAATTAACAGAAATTCTGCATAACGATTTTTTTAATTTATCGCCCGTTGCAGAAAACATGATAGATTATAATGCATGTTTTTTCTGTCTTGGCGTTTCTTCAGTTGGCAAGAAAGAGGAGGTGTATTATTCTTTGACTTATACCCTTACCATGTATATGGCCGGAATACTTGCAAGACAAAACCCTGATATGACATTTTGCTATATTTCCGGAGCTGGTACTGACAGTTCTGAAAAAGGCAGATTGAATTGGGCACGGGTTAAGGGAAAAACTGAAAACGATCTGATAAAACTTCCATTCAAAAAGGTCTTTGCATTTCGACCGGGATTTATGTTACCTGAGAAAAGAGCAAAAAATGTACATGGATATTATGCTATATTCAGAATTCTTTATCCCATCCTGAGAGCTATGTTCCCGAATTTTGTCTCAACTTTAAAGGAGGTCGGGACAGCCATGATCAACTCCGTAATTTATGGCTATGAAAAGCCTGTTCTGGAAGTGAAGGATATTGTTGCACTTGGAAAAAATAAAAATCAAAATACTTAACAATGGACCCAATATCTTCATCATCAAAACCCTCCTTCTGGTCGGAGATGGTCAGAAAATTAAAAAAAGTTTTAAAATGGCTATTGTTCCTTATTGTAGTCATTGGAGTAATTTTTATTTACTGGAAGTATTTCTATACATACAGTGAGGGTTACCGCGCTGGATTATTGCAGAAATTTTCTCACAAGGGAGTTATTTTCAAGACCTATGAGGGAGAAATAATATTAAGCAGTGTGTCGAGTAACAGGGATGTGGCACTTGCATCTGAAAAATTTCTTTTTACAGTAACCAACAAGACCCTGATGAGGCAATTTGATACTCTCCAGGGGCAGCCCGTCATAGTACATTACAGGCAGAAGAATGCAGCCTTATTCTGGCGTGGTGATTCGCCTTATCTTGTTGACAGTGTGAAGGTCAGACGATAATAACTATTTCATTACCTTTTTTAATATACCGAAAACGCCTCTTATGAATGTGGGGCTTGTAAGGACTTTGACTATTTTATCCAGTGGTGTTTTGCTGCTTCTTCCAAAAGATGTATACCAAGTGGTTTGGGTTTGTCGAATCTCTCCTCCTCCACCCGATCTCTCAGTGGTTTTTAAGAATTATCAGAAATATTTAACTTTGGCTAAATCTAAATAACTTAAACCTGAAATTATGAAACTAGTAGATGAATTTAAATCATTTGCAATGAAAGGCAATGTCTTCGATCTGGCAGTCGGTATTATTATTGGTGCTGCTTTCGGTAAAATTGTTACTTCAATGGTAAGCGACATTATTATGCCTCCGCTGGGATTGATTATTGGAGGTGTTAATTTTACGGATCTTAAAGTTGTTATGAAAGCTGCTTCAGAAACACATCCGGCCGTTACCTGGAATTATGGCAATTTTTTGCAGGCATGTTTTGATTTTCTGATTATCGGGTTTTCCGTATTCCTTGTTATTAAGGCAATGATTATTGCCAGGAGGAAAGAAGAAGCTGCACCTGCTGCACCTCCTGCTCCTACAAAAGAAGAAATTCTTCTTACAGAGATCCGTGATCTGCTAAAAAAATAATTTATTATTATTATTTATTTACAGGGACACGCCATTGCATGTCCCTGTTTTTTTTATCAAATAACCTTCGTTATTTATTTTATAAGATAAATTTACCTGGCTATATTAAATTTATACCCTGATGAAATTTAAAATGTTATCCGCAATTGTCTTGGCAATCTTCATGTTGGCATTTAGCTGCAGACAATCTACTGACAATAGTCTTTCAATTTCACAGGTCAGATGCAGTGGCCTGGAGAATCCTGTCAGCATAGGTTTGATTCCTAATTTCAGCTGGATACTTAAAGGTAGCCACCGTGGACAAATTCAGACCGCGTACCAGGTTATTGTGAGTTCCGACAGCGAAATGATTAATAGCCATAAGGGTATAATGTGGGATTCGGGAAAGACTCTTTCCGAAGAATCTGCATGGATTCCCTATAAAGGATCTCAGCTGCAAAGCGGTAAAGAGTATTTCTGGCGAATCAGAGTATGGGATGAAGATGACAAACCATCCCAATGGAGCAAAACAGGAAAATTTGTGACAGGATTATTTACTCAGAAGGATTGGTACAATGCGAGATGGATAGGCTACGAAGAAATCCCTGATTCTCTGTTATTGGTGCCTGGTGTTCATGGATCCGGTGATAATCTTGGAAATGTTGCTAAAAAACGGACAACAGTACCATACTTCAGAAAAGATTTTTCAATTGATAAGAGGATTAACAAGGCTTTTGTATTTGTCAGCGGGCTGGGACAATATGAATTATACATAAATGGAGACAGGATCGGTGATCGTTTTTTATCTCCCGGCTGGTCAGATTTCAGAAAAACCTGTTTTTATAATGCTTTCGATATAACTGAAAATTTGAGGCGCGGATTAAATACTGTCGCGACTATTGTTGGAAACGGGTTCTATAATATTAACAGGGAACGTTACAGGAAACTTGTCATAGCTTATGGAGCTCCTAAAATGATACTTAAGCTTGAAGTTCTATATAGCGATGGCTCTAAGAAGATAATTGTAAGCGACGAATCCTGGAAAACATCCCCTTCACCGATAACATTTACAAGTATATATGGAGGTGAAGATTACGATGCAAGGTTGGAACAGGATAGTTGGAATAAACCCGGATTTAAAGATGAATCGTGGAAAAAGGTTCTGCTGGTAAAAGAGCCTACTGGTATTCTCAGGCCTGAAATAGATTGGCCGATGAAGGTTTCTGAAATTATCAATTATAAGAAAACCTCACTCCATAAGGATAGCATATATATTTATGACTTTGGACAAAATGCATCGGGGATAATTAAAATAAAAATCAGTGGTGAGAAGGGTCAGGAGGTACGCTTCACTCCAGGGGAACTCCTTGGGGAAGATTCTCTGGTTACACAACAGGCAACAGGCGGGCCATATTATTTTTCATACATATTAAAAGGGAAAGATGAGGAAATATGGATGCCCCGATTTACATATTATGGATTCAGGTATGTTGAGACGAAAGGTGCAATTCCGGCTGGATATCTGAATCCGGGTAACCTGCCTGTAATAGAAGATATTCAGTTTTTACATACAAGAAATTCATCACCACAGGTTGGCACTTTTAAATGTTCTAATGAGCTTTTCAATTCAATCTATGAGCTTATTAAATGGTCAATAAAAAGCAATCTGGCCAGCGTGGCAACCGATTGCCCCCACCGCGAAAAGCTTGGCTGGCTTGAGCAGACCCACCTTATGGGTAATTCGATTAAATTCATTTATGATATTCACAATCTTTATAATAAAGTAATTGATGACATGATCGAAGCACAGCTGCAAAACGGGTTAGTCCCTGATATTGCACCTGAATATGTGCCCTTCGACGAGGGATTCCGTGATTCTCCGGAATGGGGAAGCGCCTGTATTATTCTCCCCTGGGACATGTATCAATGGTATGGCGACACTGATGCAGTAAGGAAGGCATATCCTATGATGAAAAAATACTTAAAATATCTGAAAGGAATGTCCAATAAATATATCATTTCTCATGGCCTGGGTGACTGGTATGATTTAGGTCCAAAATTCCCGGGCCAGGCTCAACTTACTCCTAAAGCCGTAACTGCCACATCCATGTTCTTTTATGACGCCAGACTTTTGAGCGAAATGGCGAGGCTTATTGGTGAAAAAGAAGATGCCAACTATTTCACTGACATGGCTGAAGAGATACGGAAAGCCTTCAATAATAAGTTTTTTAATCCTGTAACTAAAGTCTATTCAACCGGCAGTCAGACAGCCTATTCAATGCCACTGTTCTTTGGTATGGTTGATGATAAATACAAAAAGGATGTTTTGAAAAACCTTATAAAATCAATAAATGATAATGGTAAGGCCCTCACTGCGGGCGATATTGGATACCGATACCTGATAAGAACTCTTGAGGAAGCCGGACAATCACAACTTATTTTCGACATGAATTCAAAAACAGATGTCCCGGGTTACGGAAACCAGATTTCTAAAGGGGCGACATCTCTGACCGAATCATGGGGAGCATTAAAACTTGTTTCTAACAATCATATGATGCTAGGGCATCTGATGGAATGGTTCTACAGTGGTATTGGTGGAATAAGACAATCTCCGGGCTCAGCTTCTTATAAAAAAATAATAATTTATCCTGCGGTTGTCGGAGATATGACATGGGCCGAAACAACATACAAAACTATTCATGGTGATATTATCTGTAACTGGAAAATTGAGAAAGACTATATTAAAATGAAAGTTAAAATCCCGGTTAATTGTACAGCTATCGTGTCGATACCACAGACTAATCCACAATATATTTTTGAAAACGAAATACTTATTAATCAGGTAAAATTTGTTAAGATTATTGCGGTCTCTTCCTCAAGAACACTATGTGAAATACCATCAGGAGAGTATAACTTTAGAGCACATTTTAAAAAATAAAAACAAAATGAAAAGATTTTATTCAATTTGTCTTGGATTTATAATGATTTCAAATATTTGTTTTTCACAGTTTAAACTCGACATTGAAATAGTTAATATCAGGAATAATACAGGAAATATTATGTTAGAGCTTTTTGACTGAAATGAAAAAGTAGTGACTCAGGAAAAAGGCTCTATAAAGGATAATAAGTGCTCATTTTCTTTTACAAACCTCAACCAGGGGAAATATGCTGTCCGTTATTATCATGATGAAAACCTGAATAGTAAAATGGAAACAAACCTTGTAGGAAAACCAACCGAGGGCTACGGCTTTTCAAATAATGTGATTGGAAAATTCGGTCCTCCTCCGTATGAAAAATGGCTCTTCGAAATAACCGAAGATAAAAAAATTGTTCTGAGACCAACCTATTGAATTACGAGAGAACCTTCTCCCTCTCTAAAATGAAATCCAATTAACAACTGAGGTTATTTGCCCCCCTACCGCCCTAAAGGGGGGATAATTCTCTATCTTTCAGTCAATTCAGCATAAAAGAACGAATTTAGTCCCCCTTTAGGGGGAAGACGCGAAGCGGCAGGGGGCGTTCAAACTTTGTGTGCTTTGTGGTTAAAAGGACCTTAATTGAGACTTAAAACCTCAATCTGAAAATCAAATTATAGAAAGGAAAATATTAATTTGCACCTCTGAAAACGAGACGAAACAAATTATTTCCAGTCTTTAGTTCAAATTTTGAAATATTACCAAGAATAAGATAAGATGACCGAAAAAAAATCGGCAGTAATCATTGGAGCAGGAATAGGAGGTATAACAACTGCAATATATCTTGCAAAGAACGGATATAATGTTACTGTTTTTGAAAAAAATTCAACACCGGGGGGCAGGTGCGGTCAATTGATCCGCGANNCTGGAAAATCTCTACAAAATTTATTTCGACAATAATGAGGTTTTAACTTTCACCACCGATAAAGAAAAAATGAAGATCCAGCATGAAAAGATCGAACCCGGAAGCTTTGCAAAATCACAGAAATATGTTGCAGACGGGTACGAGATTTTTCAGATCGGGATGAATAAGCTAATCGGACGCA
>PLML01000072.1 GCA_003141525.1 Bacteroidales bacterium
GATTGTTTACTTTTGTCTTTTGCCTTTATTTGTACTCATCCCAGCTTTTAATTACCAGGTCGTCGATACTCATTCTGCAGAAGGCCAGTATAAACGCGCTTGCAAGTCGTGCATTGGTAATGAGAGGAACATTATAATCCACAGCGCTTCTTCTTATCGTATAATCGTTATTCAGTTCTTTATCGCTAAGATCTTTTGGGATATTTACAACAAGATCAACCTCGCGCGACTTGATAAGTTCAATAGTGTTTGGCGATTTATTCTCATCAGGCCAGTATGCCACATATGCTTCTACACCAGCATTTTTCAGGAATTGTTGCGTTCCTCTTGTTGCATAAAGCTTATGTCCCTTTTCGCGAAGAGCTTTAGCGCTGTTAAGGAGCTCAACTTTTGATCTCGCCGGACCTGTAGAAAGCAGGATACTCTTTTTTGGCACTCTGTATCCGACAGAAAACATGGCTTTAAGTATAGCTTCATAAAAGCCTTCGCCTATGCAGCCAACTTCTCCTGTTGATGACATATCAACCCCAAGAACAGGGTCAGCTTTGGCAAGACGTGAAAAGCTGAACTGAGGCGCTTTAACGCCGACATAATCTAGCTCAAATACTGTCTTCCCGGGCTTCTCTGTCGGAAGGCCCAGCATTACTTTCGTAGCAAGTTCAATGAGGTTGGTTTTCAGAACTTTTGAAACGAATGGCATGCTCCGGCTGGCACGCAGGTTACATTCAATAACCTTAATATCATTATCTTTTGCAAGGAACTGGATATTGAAAGGCCCTGAGATATTCAGTTCTTTTGCAATCTGTCGTGAAATACGTTTTATTCTTCTTGATGTTTCAAAATATATTTTCTGCGCAGGGAAGACCATTGTTGCATCACCTGAATGAACACCTGCAAATTCTACATGTTCGCTGATAGCATATGCTATCATTTCACCACCACGGGCCACTGCATCGATCTCGACCTCCTTTGCATTCTCAATAAACTCAGATACAACTACGGGATATTGTTTTGAGACCTGGGCTGCAAGTTTAAGATAATGTGATAATTCATTTTTGTTTGAAACTACGTTCATGGCAGCTCCTGATAAGACATAGGATGGCCTGATAAGAACCGGGAAACCTATACGGTCGACAAAATCAAAAATATCATCTATGGTGGATAATTCTTTCCAGCGAGGCTGGTCAACTTTCATAATATCAAGCATTTCGGAAAATTTATGCCGATTCTCTGCCCTGTCGATTGAAACAGGAGAAGTACCAAGTATCGGTACTTTTTCTTTATAAAGTCTCATCGCAAGGTTATTTGGTATCTGTCCGCCAACAGAGACTATTACACCTCCCGGGTTTTCAAGGTCAATGATATCGAGAACTCTTTCGAAAGTCAGTTCATCGAAGTAAAGCCTGTCGCATATATCATAATCCGTACTGACAGTTTCGGGATTATAGTTAATCATTATTGATCTGAATCCCTCTTTTCTTATTGTATCAATGGCATTTACTGAACACCAGTCGAACTCAACACTTGAGCCAATCCTGTAAGCCCCTGATCCCAGAACAATTATCGATTTCTTATCGGTTTCACATATTATATCGTGTTCTGATCCGCTGTAAGTAAGATAGAGATAATTTGTTATAGCCGGGTATTCAGCCGCAAGCGTATCTATCTGTTTGATATAAGGGATAATACCTAAAGTTTTCCTGTGGTTCCTTACTTTCAGAAGGTCGTCGTTTATCTGATCGGGACCTGATTTCAATACATGTCTGGCAATCTGGAAATCGCTGAAGCCGTTAATCTTGGAATGGGAGAGGAGATCTGCAGGTATAGATTCAAGCGATTGATATTTACAGAGCTCATCTTTAATATTGATAATATTTCTAAGCTTGAAAAGAAACCATCTGTCAATTTTTGTAAGCTCATAGATTCTTTCAACAGGCATCCCTATTTCAAGTGCTTCCGCAATTGAAAAGATCCTCATATCCGTCGGTTCGGCAAGTTCTTTTTCAATATCCTCAAAGCCTAAATTCCGGTTTCCGGTAAATCCATGCATGCCCTGACCGATCATTCTTAATCCTTTCTGGATAACCTCTTCGAATGTCCTGCCGATAGCCATTACTTCACCGACACTCTTCATACTGCTGCCGATAAGATGAGACACTCCTTCGAATTTATTAAGGTCCCACCGTGGTATCTTGCACACAATATAATCAAGCGCCGGCTCAAAACAGGCAGTCGTGTTTTTGGTGACCGAGTTTTTAAGTTCGTGAAGTCCGTAACCCATTCCAAGTTTCGCAGCAATAAATGCCAGTGGATACCCGGTAGCTTTTGAAGCCAGGGCACTGGACCTCGACAGGCGTGCATTTACCTCAATAACCCTGTAGTCTTCAGAGTCGGGGGCCAGAGCATACTGAACATTACATTCACCTACAATTCCTATATGTCTTATGATCCGTATTGAAAGTTCTCTCAGCTTATGATATTCACTATTGGTGAGAGTCTGGGATGGTGCAACAACGATGCTTTCACCCGTATGTATTCCAAGAGGATCGAAATTCTCCATATTACATACCGTGATGCAATTATCATATTTATCCCTTACAACCTCATATTCAACCTCTTTCCATCCTTTCAGCGATTCCTCCACCAGGATCTGGTTTGAATAAGAAAAAGCCTTTGATGCAAGCGTTCTCAGTTCATCAGAATTTGAAGCAAAACCGCTTCCCTGACCACCCAGAGTATATGCCGCCCTGATGATAATCGGATATCCGAGCCTGGCTGCGGCTTCAATTGATTCATCAACTCCCGATACCGCAATACTGCTTGGTGTCATAACAGCTATTTCGCCTAGTTTTCTGACAAAAAGCTCCCTGTCCTCGGTAGCCATAATAGCCGTAACAGGTGTCCCCAGAACCTTCACATTATATTTTTCAAAAATACCGGCTTTGTAAAGTTCTGTACCACAATTGAGAGCTGTCTGCCCTCCAAACGATAACAGGATACCATCAGGTCTCTCTTTGGCAATCACTTTTTCAACAAAGTAGGGAGTAACGGGAAGAAAATAGATCTTATCAGCCAGCTCTTCAGATGTCTGAACAGTTGCAATATTCGGATTTATCAAAACGGTACTGACATCTTCTTCTTTCAATGCCTTAAGAGCCTGGGAACCGGAGTAATCAAACTCACCTGCTTCGCCTATTTTCAATGCTCCTGACCCCAGGATTATTACCTTTTTTATTACATCTTTCATCAGCCGGATTTGAGGTTCAAAAATAATATAATTTTTTAATTAGACTTTGCAAATATGGGAAAATGCATATATTTGCAAAATAAATGCATAAATATGCAAAAAACAAAAAGACTTCTGGCAATAGAAACAATTATTTCTGAAGAAAAAATATCAACTCAGGAAGAATTGCTCAGAAAACTGAAAGGGAAAGGGATAAGCTGTACACAGGCTACGTTATCCCGTAATTTAAGGCAGTTAGGAGTGGGGCGAATACCTAATGGCATCGGAGGATACAAGTATTCTTTACCTGAAAAGATAAGAAGTTCTGAAAAATCTCCTCTGAGACTGAATATTGTACCTGTTATTCAGGATATTGTTGAAGCAAATGGACTTATGGTAATAAAAACTATTCCCGGAAATGCAAGTAACACTGCATTTTTTATCGATGGTACTGCAAGATATGAGATTGCAGGGACAATAGCAGGTGATGATACAATCCTGGTTATACCCAGAGACGGAGTGACTATTCAGCAGGTTCACACTTGTCTCGAAATTATTTTACCAGGGATTCATGAACAGATCAAAAAGAAATGAGAATCGATAGCCCTTTGTGAACCTTAGTGAAAACCTTTGAGTCCCCCTGCCTGCCGCCTGCCTGCCGGTAGGCAGGGGGTCACAAAGGATGACACAAAGCAACACTAAGGAAAAAGAATGAAACTATTATTATTAAACTCAAATTATAAACTAATGAAAGAAAAAGTTGTTCTCGCGTATAGCGGTGGTTTGGATACTTCAGTGATACTTAAATGGCTGATAGAAAAGAATTATGAAGTCATTGCTTTTGTGGCTGATGTGGGTCAGGCTGACGATTTTGAAGCATGCAGAGAGAAGGCATTATTGCTCGGAGCATCAAAAGTGATAATAGCAGACCTGAAAAGGGAATTTGTAGATGGCTATGTTCTTAAAGCTATAATGGCAAATGCTATATATGAGGACAGGTACCTGCTTGGCACGGCTCTGGCCAGACCTCTTATTGCAAAAAAACAGATTGAAGCAGCTAAAGCTGAAGGAGCCAATGCAGTTGCACACGGTGCTACGGGCAAAGGCAATGACCAGGTGAGATTCGAATTATGTTATTATGCTCTGATGCCCGGTGTTAAAGTCATTTCCCCATGGAAGGATAAAGAGTTCCTGGCGACATTTAAGGGAAGAACTGATCTTCTAAAATATGCTTCAGAAAAAAAGATCCCTGTGAAGGCTAGTATCGATAAGCCCTACAGTGAGGATGATAACCTTATGCATATCAGTCATGAAGCAGGAATCCTGGAGGACCCTATGTATACACTGCACAAGAGTATGCTCGAAAAGATGGTTATGCCACAGGATGCCCCCGATAAAGAAACAAGGATTGTTATTCATTTCAAAAATGGGATCCCGGTGAAGCTAGTCAACAAAGAAGATGGAACCGTAAAGGAAGATTCCTATGATATGTACATCTATCTGAATGAAATTGCAGGGAAAAACGGTATCGGGCTCCTCGATATGGTAGAAAACAGATTCGTAGGAATAAAATCGAGAGGAGTTTATGAAACTCCTGCAGCCACAGTTCTACATATTGCCCACAAGGATATTGAGGGAATAGCAATGGACAGGGAAGTAATGAGGCTTGTAAACATGCTCACCCCAAAATTTGCTGAGATTATTTATAATGGTTTCTGGTTCAGCCCGGAAATGGATTTTCTTATGGCCGCTATTGAAAAGAGTCAGGAACTTATTGATGGTAGTGTTCATCTCTGTCTGTATAAAGGCAATGTGCTTATTGAAGGTCGCGAATCGCCATCTTCTCTTTATAACAAAAAGCTGTCAAGTATGGATATCGAAGGGGGATTTGATCAGACTGACAGTAAGGGATTCATTAGAATAAATGCAATCAGACTGATGGCTCACAGGGCAATTGTTGAAGCCAGTCAGAAGAAGTAAGTAGTGCTGTTTTAAAATCCTTTGTGAACCTTCGTGTGAATCTTTGTGTACCTTAGTGGTAATAAATAATTTATTTAACCACAAAGGAACACGAAGGAAAGCACAAAGTATCACGAAGTAAAACAAATCAATTAATGATTCTCTAATAATCAACAAAATGAAACTCTGGGAAAAAGGGATTAATCCCGAACCTGCAATTATCGAATTTACTGCAGGGAAAGACAGAAAAACCGATTTGGCTCTTACAAAATGGGATATAATCGGTTCGATGGCTCATGTGATAATGCTCGAGAATGTCGGGTTAGTTTCAGAAGATGAAAAAAACAGCTTGTTAAAAGCCCTTCATTCTTTATTTGTTTGGGATGAGGAAGGCAGCCTCCTTATTGAAAAAGATGTTGAGGACATCCATTCACAGATTGAAAAGGAGATGTCCTCAATTCTGGGTACAATCGGGAGAAAAATTCACACAGGAAGGTCAAGAAACGACCAGGTTCTGGTAGATATCCGTCTTTATACCAGGGAGGAGATCGATAAGCTTTCCGTTCTGATCCGGAAACTATTTAGCAGGTTACAGGCGTTGAGCGAACAATATAAAGAGGTTCTTATACCAGGCTATACTCACATGCAGCCTGCAATGGTCTCGTCGTTTGGTTTATGGTTCGGTGCATATGCCGAATGTCTTGTCGATGATGTTCTGCTCCTGTCGGGAGCAAGAGCCCTGAACAATCAGAATCCTCTTGGCACTGCTGCCGGTTATGGAACAACATTGCCAATAAACCGGAAACTGACTTCTGAACTCCTGGAATTTGATGATCTTCTTTATAACTCGGCCTATGCAAGCCTTAGCAGGGGCAAAATTGAGATGGGTATTGCTTCAGCGCTGGCCTCTGTCGCACAAACCCTTTCAAGGTTTTCAATGGATGTATGTCTTTACATGACTTCTGAATTCAGATTCATTGATTTCCCCGATGAATATGTTACAGGTTCGAGCATTATGCCACAGAAAAGAAATCCCGATGTCTTCGAACTAATAAGAGCCAGATCAAATATTCTACAAACCCTGCCAAATCAGATTGCAATCCTGACAACCAACCTGCCATCAGGATACAATAGAGATCTTCAGCTACTTAAACAGCTTATATTTGATGCGTTCGGAGAATTGAGGGAGTGTATTGAAATTATGCTTTTAATGCTTAATAACATTAAAATAAAGAAGAATATAACCGAAAATCCATTATATAATTCAATCTTCAGTACGGAAGAGGTAAACAGGCTGGTTAAACAGGGAATCCCTTTCAGAGATGCTTATAAGGCAGTATCGGAAATGGTGAGAAATTCCACATTCTCGAGAACTTCGCTGTCAGATTATGTTCATGAAGGGAGTATAGGTAATCTCTGCAACAAAGAGATTGCCGAAATATTTGAGAACCGGATGAAATGTTTCAAAAACAGAACAGCAGCCGAACTTGCAGACAAAATGATGCATCATGTGACGAAAGGGAATAATTCGTTAACATGATGAGGTAGGGACATGCCATGGCATGTCCCTATCCAATTGATTCCCTGATATTATCTATAAATACATCAAACAGATAATCAGTATCAGTAGGTCCGCCTGATGCCTCGGGGTGAAACTGGGTTGAGAAGAAGGGTTTATTTTTGTGTTTCATCCCCTCATTCGTCTGATCGTTGATATTGATGAATAGTGGTTCCCAGTCCGGACCCAGTGTTTTATTATCTACAGCAAATCCATGATTTTGAGAAGTGATATAAGCTTTATCGGTACCAACCTGAAGAACGGGCTGATTATGGCTTCTGTGTCCATATTTCAGTTTATAGGTATCAGCTCCTGAAGCAAGAGCCATTAACTGGTTACCAAGACAGATTCCGAAAACAGGTTTGTCTCCTGCAAGAGATTTTTTAATATTCCCGATTGTTATTCCGCACATTTTAGGATCACCCGGACCATTCGAAAGAAAAAGACCGTCAAAATCTTCATTGTGGTAGTTATAGTCCCAGGGTACCCTTATAATCGTAGTATCTCTCTTTAACAGGTTTCTTATTATATTATACTTAACTCCGCAGTCAACCAGTATTATCTTATATTTTCCCGATCCGTAGACTTTTTTTTCATGAGTACTGACTTCTGCAACAAGATTCACTTTATTCGGGTCATAAAAACTTATTTCTGTTTCTGCTGGTTCAACTTTGCCAAGCATGGCTCCTTTCTCACGGATTCTTTTAGTCAGAGCTCTAGTATCTATACCATAAATTCCCGGGACATTATTTCTTTTCAGCCATTCATCGAGGCTTTCAGTTGCATTCCAATGGCTGTATTCAAATGAGTAATCAGAAACAATCAGACCTGAAATATGTATGGAGGAGGACTCGTAAAAACGATACAGATCATTTTCTTCACTTTTCCCGGGAGCTCCATAATTGCCAACAAGCGGATAAGTAAGACACAGGATCTGTCCACGGTAGGATGGATCGGTTAAGCTTTCAGGATAACCTGTCATAGCAGTATTAAAAACCACCTCTCCCGCAGCGGGGACAGGAGCTCCAAATGATCTGCCGCTATATACCATTCCATCTTCAAGAGTAAGCTTCACTTTTATTTTCTCTATCATTATGATGCAGTACTTAATTCTTAATTCGTTTATTCAAATGTTGGCATTTCATTTAAAATTACCTTATTGAGGCAACAGCCTTTTCAATCTGTTCCATGGCTTTTATTACAGTCTGGTGTGTTGTACCAAGATTCATTCTCATAAACCCTTCACCTCCGGGTCCAAAAGTAGAACCTTCATTCATTCCAACTCCGGCTTTGGTTATAAAAAAATTCTGGAGATCTTTTGCCGACATTCCGAACTTCCTGCAATCCAACCAGATCATATAAGTCGCTTCGGGCTGAACAGGAATGATTTCGGGTATCATTTTTGTACAATAGTCCTTAACAAATTCTATATTGTTGTCAATATAATCAAGCAGAGCATCGAGCCATTTATGCCCGTAAGTATAAGCAGCCGTTGAAGCTGTATTTCCAAAGATATTACCGTTTCCCACATGAAGATTATCAACTATCCGGTTAAATGATTTTCTTAAAACAGGATTCGGAATAATTACTGATGATGTAGAGAGGCCAGCCAGGTTAAATGTCTTGCTTGGAGCTATTAGAGTAATTGTATTTTCTGCGATTTTTTCAGAAAGCGATGCCATTGGAGTATATGTGAAACCGGGCAGGACAAGATCGCAGTGTATTTCATCTGAGAGGATCAGAATATTGTTTTTCAGACAGATATCAGCCAGATTGTTGAGTTCCTCGGGTGTCCATACTCTTCCAACCGGATTATGCGGGTTGGAAATAATTATCATTTTTGTTTTGCTGTCAATTCCGGCGATCAGGGAATTGAAATCCATAACCCATTTCCCTTCAGCTTCGATCAATCTGTTATAGATCAGATTTCGGCCATGAGCTTCTACGGCTGAAAAGAAAGGAAAATAGACAGGGGGTTGAACAATAATACTATCACCGGCCTGGGTAAAAGCAAGAGTGCAGAAATTTAGTGCGGGAACAATGCCCGGACAAAAGGAGATCCATTCTTTTTCAACTGACCAGTTATGTCTGGTTTTTATCCAGTTGATTATCGACAGAAAATATTCTGCAGGGCGGAAAGAATAGCCATAAATCTTATGTTCAAGACATTTCTGAAGGGACTCTACAATAAAATCGGGGGTATTAAAATCCATATCTGCAACCCACATTGGTATAACATCTTTTATACCAAATGTCTCTTTCCTGCGGTCATACTTAATACAGTCAGTGCCCTCTCTTATGGCAGGTTCATCAAAATTCCACATTCTAATAAATGGTCTTGTTTCAGGGGCTTAAAGATATATAAAAATTGGAAACGGCATAAGGATCATCGATCAGTAGTCCGATTAGTTCCATAAAGTGCCAATTGATTGGAGTTCCCAGATTTCGGAGTGCCTAAAGTGGAGGTTCAAAAATTGAAGAT
This sequence comes from Bacteroidales bacterium, assembly GCA_003141525.1. Lineage (GTDB taxonomy): Bacteria > Bacteroidota > Bacteroidia > Bacteroidales > VadinHA17 > LD21. The sequence continues at coordinate 9,226 of PLML01000072.1, forward strand.
TATATATGATTTTTCGAACATGGTTAAAACCTTTTTTGTGGCAAAAAAAACAATCAGCGGTGAAATTTGTTTTTATTTCATAAGAATTTTAAGCATTTTAGTCACTCCAGTCTCCAGGCACATGTTAGTTTCAATATTATTTATTACTTTTATGGACGTTTTTAAATGAGTATTTAAAATTTAAATTGACTTAAGATGAAAAAGATTTTTGCAGGTTTTATACTTCCATTGCTGATAATAAGTTCCGCCTGTCTCACTTCATGCAAAGACAAATCAAGTGCGAAACAGAAAAAAGAAGAAAAACAACAAGTTGAAGTAATTCAAAGTCAGATAGAGAAAAATGTTTACCCTTTACCCACATCGGCAGAAGTGATTAAGATGCTCACTGAATTTGAAGTTGGTTACAGCATAGGGATAACAAATCCGGTTGAAAACACCAAGAAGTATTTCACCAATCAAAAAAGGGCAATGAACCTTGGCGCTTTTGGAGCCGATCTGAGTTATGCAACACTGTATAATCAAGTGCAGGAGGTACTCGATTATCTTGAAGCTATAAAATCTCTTTCCAATGAACTCAACATGTCAAAAGTTTATAAAGAAGATTTGTATACGGAAATAAAACAAAATTTTGATAACAGGGATACGCTGGTTAAAATACTTACAAGTGAATTTAATGACACTTATGCATATCTGTATGATAACGATCAGCAGCCATTAGCTCTTCTTGTTGTTGGAGGTGCATGGATTGAAGGCATGTATCTTACAACTCAGGTTTCGGATGCAGCATACCAGGTTGCAGGTATATCCAAGGTTTTGCTTGAGCAGAAAAAATCATTTGATCTTTATCTCGAAATTACCAAGCCATATCTTAACGATCCAATGATAGGTGATTTTGTAAAGTTGCTCGATCCTGTAAATAAAGTATATGAAGGACTCGGCACAAGCCTTACTGAGCAGAATATTAATGACATAACCAAGGTTATTGTTGCTGTTAGAGAGGAAATAGTGAAATAATTATTTCATAAGTCTTTGGCCGCAAAGAATCTTACTTTGCGGTCTTTTTTTATTTAATGTTTTTATGAGGGAATCGGTATTACTTGCCTTAATCCATATTTTTGCCATTGTTTCGACTATTAACCCTGCCGGAATATCATCAAGGGGGAAAAAAATTCTGCGCAGTTACCTCAGAAGATATCTTAACCGGGAGCTTGAAGAAGAATACTATGCCCTCTTCGAGAATAACCTTGAATTTTATTCCAATGAACTTAAAAGTGTCGATAAAGCGGAACTAGCTGATGACGAATCCCTTATCTCATTTCAGATAACAAATATCTGCCGGCAAATAAAAAAAGGGCTGTTTCTCGAAGAGAGGATGATCGTTTTTCTCCAGTTGATTGAATTTGCATTTGAAGACGGAATGATCTCCGAACAGGAGAAAACAATAATAGACATCGTCTCAAGGACTTTCAATATATCAAAAAAAGAATATGATAATGCAATTGCTTTCATGATCGGCAGATCGTATGATGAGGTATCCCCCGAATGTATTCTCATAATTGAAAGCGATAATCCTGAATTATCTGGATCAGGCAGTTATAAAAATTACGATCAGTGGCGTCATATAAGACTAAAAGGGTTCAAAGGGCATCTTGTTGTGATGCATATTGAGAGTACGGGGACACTTATTTTTACATACGATGGTTCCCTCGTTCTCTATTTTAAAGGAAGGGATATTATTGCATGCAGGCCCTATCTTCTTGATCGTGGAGTGAATATAAAAGGGCAGGGTATTGATCCGATTTATTATTCAAAAATTTACAAAAAATTTGTTTCAAGGAAATTCCCTGAAAAGATATTTTTCGAAGGCCATGAAATTGAATTTCAGTTCAAAAACTCCGATAACGGAGTGCAAAAAATGAATTTCAGGGTCGAATCAGGTAACATGATTGGCATTATGGGAGGCAGCGGGGTAGGTAAGACCACGATGCTTAATTTACTGCATGGCAAGATCAAACCTACCTCAGGTAATATTTTCATTAACGGGTACGATATTAATGAAGATTCAGAAGAACTTAAAGGGCTGATAGGATTTGTTCCTCAGGATGATATGCTTATTGAGGAGCTTACAGTTTATCAAAATCTCTATTTTAATGCCAGGTTATGTTTTGGGGATTATAATGAGGAACAGTTAAATAACACTGTTCAAAAGGTTCTCCTGGAGATGGACCTTTATGAAATAAAGGACCTGCAGGTAGGAGATATAATGAATAAGAAAGTAAGCGGGGGTCAGAGGAAACGGCTGAACATTGGACTCGAACTTATGCGCGAACCCGTGGTTCTGTTTATTGACGAGCCAACATCCGGTTTATCCTCCTTTGATGCTGACAAAGTGATGAGCCTGCTGAAAAATCAGTCATTAAGCGGGAAACTGGTTTTTGCAATCATACATCAGCCATCATCGGATATTATTAAGATGTTTGACAGACTGTGGCTTCTTGATAAAGGTGGTTATATGATTTATGACGGAGATCCTGTTGAAGCACTGGTATATTTCAAAACCGAAACATCACAGGCAAATGCCGGTGAAAGCGAATGCCCTAATTGCGGAAATGTTGAGACTGATAACATTCTGAATATTGTTGAGGTTAAGGTAATTGATAATTCGGGTTATCCGGGAAAGGAGAGACAGATAAGCCCAAAAGAGTGGTATGAAAAGTATAAGAAGAAGATGATGCCTGTTCTTGGTGAAAAATCATCCAAAACAGTTATTCCTCCGAGCAACTTCAGGGTCCCTAAAAAGACAGACCAGATCAGGACATTCATAAACCGAAACATTACCAGGAAACTGGCTGACCGCCAATATATGGCAATTAACCTTGTAGAGGCTCCATTACTGGCCTTCATACTCGGTTATATTTCAAAGTTCAGCGAAAATGGTATTTACACTTTTGCAGATAACAAGAATTATCCGATTTTTCTCTTCATGGCAGTTATTGTTGCACTGTTTATGGGACTGACGGTGAGTGCTGAGGAGATTTTCAGGGACAGGAAAATTCTTGAAAGAGAGAAATTTCTGGATTTGAGCAGATTAAGTTATCTTCTTTCAAAGATTAACTTTCTGTTTACTTTATCTGCTATACAGTCGTTGTCTTTTATACTGGTTGCTGATTTAATTCTCGAAGTCAGGGGAATGCTTTTCCAGCAATGGATTATACTTTTCTCAACAGCCTGTTTCGGTAACCTTTTGGGATTAAATATTTCCGCAGGAATGCGTACGGCAGTCAGCATTTATATCCTCATTCCGTTGATCCTTGTTCCGCAACTCCTGCTTGGTGGCGCCATGATAAAATTTGATGACCTTCACAAATCAATAAGCAAAAAAATTTATGTTCCGGTAGTGGGTGATCTTATGGTAACCCGATGGGCATATGAAGCATTATGTGTTGAGCAGTTTAAAGACAATGAATTTGAAAAGCCGTTCTTTAAATATGAAATGGAAAAAAGCCAGTGCGACTGGTATACCTCATTTCTTTTACCTAAATTGAAAGTCAAGGTCGATATGTGTCTTGCTGCAGGGAAGAACCCTGATTATAAGGAAGATACTGAAGCAAATTTCAAAAAGCTTAATTATCATATTAGTTCCCTTGCATCAGTTTCAGGAATTATGCCCGGGAATTGGATAAAGGATATGAATTATCAGGAATTCAATGTACTTGTGGCCAAAGAGGCCAAAATATTACTGGACAGTTTAAGAACCTCATTCAGAATGAAAAGCAGATTATTATCCGACGAACATGATACCCTCTATAAACAGATTTCAAAAAGGATGGGAGAGGAGAAGTTTCTTAATATAAGGGCAAAAAACTATAATGAAAGACTTGCGGATTTCGTCCTTAACAATCTTGGTGAAAGCAGAATATATGAAACAGATAATAAGTTTATTCAAAAGGCCGATCCTATATTCATGGCGCCAGGTTCAAAATTCGGACGTGCTCATTTTTTTGCTCCCTTTAAAGAACTTGGGAATCTGAAAATAGAGACCATGATATTTAATATGATGGTAGTATGGATTATGATTTTTGGTCTCTTCATCACACTATATTACAATTGGCTGAAGCGTTTCATTGCACTTCTGGAATCGCTGAAATTACCAATCCTGAGGAAGTTCGGGAGAGAATTGATACAGGTATAAGGGAATAGGGCCATATATCACAGAGCATTAGAATGATCTGAACTAATATGGAACACAGAAGCAGAGTTTATGCGAAAAAAAATCTGGGCCAACATTTTCTAAGAGATGCAGGTATTGCCAACAAAATTGCCAATTCCCTTACGGGAGCAGGATACAGCTCTGTCCTTGAAATTGGTCCAGGTATGGGTATACTTACCGGCTATCTCCTGGGAAGAGGATTTAATGATTTCCGAGTAATTGAAATTGACAACGAATCGGTTCATTATATCAAGGAACACTTTCCTGAACTGAACAATGTTATTACCGGTGATTTTCTTTCGTTGGATATTGATAAGTATTTCACTGAAAAAATGGCTATAATCGGGAATTTCCCGTACAATATTTCCACGCAGATATTATTTAAGGTACTGAAACATCGTGAAAAAGTAGTTGAGATTGCAGGAATGTTGCAGAAGGAGGTTGCTGAGAGAATTTGTGCAGGACCCGGTTCAAAAACATATGGTATCCTGAGTGTGCTGCTCCAGGCATTCTATAAAACCGAGTATCTTTTTACTGTCCCTGAAAATGTCTTTTCACCTCCTCCAAAAGTAAAATCAGGAGTAATCAGATTAATTAGGAACGATGTTAAAAATATTGATTGCGACGAAATATTGTTTTTCAGGGTGGTCAAAGCTTGTTTTAATCAGCGCAGGAAGACATTAAGGAACTCAGTGAGAGCTGCATTTGAACTTAAACGTGATGATTACCATGAATTCGGATTACGACCAGAACAACTATCTGTTGATCAGTTTGTTCAGCTAACCAGGTGGATAGATAAGAACAGGATAAGATCAAAATGAAAAGCCTATTGCTTCAACAGGATTCATTTTAGCAGCAGCATTCGCAGGGGCATAACCAGCCACAATACCTATTAATCCTGATATGAAAACTGCAAGAAACATATTTGATACTGTCAGATACATATTCAGATCATAGAGGTAATTAATAACAAGAGTGGCAATAAATATCATCAAAACTCCCAGTAATCCACCAATTACTGAAAGCAGAACGGACTCGACCAGGAACTGCTGAAGTATAAAAAATTTCTTTGCTCCGAGGGCTTTTTGAATGCCAATAATATTTGTTCTTTCCCTGACTGATACGAACATTATGTTAGCTATTCCGAATCCTCCTACAAGTATTGCAAATCCGCCTATTACCCAGCCTCCAATATTTATTCCGGCAAAAACGCCGTTAAAACTTTGTGAGATAAGACTTGCCCTGTTCACTGAAAAATTTTCTATCTCATTAGGCTGAAGTCTTCTGGATGCTCTTAAAATCATTGTTGCTTCATCACTTAATTCCTGCACTGGCACACCTTCTTTGGCTTTGACCATTAAAGTAGCATTGAGAAACATGTTTTTCATGTTTATAAAGGTCTTGCCAAAGTTAAATGGAACTACGGTCTGCTCATCCATTCCATTATCACCTATTCCTCCTGTACCTTCCTTTTTAAACACACCTATAATTTCGGTTCTTTTTCCTGAAATTGTGACCTGTTTGCCGACAGGATCAGCTTTATCAAATAATCTCTCCGCAATAACAGCCCCAACAATTGCGACATTTTTACCCGAAGCCGATTCTTCCGGTGAAAAATAACGACCTTTTTCTATTTCAAATGATCTGATATTATCAAATTCGGGAGTAACTGCCCAGACATTAATATCACTGGCGAGATTTTTCCTGTATTTTATCGGTTCAGGCTGGGTTACTGTAAAGCATGCTGTTGCAGCTTTTGTAGACCTGTTCAGAACGGCCTGATAATCATCTTTCGAAACGACAGGCCATTTGATGATATCCCACCACTGCAAATTGGTATTGAGTCCCCAGGGCCATTTATTGACATAAATCACATTATCTCCTAAAGATGAAATTGAGTCATGGATCGATTTTTCCATCCAGTCGAGTACGGTGAATACCGAAATAATCGAAAAGATTCCTATTGTAATGCCAAAAAGTGAAAGGAAAGTCCTTAATTTATTAACAATAATTGAGTTACCCGCAAATATAAAACCCTCTTTAAGTAGCCTGAAAAACATTTTGCTTTTTTTAGATATTATTTCTTTTCGTCAAAGATACGAAAATCATTTAACGCTAATAATCATATTATAATGTATGAGGTTAATAAAAAAATATCTATTTTTAGACGCCAGAACAAGGACATCCAACGACGGTCGTAATTATCATATAATGAGTGACAAACGAATTAAAAGTGCTCTGATTTCAGTTTTTTATAAAGAGGGATTAGCCGATTTAGTCAAAATTCTTTATAAATTAGATATAAAGATATATTCAACAGGAGGGACTTTTAGTTTTATAAATGATCTTAATATACCTGCGGAAAAAGTCGAAGATCTCACATCATATCCTTCTATTCTTGGCGGCAGGGTTAAAACTCTTCACCCTTCAGTTTTTGGAGGCATCCTGGCCAGAAGAGAGAACGCCGGAGACCTTGAACAACTTTCAAAATTTAAAATCCCTGAGATAGACCTTGTGATAGTGGACCTTTATCCATTTGAAGAGACAGTAAAATCGGTTGATGCAGAGGAAGAGATCATTGAAAAGATTGATATCGGCGGTATCTCATTGATAAGAGCTGCTGCAAAAAATTATAATGATGTTCTTGTTGTTTCAGGTAGAGAACAGTACGCTGATGTTCTTACCTTATTGCAGGAAAAACAAGGATATACCTCAATTACTGACAGAAGACTTTTTGCAGCGAAAGCATTCCAGACATCTTCCCACTACGATGCTGCCATCTTCAGCTATTTTAATATCCGGGCCTTAATCCCGGCTTTCAGAGAGAGCATAAATATCTCATATCCTTTACGATACGGAGAAAATCCACATCAGAAAGGGATATTTTACGGGGATATTGACCTGATCTTCGATAAACTACATGGGAAAGAAATATCATATAATAACCTTCTCGATCTTGATGCCGCCCTGAACCTTATTGATGAATTCAGAATGCCAACATATGTGATCATCAAGCATAACAATGCATGTGGTGTTGCTTCAAGGAATAATTCCTTTGATGCATGGAACGATGCTCTGGCATGCGATCCCGTTTCCGCCTATGGAGGAGTAATCGTTACTAATACTTCTGTGGATGAAGTGACTGCAGCAGAGATAGATAAAATATTTTTTGAAATAATTATCGCTCCCTATTTTACAGCCTCTGCGCTGAAAATTCTTAAACAAAAAAAGAACAGGATAATTCTTCTCAGAAAGGACTCTGACAGGACCAATTATTTCTTCAGGTCACTTTTAAACGGAGTATTATGGCAGCAAAGAGATACAAGCACCGAATCAGCTGAACAGATGAAACCAGTTACAACCAGAGCTCCTGAACCGGCAGAATTGGAAGATCTCGTTTTTGCCAATATAATTGTTAAGCACAGTAAATCGAATGCAATAGTGATTGCAAAGAACAGTCAGCTGTGTGCCAGCGGTATAGGACAAACTTCGAGAGTGGATGCGTTGAAACAGGCTATTGAGAAAGCAAGATCATTTGGCTTCGATCTCACCGGATCAGTTCTTTCATCCGATGCATTTTTCCCCTTTGCCGACAGTGTTGAAATTGCCAACAAAGCCGGGATAACTGCAATAGTGCAGCCCGGAGGATCAGTTAGGGATAAGGAATCAATTGATTACTGTTCTTCAAATGGAATAGCGATGGTATTTACAGGAATCAGACATTTTAGGCACTAAATATTAAATTAATTAGCTCATATAATGGGATTATTTTCATTTTTAACACAGGAGATTGCAATCGATCTCGGAACCGCAAACACTATCATTATTCACAATGATAAAATTGTTGTCGATGAGCCATCTATAGTGGCAATCGATAAAAATACCGGGAAGCTGATTGCAATAGGTGAACAAGCAAGACAGATGCATGGGAAGACTCATGAAAACATTAAGACTATCAGACCTTTACGTGATGGCGTAATTGCTGATTTCAATGCTGCAGAGCTGATGATAAGGGGAATGATCAAAATGATCAACAAAGGACCTCGTCTTTTCGCCCCATCACTTAAAATGGTTGTTTGTATACCTTCAGGCAGCACCGAAGTGGAAATCCGTGCAGTGCGTGACTCATCGGAACATGCAGGCGGAAGGGATGTTTATATGATTTATGAACCAATGGCGGCAGCGATAGGGATTGGTCTCGATGTTGAGGCTCCTGAAGGTTGCATGGTGGTTGATATTGGTGGCGGTACTACCGAAATAGCAGTAATTGCTCTTGGCGGTATCGTCTGTAACAAATCGATAAGAATCGCAGGAGATGGGTTTACAGCTGATATTCAGGCATATATGCGTCATCAGCATAATATTAAAATAGGTGAACGCACGGCAGAAGACATTAAAATCGGAGTGGGAGCAGCTCTTCCCGACATAGATAATCCTCCGGCTGATTTTATTGTGAGAGGTCCAAATATTATGACAGCACTTCCTATCGAAATACCAATTTCATATCAGGAAATAGCCTATTGCCTCGATAAATCTTTATCTAAGGTAGAAGCAGCTCTTTTAAACGTTCTGGAGCAGACACCGCCTGAACTTTACGCCGATATAGTTAACAAGGGGATCTATCTCGCCGGTGGAGGTGCTTTACTGAGAGGTCTTGATAAGAGGCTGACCGATAAGATCAATATCCCTTTTAATGTTGTGGAAGATCCTTTGCACGCTGTTGCGCGTGGTACTGGTGTTGCCCTGAAAAATGTCGATAAGTTTCCGTTCCTGATGAGATAATCTTACAGTGTGAATGAGAAATCTGCTGAATTTTCTGGCCAGATACAATAACCTGATCATCTTTCTTTTTCTTGAAGGAATAGCTTTTTATTTGCTTTCGACCAGGAATAATTATCATAACTCCAGACTGGTTAATGGTGTCAGGGGAATGACTAGCGGAATTGAAAAAAGGATTAATAATACAAAGTCATACCTGAGTCTGCACGAGATAAACGAAAAGCTTGCAGCAGAAAATATTGCTTTAAAAAACAGCATAGCAAAACTGGTCAGAAGAGAGAGTTCGCTTTTTTTTTCTGTAGATGATTCTGTACATAGACAGCAATATCTTCACTCCTCAGCTGAAGTAATTGAAAATTCAATAAACCGGCAGAAGAATTTTTTTACTATTAACAAGGGAGAAAGTCAGGACATAAAAGTTGGCATGGCTGTTATTTCTGCTAATTGTGTTGCAGGAGTAATTGTCGGATGTTCCAAAAACTATTCTGTCGCCATGTCTCTCCTGAATCTCGATTTTAAATTAAGCGCCAGGATTAAATCAAATGGTTATTTCGGTTCGCTGAACTGGGACGGCAGGGATTACAGGTATGCTATTTTAAGTGAGATACCTCAGCATGTTCTTGTAAATGTTGGGGATACCATTGAGACGACAGGTTATTCGGCAATTTTCCCCGAAGGTGAGTTAGTTGGTACGGTAAGCGATTATGAGAAATTTGGCGGCGATTTCTATAAAATTACTATTTTGCTGTCTACTGATTTTAAAAAATTGCATTTTGTGGATGTCATTGGTAATATGAAGAAAACGGAACAACAGCAACTTGAAAAATTATTTCAATGATCAATTCAATTTTAAGGTTTGGTCTGATTTTTATCCTGCTTTTGCTTCTTCAGGTATTGCTTTTTAATAATATCCAGTTCAGCGGATATGTTAATCCTTACGTATATATAATGTTTATACTTCTTTTACCAATTGAAATACCATCATGGCTGCTGCTTCTGCTATCCTTTGCAACCGGACTGATAGTCGATTTCTTTTCAGGCTCTCCGGGAATGCATACTTCAGCGACTGTTCTTGCCGGATTCGTTCGCCCATATGTTCTGAGAATTGTATCTCCCCGCGATGGATATGAATCAGGATCCGACCCTTCAATGATGATATATGGTTTCAGATGGTTTCTCACATATTCATTGCTGATTGTACTCTTTCATCATACAACTCTTTTTTACCTTGAGGTCTTCCGGTTAGCAGATTTTTTCAGAACAATGCTCAGAGTATTGCTAAGTACGCTCTTTTCCATGACTTTTATTCTCCTGATTGAATTTTACAGAAGAGGAAAGTAATTGATCCCGAATTATGAAAGATTCATTCATTAACAGGAAATATGTTATAATGGCACTCATAGTGCTTGCTATACTTGGCTTGTTAGTCAGGTTGTTTATTATTCAGGTTGTAAAAAACACATACAGACTTTCAGCCGATAATAATGTTCTGAGATATGTTACACAGTATCCTTCCCGCGGGCTTATATATGACAGAAATGGGAAACTGATAGTTTTTAATCAGGCTGCTTACGATCTGATGGTTGTCCCTTCTCAGGTAACAAAAATCGACACAACAGGATTTTGCGACCTTCTTGGTATTTCAGCTGATCTGTTCAGAAAACAATTGAAAACTGCCATAAACTATTCCCGTCGGGCTCCTTCTGTATTTTTGAAACAGGTTTCTAATGAGACATATGCAAAGTTTCAGGAAAAG
>PLML01000022.1 GCA_003141525.1 Bacteroidales bacterium
CCTAATTTTGGGGAGTATTATAGTTGCAATATAATTAATTGCGATGTTTTTTGCATCAGCATTTGGTTTAAGAATTTCAAGGATATTCATGCAAATATCTTTAAAACTCAATATTTGTGGTTTGAAAGGAATTTTACCTTGTTGTGTTCTTGCCCACAGCAATATGTCTTCCAGCAAATTAAAGGTGTTTCGTGCGGATTTATTAATATTATTTGCGTGATTTTCAATTTCGTCAATATTGAGTTTGCGAATATCTTCTGTCAATACTTCTGATAAACCCAGAAGTGTAGTAAACGGACTTCTTAAATCGTGTCCAAGTATCGCTATAAAACGGTCTTTGTCTATATTGAGTTGATGTAATTTTGTTTCATTTTCTTTAAGTATTTGTTGTGTTTTAATACGTTCTGTAAATATTGAAATCCTATTTACATAGTTTTCTATAAGTTTCTGTTCAAAATAATCAATAAATGGTAGGTCTTCTATGTAAGCCACAATTAATTCTCCTTCTTGCTTCCCAAATATATTAATCGGGGCAGACAAATATTTTCTGTTTTTTAACAGTTTGAAGTTTTCAATATTGCAATATTTTTTACTTTCAATTTTAAGCGAAACAAAAACTTTTTCAGGAAACTGCATACTTGCGGGAACAACATTATTTACAAATTCATTGTAAATATCTTCCTGTTTTACAAATTTTTCTGTCAATAGTCCAAGGGAATATATACCTATTAATTCTTTAATTCTTTCTTTTAAATTTTGTTCATTTTCTTTAAGTGCCAGTTCTGCCAGTTTGCGCTCAGTAATGTCGATAATCACACCTTTTAATTTAACAAGAATATTATCTTCAATAACTGGAGACATATTGTTTTGAATCCATTTAAATGTGCCGTCAGGTTGAATTAATCGTAATTCAATACTGGAAGGAGTTTTGTCCTTCATTATGATAGCATAATTTTCGTCAAGAGAAAGAACATCATCAGGGTGAATTCTGTTTCTGATTAATTCGAAGGATGATTCAACCTCGGTGGACTTAAATCCAAAAATAGCAAAATAATTATCTGACCAATTGGTTTTTTGTGTAACCATATCCAATTCCCAACTACCCATTTTGGCTATTTCCTGAGCATCCCGTAATGAAGATTCATTTTCTCTTAATGCTCGTTCTGCTCTCTGTAACTGAACACCAAAGATCGTTGACACTCTAAATATAAGAAAAATAGTAATAACGACAATTGTCACTAAAATTAGTGCCGTTGTAAGTGGTGGATTAATATCCTTGAAAGAAAAAACAGTATCTAAAAATCCTTGTAAAATAACCATGAAAACAACAATGGGTAAAAACGATTTTAACAGTTGAAGTACAACTTTATTATCTTCTATCAGATTGAATGTCCAAAATTTCAATTCGGATTCCCGAAGTAATGTAATGCTGAATAACAAAAAGCAAATAGCAGATGGTAATGAAACAGGGATAGTTTTACTACCGTAAAGAAGCGGTGCTTTATAAAGATATCCTATTAATAAAACTGAAGATGCAAAAAATGCCAATAATGAGAAACTGCCACCTATATATTTGATTATATTGAAGTTGTTTTGCCTGATTCCTAAAAAACTTGTGCAGATAAAAATAAACATTAATGAAGTTATTGGAGACATACGACCTTTTAATATATCCCCAAATCTTTCGGGATTTTTAATAAAAATATTTTCAACATCCCATGTGAAATTGAAGAGGAAGTCGAGAAAAATTAAACTACAATAAAATGCAATAATAATTGCTGATAATGTTACTAATGATTTTATTAATTGTGATTTTTCGAAATTAATATTTATGAAGAAAAGAATACTTAAAGCAATAAACACTACTGCTGATGAGTGTGGAATGGGAAGGTATTTCAAAGAAAAAGAAGCTAAACCCATTTTCCCAGATAACCAACCAAATAAACCTATTCCCGAAATAAGAAGAATAAGAAATAAAAACGATTCTTTTCTTTTGATGATTTGAAAAAAAGTTGATTTTACATTATTCATGATTACTGTTATATGTTAATGTTGAATCTTCTCAATTTTGTGAACAAAGAAAAAATGGTAAAGATTTGCGAGAAGTGTTAGTTTTTAATTAACATTCAATTAATTCTTTAATATCATAGGCGGTGTAAATAAATCAAATAAAAAATATACGTATAAATCTCTGGTTTAGTATTCATATTCTATTTATTACAATGCTTCTTGATTAACTCGTACAATAAGGTCATATTAATTGGTTTTGTAATATAATCGTTACATCCTGCTTCAATTGCCTTTTCTCTGTCACTTGAAAATCCATAGGCTGTTTGTGCAATGATAATTGCATCTTTGTTAAATTGACGGATTTGACGTGTGGCTTCAAGTCCATCCATCTCGGGCATTCTAATGTCCATCAATACCAAATCAAGGTCTGGATTATTCCGACAAGCCACAACGGCTTCTAATCCTGTTTGTGCATTTAAAATTTCTCTACTGAATTTTTTGATTCTTAGAGTAAGCAGATATCTCGATATTTCATCGTCATCGGTAATTAATATTTTAAGATTCCTTATTTGAACTTCTGTATCCTTTTCAATAACAGCATTTTTGAATGCGTTTTTTTCTTCCGATACAGCATT
>PLML01000099.1 GCA_003141525.1 Bacteroidales bacterium
TCATAGCGTTAATTAATTAACTTTGATGCGTTTAGGGAAAGATAAACAGGCTACCATATTAGCAGTTTTTCTGGTATTTGCAGCATCAGCCAGCGGACAGACGGGAAAAAGTTTCAAATTCCATCATGATGGTAATTTGCAGAAAACCGATGTCACAGTTACAAATCAATCAATCATCATAAATTATTCAATATCAGAGCTCAACGTTGAAAGTTTAACCAATGATGCCGGTTCATTCTATCGTCTGTCTATTCCGGGGCATATTCCGTCGTCCGATCCTGGTAAACCCGAGCTGCCGGTATTCAGCCGGTTGATCTCAATTCCAAATGGATCCGGATTCAGGATAAAGATCTCCGATATCAGATCTGCCAGGATTAACCCTTCAGGAAAGAAGATAGAGGGTCTTCTTTTTCCTGCCCAGGAAAGTGAAACAAAGGAATTTCAGCAAACAAAACCAGTGTTTAAAATTGATAAGGCATCATATGCAGTCAGAGGATTTCTTCCATCTGACACGGTTAGAATTGAACCGTTAGGCATAGTAAGGAGTAATAAACTTGCAAACCTCTATATATCACCGGTCAGGTATAATCCCCATTCAAACTCATTGGAAGTTATTACATCCATGAGGATTGAGATAACATTTTCAAATTCTGTCAATATCACATCAAAATCTTTTTCCTCCCAATCCAAGCTTTTTAATGAATCGCTTGATAAAGGTGTACTGAATTACAACCCCGTAGATGTAGTGCCCGGCTATTCGAACAAACCAGTTAAAATGGTCATAATAACCGATATTGCTTTTAAAAAGCAACTTCAGCCCTTTTTTAAATGGAAAACCCAGAAAGGTTTTAAGCTTAAAATTCTCTACAAAGGAACCGGATTGGCTGGTAATGATTATTTGCAGTTAAAAGATACGCTGACCAGGATTTACAATGCTTCATCTGCAAATGATCCTCCGCCTGAATATCTGCTTATTATCGGAGATGTCAACAGAGTTCCCTACTATGGTGCAGGGGGTACGGAGAATATAACAGATATGTATTATGGTGAATTTGATGGCAATGGTGATTATATTCCCGAAATGTTTATCGGCAGACTTCCGGTGGCAGATACAAATGAACTAAAAACTGCCGTCACTAAAATTATTCAGTACGAGAAGTTTCAGTTTGCCGATACCAATAAATTTTATTCCAGGGTGATCGCCAGTGCGGGTTACGATGACGGCTACTCCAGCTATATGAACGGACAGATAAAATATGCGATTACAAATTACCTGACAAAAGCAAATAATATCGATGAGCAACACTTTTATTATTTCCCGGGGTTAAGTGTAACCGGTGCCCTGGATGCAAGAAAGGATTCTCTGATTACATCAATTAATAAAGGTGCCGCATTTATTAACTATACCGGGCATGGTGACGCTTCAGGATGGTTACATGTTAATATTAAATCGCCTGATATTCCATTATTGCAGAATAAGAATATGTATCCGTTTGTAATAAGTAATGCCTGCCGAACAGCACAGTTTAACCTGGCAACTTCTTTTGGGACCAGGATGCTTCTGACAGCTGATAAAGGTGCAATTGGGTTCATCGGATGCTCAAACGACTCATATTGGGATGAAGATTACTACTGGGCAGTTGGACCCGGAATAATTTCTTCTGATCCAACATATGAAGGATCAGGCCTGGGCGCTTATGACAGGATGTTCCATACTCATGGAGAATCTCCTTCCGACTGGTATTTTACGATGGGACAGATTATCTATGCAGGAAATCTGGCTGTCAGTGCAAGCACTTCCTCAAGAAAAAAGTATTACTGGGAGACATATAATCTTGTTGGGGACCCAAGCGTCATTCCAATTATGGGAACGCCCGGATCCTTTAACGTTTCATTACCCGATACTCTGCCAAACGGTATTAAATCGCTCTCTTTTAATGTTGATCAGTTTGCATATGTCGCTGTATCTCATTTTGATACGCTCTGGGATGCGTCATTCGCAAGTAATTCAGGTGCAGTAACTCTTAATATGCCGGGACTTTCAAACGATTCCTGTCTGGTTGTAATTACAGGTCAGAACAAGATCCCTGTAATAAAGACGATCCGTTTCTCAAATATCCACAAAGAATTTATAAATCTTACAGCCAGCAGTATTAACGATAGCCTGGGCAATAATAATAACATGGCCGATTTTGGAGAATCTGTCTATCTGAAACTTAAACTAAGTAATCTTGGGTTGGCTGATGCTCATAATTTATATGCTAAAATATCTACTACGTCCGGTTTTGCAAAAATTACAAGCGACTCAGTATCAATAGGAACTTTGACGGCGCAATCTGAAATTATTCTTACAAATAAACTGGCAATATCTATTTCCAATGATGTTCCGGATATGGGGGTGGTTACGCTTAATCTTCTTTTGAAAGACCAGATATCTGAAAAACATTACTCGATTGATGTCTGTATTCACGCTCCTGAACTCCAGATTATCAACTGTACTATAGATGATAAAACCTCAGGAAACGGTGATTACATTCCTGATCCTGGTGAAACATTTAACCTGGTTTTCAAAGTTCTCAACCTGGGTAGCAGCGACATATCTGGACAATTTAATATTTCCAGCTCGCAGGACGATATCTCTCTCGTGGAACCGAGTGTTAAATCGGGTGAATTAAAATTCGGAGAGGTTACCGAAATACCTGTAATGGTAAAACTTTCAGAAACAGCGCCTACCGGCAGCCTGATTTCATTGGCTTCGACATTGGATTGCAGTCCATATATTGTAAATAAGGATTTCTCATTCAGAGTCGGAAAAGTAAGGGAGAGTTTTGAATCCTCATCATTTAATGTCTTTCCATGGTTAAATCACAGTTCAATCCCATGGGTTATTACGTCAGGCAGTTCTTACGATGGCAATATTTCTGCAAGATCAGGCGCGATTTCTCATAATGGGTCTACTTCACTGGCAATAAGGGCCGTTTATGCAAGGGATGATTCTGTAAAGTTCTTCTATAGAGTTTCATCTGAACCAAATTATGATTTCCTTTCATTCAAACTTAATGATATCGAAATATTCAAGAAGTCGGGAGAAATTCCATGGACACAGTCGGGAGTTGCTGTGAAAGCCGGACTCAATAAAATGGAATGGACTTACAAAAAAGATCCTTCCGTTTCAATGGGTTCGGATTGCGCATGGATTGATATGATCGATTTTACACAGTCAAGTCCCGTAACTTACATACAAAGAGATCTTCAGGTTGCCAGAGTTATTATACCATCAACCGATGGGAAGTATGGAGATGAAAGCATTACCGTAAAAGTTCTTAATGGTGGAAAAGACACTATAAATGGATTTAACCTGGCCTATTATATAAATGACAATTCCCCACCTGTCACACAATATTTTGACGACAAGATTATTCCTTACGGAGATTCGGTAACGGTATCATTTAAGACAATGGCTGATATGTCAAAATACGGCATTTACAAGATTGTCACTTATGGATTTAATAACAGAGATGATTATGCTTATAATGACACACTTACTGTCAATATAGAGAATACAGAAGTAAAAGAAGCACTAAGTGTATTCCCGAATCCGTTCAATGATGAACTTACAATTACGGTTAACTCAAAGGTTGACGATAAGCTGAAGGTATCTATCACAAATGTATCAGGAGTGAAACTGTATGATATTGAAAAAGATATTTTCAGCGGGAATAATTCATTTACCATCAGTGATTTCAGACTAATCCCTTCATTATATTATCTTAATATAAGCGGAACCACAATTAATACAACAATTCCTATCCTGAAAATCAAAAAGTAGCTTCCTAATAGTTGTTAACAAAAATTATATAAATATGTCATCTATAACACCAACAAGGGATACCGCAATTGAATTGTTTAAAAAGTATAATAAGTCGGAAAGCCTTATGAAGCATGCACTATCTGTAGAAGGTGTCATGCGATATATGGCAAAAAAGCATGGAGAGGATGAAAATAAATGGGGTATAATCGGGTTGATTCACGATCTTGATTATGAGATGTATCCTGATCAGCATTGTAAAATGACTGAAAAAATATTGAAAGAAAATAACTGGCCTGAAGAATATATCAGGGCTGTATTGAGCCATGGCTGGGGTCTGGCCTCTGATGTGAAGCCAGTTTCATTGCTCGAGAAGACAATCTATGCAGTTGATGAGCTGACCGGTCTGGTTGCTACAAGTGCACTTGTGAGACCATCAAAAAGTGTTATGGATATGGAAGTAAGGTCGGTAAAGAAAAAATGGAATGATAAAAAGTTTGCTGCCGGAGTGAATCGGTCTGTTATAGAAAAAGGGGCTGAAATGCTTGGGGTCACTCTCGATGAGCTTATTACAGATTGTATTATGGGTATGAGGACTGTGGCGAAGGAAATTGGGTTAGGTGGTTAAATCGCCTCTCCCCACCCCCTCCCCCAGGCTACCCTTTATACACATCTCGCTATTATCGAGATATACAAATTATTAATCTTATATTAAACTTGAACTAAAGAAGTATTTTTTATACCTGTTGCATATTTTATTATTGAGATCAGGTGTTTTCGGAGGAAGAAGATGACTCACACAAAAATCTTAATTTAGTACTGAAACATAATAACCAATTAGATTGCAA